>NZ_JAHBDG010000042.1:0-46582 GCF_019956305.1 Pseudomonas sp. BF-B-30 | reverse complement strand
CGATGAATTCCTTATCGGCGCTTTAGGTAGAAAGGGCGGAACGAGAAGTCTCCCACGGTCCGTACTGGCTAGAGTCGGAATCGAGCTGTTAGTCCCGCCCACCCCTTCAAGTCTAAACATACAAGCGGGCTTGCTCGCGAAGGGGTCATCAGCCTCAACATTATTGTTGACTGACATACCGCTTTCGCGAGCAAGCCCGCTCCCACAGGGTTTTGTGTTTTACCTGGTACCGAGTTAAACCACCCGCGCCGGATGCTGCTGGCGCGGGTCGCCGAGCATGGCGCGGTGGGACGGCGGCTGGCGGCCTTCGGCTTCGCTGATGCCGTAGCCAGGGGCGATTTCGGCGGTGATCAGGGTCTGCCCGGACAACGCCATCAACTGCGGATCATTGAGCAAGGCATGAATCACCCGCCCGTTGAATTGCGGGGTTTCGGCGTGGGCCAGAAACGCCTGGTACTGCTCGCCATGCTGTTCGCCGGCAATCTTCGTGCGTTCGGTCAGTTGCGGGCCGAGCCACAGCGACAATGCCGCCACGCCCTGCCCTTCGAAATCGATCGCCATGTCCGCCGCCAGCTTGTCGACGCCGGCCTTTTGCGCGCCGTACGCCGGGCCATGCATGTAGCACCCGGCACCGAACGACGAAGTGAAGCAAATCAGCCCTTGTGCACTTTTGAGCAACAGCGGCGCGGCGTAGAAGCTGGCGATGTAGGCCGAGCGCAGGCCGACGTCGAGAATGCGCACCAGGTCCAGCGATTTAGTCCAGAACGGCCCTGGTTCGATCAACTGGTCATGGATGAACGCGGCGTTGTTCACCAGCAGATCCAGATGCCCGCACTCATTTTCCACACGGGTAAACAGCGCCTGAACCTGCGCGTCATCGGCGTGATCACAGACCACCGCGATACCGCGCCCACCGGCGTCGGTGATCGCGGCGGCGGTGTCCTCCAGCGAGCCGCGCAAGGCATGCCCGTACAAATTCGACCCGCCCTGCGCCGGGGCGCGACCGGTGACATACACCGTCATGCCCGCCGCCCCAAGGGCCAGGGCAATACCCTGCCCGACTCCGCGACTGGCGCCGGTCACTACGGCGATCTGTGGACGCTGGTTGTTCATTCGACACTCCCGAACAAGGTTTTCGCCGAAGCGGTTTCGCTCTGGCGCTTGATGTGATTGGCTGCCAGGTAACCGAAGGTCATGGCCGGGCCGATGGTCGAACCGGCACCCGGATAGGTGCGGCCCATCATCGAGGCGGCGCTGTTGCCGATGGCGTACAGACCGTTGATCGGTTCGCCGTCTTCATGCAACACGCGGGCGTGCACGTCGGTCAGCAGGCCACCCTTGGTGCCGATGTCGCCGGCGTCGATGCGCACGGCGTAGAACGGCCCTTTGAGCAACGGCGCCAGGCACGGATTGGGTTGCACGTTCGGGTCGCCGTAGTAGCGATCGAACAGTGATTCGCCCTTGTGGAAATCCTCGTCGACGCCCTGCACGGCCATGCCGTTGAAACGCTGCACGGTGCGCACCAGCCCGCCAGCGTCGACGCCGATTTTCGTCGCCAGTTCTTCCAGGCTCGACGCCTTGTGGAAGTAATCACGCAAATGCTCGGGCAATTGCCAATCGCGCTGGGCATAGCCCGGCAACAAGGCGCCGCACGGGTATTTGCGGCGGAACTCGGCGTCGAACACCATCCAGCACGGCACGCTCGCGGCGCCTTCACGGTTGTTGGCGTACATCGCGTAAACGATATCGGTATAGGGCGCGGCTTCGTTGACGAAACGCTCCCCCGCCGCGTTGACCATCACGCACCCCGGCAAGGTGCGTTCAACGAACAGCGCCCGCTGTTTTTCTTCACCCTTGACGTAAGTGGTCGGCGCCCACCAGCTGTGCTCCATTAACGCGGTCCGAGCACCGATGGCCTGGCCAGCGCGAATACCGTCGCCGGTATTGTTGGGTGGCGTGGCACTCCAGTTGGCCCGGGACGGCTGCGGCAGGTACTGCTCGCGCATCGCCTGGTTACGCTCGAAACCACCGGCGGCGATGATCACCCCGTAGCGCGCCTTGACGTTGAGCAACTGACCGTTGCGATTGACCCGTGCCCCGCCGACCCGGTCGCCGACCAGCAGCAGCTCTTCGAATGCACAGTTGAGCCACAGCGACTTGCCGCGATCCTGCAACGAACAGCGCAAGGCACCGATCAAGGCATTGCCCAGGGTCAGGAAACGGTCGCGACGGGATAAACGCCGCCCCTCGCGATCACGCCAGTAGCGCCACATCACCCGCAGGGTCAGGCGCAACCAGCCGGGGCCACGGCACAGCAGCACTTGCGCCTCTTTCATGGTCATCGCCATGCGTCCCATCATCAGGGTGCCGGGGGACGGTGCGCGCATGCGCAAAAATTCTTCGCCGAGTTCGGCGGCATCGAACGGTTGCGGATCCATCGAACGATAGCCCGGTTTTCCGCCCTCGACTTCCGGGTAGTAATCGGCGTAGCGCGGTTGCGCCTCGAAGCGCACGCGGGTGTGTTGTTCCAGGTACTCGACCATCTCCCGGCCGTGTTCGACATAGGCTTCGATGCGCCCGTCGTCGATCTCGCCGTGGGTCACGGCGCGGATGTAGGCAATCGCTTCGGCCGCCGAATCACTGCCGCCAATGGCGTTGATCCGGTGGTTGTTGGGGATCCAGATGCCGCCGCCGGACACCGCCGAGGTGCCGCCGTACTCGCCGCTCTTTTCGATCAGCAGCGCATTCAGGCCCAGGTCGTGGGCGCGCAGCGCTGCGGTCATGCCCCCGGCTCCCGAGCCAATCACCAACACATCACAGCACTCGTCCCATTTGATCCCGGCAGTGTTCATGCGATCACCCTTGTTCAGCGCCCATCAGGCAGAAACCGCCACCGCCGGATCTTCGCCCGGTGCAGTCGGTCTCGGGATTGTTCGCCCCGTGCGCCGGGTGTTCATCGTCCGATAAGACTAAGGCCGGGACTGCGCCCGCCCCGTACAAATCGCTTAGTCCGCTTGGACGATGTTGCGCGCAAGTCGTGACTCCATAGTCGCCCACAGCACCAATCACTCCCCTGAAATGCAGGTCGGGCAGGTCTGACCTGGGCCATGAGGACGACATGATAAAAACAATAATCGCCCCACCAACACAGCACCCTCGCACACAGCTTGTTCTATTGATGCTGGCTGGTGGACTTAGCGCTCACGTTAACGCCATGAGCTTTCAGCCAAGCGAAGACTTGAGCATCGACTGGGACACCACACTGACCTACAGCCTCGCCTGGCGGACCGAGTCTCGCGATCACAAGCTGACCGCCAATGCCAACGGCAATGACGGCGACAACGCGTTCGACAAAGGCAGCCTGATCAACAACCGCAGCGGCTTTCTCACCGAAGCCAACATCAAGTGGCAAGACGACTACGGCGTGTTCGTCCGGGCGACGGGCTTCTACGACAACGTCTACGATCAGGACAACGACAACACCACCGGCACTTCCAACTGCTTCGCCGGCGGCCATTGCAGCAAACCCGACCGTTTCTCCCAGGACACCATCGACCAGCATCGCAATGAGTTGCGCATGCTCGACTACTACGCCTATGGCACCTGGGACGTGAGCGGCCATGCCCTCAACGCGCGCCTGGGTAATCAGGTGGTGAGCTGGGGTGAAAGTCTGTTCTATCCGGGTATTTCCGCGGCCCAGAGCCCGGTGGACGCGACCAAGGCGACCACCCCGGGCGTCGAGGTCAAGGAAATCCTGCTGCCGGTCGGCCAACTGTTCACCCAGTTCGCCCTGACCGAAAGCCTGGGTATCCAGGCCTACTACCAATACAAGTGGGAGAAAACCGAGCTGTTCGGCGTGGGTAGTTACTTCTCCACCACCGACTTCATCGACGAGGGCGGCTTCAACGACGCCTCCGGTTTCGTCACCCGCCTCAAGGACGACAAGCCGAGCGACAGCGGCCAGTACGGTGTGGCCTTCACCTACGCCGCGGAGTCACTGAACAACACCGAGTTCGGCCTCTTCTACTCGCGCTATCACGACAAGACGCCGTCGCTGGACTTTGCGACGAACCTGGGCCGCTACCAGGTGCGCTACTTCGACAACATCGACCTGTTCGGTGCGAGTTTCGCCACGGTGCTGGGCGATGTCAGCTGGGCCGGTGAAGTCAGCTACCGAGACGGCACGCCAGTGATGGTCGACAACGGTTTCTCCAGCCCCGTGCGCGGCAAGACCATACAAGCGCAAACGTCGATGATCTATGTGCTCGGCCCGACCTCCTTCGCCGACAACACCAGCCTGACCGGCGAGCTGGTCTACAACACCGTGGTCAGCAACGACGAGTCGCAGCCAGTGACCCTGGCCCCTGGTTTCGCGCTGCCGGGCACCGACAGCCTGGTCTATGACCGCGATGCCTGGGGCTACACGGTGCAGGCGAACTTTGACTACAACGACGTGTTCAGCGGATGGGACATGTCGGTGCCTGTCACCTTCAGCGCCGCCGCCCACGGCGACAGCTCGATGGTCGGCTCGATCAACGCCGGCCAGAACGATAACCGCGCCAGCATCGGCAGTTCGTGGCGCTACCTGGGCAACTTCACCGTCGAGGCCCGCTACAACGCCTACCTCGGCAGCGCCAACAACAGCCCGTTGGCCGACCGCGATAACGTCGCGCTCAACTTCAAGTACCGGTTCTGATTCCCCTGTCGGAGGAGCACAGCATGTCCAGATTCACCCAAACATTATTGAGCACTGCGCTGACCGTCGGCCTGCTCGGCAGTGGCCTGGCCTACGCCAAGGTCAGCCCCGAAGAAGCCGCCCGCCTGGGCCAGGACCTGACCCCGATGGGCGCCGAAAAAGCCGGCAACGCCGACGGCAGCATCCCGGCCTGGTCCGGCAAATGGCGCGGCCTGCCGCCAGGACTCAAATACGCCGGCCCCGGCACGCCGTACCCGGACCCGTACGCCGCGGAAAAACCGCTGTTCGTGATCGATTCGAAGAACATGGACAAGTACGCCGACAACCTGACCGATGGCCAGAAGGCGCTGTTCAAGCGATACCCGGATACCTTCAAGATCCCGGTCTACCCGAGCCACCGCGACTTCCGCCTTGATCAGCGCCTGGAAGACCAGATCAAGAAAAACGCCGTCACTGCCGAACTCGAGAATGACAACAACGACACCAAAAACGCCTGGGGTGCCTCGCCGTTCCCGATCCCGAAGAACGGCAGCGAGTTGATGTTCAACCATACCTTGCAGGGGCGCGCCAACACTGAAGAGGCCAACTACGGCCAGGCGGTGGTGTACTCCAACAAGGAAAAGGTGCTGGAAGAGGTCAACTACAAGATCTTCTCGATCTGGTCGAGCCCGGACAAAACCCTGGAGGCCGCGAACGGTGTATCCACCCACTTCCTGCTCACCACCCTGGAACCGGTGCGCAAGAAAGGCGAGATCGTGGTCGGTCACGAGTTCATCAATCCGACCGCCTCCCCGCGCCAGGCCTGGCAGTACAGCCCCGGCCAACGCCGGGTACGTCGCGCGCCGACCGTGGGTTATGACTCGCCGACCGGCGCGGGAGGTTTTCGCGTGTACGACGAAGACCGCTTGTTCAACGGTGCGCCAGACCGCTACAACTGGACCATCGTCGGTAAGAAGGAAATCTACATTCCGTACCACAACTACAAGATCGACGACCCGAGCGTAACGGCCGACCAGATCCTGGACACCACCGGCCACGTCGATCCGCAGTACATGCGCTACGAGAAACACCGCGTCTGGGTGTTGCAGGCCAACCTCAAGGAAGGTGCCCGCCACGTATACGCCAAGCGCGTGCTGTACCTGGACGAGGACACCTGGTCCGCGACCATGGCCGACAACTACGACAGCCGTGGCCAGTTGTGGCGCACCAACATGCAGACCTCGATCTACGCCTATGAGATGCAGCGCTACCACGCTCGTCTCGGCATCTACCACGACCTGATCGCCGGCTCTTACCTGGTTGACCGCATGCTGATCGATCAAAAGCCGGCCAAGCTCAATGCCACCGCCTTCACTGAAGACGAATTCACCCCTGGCAACCTGCGCAAACTCGGCACCCGCTAAACTCACCGCGCCCCGACCGAATCATTCGGTCGGGGCGTTGTGCTTTGTAAAATCCGCTGCGCCCACGGAAGACTTCGCCATGAACAAACTCCTCACCGGCATCATCGCCATGGCCAGCGTTGGCCTGTCGATGCAAGCCAACGCCCTGAACATCCTGCTGACCAACGACGATGGCTGCCGCGCGCCCGGCATCGATGCGATGTACCGGGCGCTGACCGCCGCCGGGCACAAGGTCACCCTGGTCGGCCCGTTGAACGACAGCAGCGGCATCAGCGCCGCCAGCGTGGTCGTACCCGGCCAGGCCCTGGCGGTGACCGAACTGGCGCCAGGCAAGTTTTGCGTCGGGCCACCACAGGACTACACCCCGCCCGCCGGCAAGACCTCCGCCATCGGCACGCCGGTGGATGCGGTCAACGTCGGCCTCGATGTGATCCTCAAGGATTCGCCGCCGGACCTGGTGGTGTCAGGCAGCAACTTCGGCGAAAACGTCGGCCCGCTGACGCAGATGTCCGGCACCCTCAACGCCGCCGTTCGCGCGATGTTCAAGGGAATTCCGGCGGTGGCGGTGTCCACGGGTATCGACATGGACCTGATCATCCGCGACCAGCAGGCCGGCTACCGCAAGACCCTCGGCGCCATGGACGACACGGCGCGCTTTGCCGTGAAGGTCATCGAACAGGCGGGCCTGGCCGGTACAGACGCCAAACAGGCCTGTGCCAGGAACAAACATCAGTGTGATTTGAACGTGCTCGGCCTGCCGGGCGTCAGCGGCCTGAACCTCAACTACCCGCCCCTCAAACCCGATGAAGTCAAAGGCGTGCGCTTTGCGCCGATCGGCAATTGGGATCGGGTCAACTTCACCTCCCAGCGCGGCGCCGACGGCGTGGTCCACGTCAACCTGGCTGCCCCGTCGACACCGACCGAAACCCAGCAAAAGGCCGATGCCTATCAACTGTGGCAAGGCCACGCGGTGATCACCGTGATCGACGGCAACATGACCGCGCCAGAGGCGGTGCAAGATCAGGCGAAGAAAATGTTGCGGGGTGTGAAGCCTTAAGCAAGCACGGAACGGTGTTAATCACAAAACCATTGCTCGCGATGAGGCCGACACATTCACCATTGATGTCGACTGACAGTCCGCCATCGCGAGCAAGCTCGCTCCCACAGGGTTACCGGGTGTACGCAACATCTGCGGCTATCCAAAAATCATTGTGGGAGCGAGCTTGCTCGCGATGGTGGCTACGCGGTTACGGATCAAACCCAGATCGCATCCCACAACGGATAGTCGCCAAGCTTCTCAACCAACCCAGCCCGCAACGGGTTCGCGACAACATATCGAGCAAGCTTGACCAGGTCCTCATCCCGCCTCAACGCCCGATCGTGATAGCCCTGCTGCCATAGACTGCCTTTACGTCCGACGGACATGTTCACGGCCCGCGTACTCAATGATTTGGTTTTTTGCATCAGCTGACTGAGTGAGCACTGCTGCAACTCGATCAACCAATGAAAATGATCGGGCATGACGACCCACGCTAAAGAGTTCGCCCAGTATTGTTCCCGTGCATATTGAAATTGCTTGACGACCAGCCTGCCCAAACCGAAATCCTTGAAAACCGGTTCTCGATCCAGCGTGTTGCTCGTCAACAGGTAAACCCTGTTGGGCTCGGCATAGCGGCCGATGCGCAGACGAAATGAAGCAGGTAAATCAGGCATTCCTTTGCCCCCTCCGTAGTGAATTCAGGAGCAAGGCTAGACCGGTGGATGCTTGGGCGTTGGGTCAACCTTTGACCGGATGTGACTAATCGATAGCTATCGCGAGCAAGCTCGCTCCCACTGGGTTTTGTGTTGGCTTCAGACTGTCGGCTGAAACGGCACAAACTCCGTCACTTCCAGATCAAACCCGGACACGGCGGTGTACGGCACCGGCGAACTCATCAGGCGCATTTTGCGCACGTTCTGGTCGCGCAGGATCTGCGCGCCAATGCCCAAAGTCCGTTGCGGAAACTGTGGCGCCCGGTGCTTGCCGCCGCTGCGCTGACGCAGTTGCTCAAGCACGCCCTCGGCGGATTCCTTTTGCGCCAGCAGCACCAGCACACCGCTACCGGCCGCCGCGATACTGGCCAGCGAACGCTCCAGCGTCCACTGTTGCGGCCCGCCTTCGCTTTCACACCCCAGCACGTCACGCAACGTCTCGATGCTTTGCACCCGCACCAACACCGGTTGCGTGCTGTCGATCCGGCCCTTGACCAGCGCCAGGTGCAGCGAGCCCTGGTAGGTGTCCTGATAGGTGGTCACCTGGAACTCACCGTGGCGGGTATGCAGCGGATACTCGCCGCCGCGCTCGATTGTGCCTTCATGCAGGATGCGGTAGTGAATCAGGTCGGCAATGGTGCCGATCCGCAAGCCATGACGTTGGGCGAACTCATGCAATTCGGCACCACGGGCCAGTTCGCCGTCCTCGTTGAGAATGCCCACCAGGGTTGCCGCCGGTTGCAGCCCCGCCAGACGTGTCAGGTCGCAAGCGGCCTCGACATGTCCGGCCCGCTGCATCACGCCACCGGGCAAGGCTTGCACCGGGAAGATATGCCCCGGTTGCACCAGGTCCGTCGGAACGCTGGCCGGGTCGACCGCCACCTGGATCGACCGCGCACGGTCCGCCGCCGAGATACCCGTGGACACCCCGGTGGCGGCTTCGATCGAGCGGGTAAAACCCACGCCATGTTGCGCCCGGGAGTTGGGCACCATCAGGTCCAGGCCCAGCGCGCGACAGCGCTGCTCGGTCAGGGCCAGGCAAATCAGCCCGCGTGCCTGCACCGCCATGAAAGTGACGGCTTCGGCCCCGGCCTGTTCGGCGGCCATCAGCAACGAGCCTTCGCCGTTGTGTTCGTCGTCGGTGATCACCACCATCCGACCGGCGCCGATGGCCTCGATCAGTTGCGGTACCGTGTTGAAAGCCAGGCCGTTCATTTGAGCGCCCCGCGCAGGTCGGCTGCCGCATCGGACAAGGCATGTGCCGCCCCTTCGACAAATGGCGCCATGCTGATAAAGCCGTGGATCATGCCGTCACAACGCTGTACGCGCACAGGCACGCCGGCCTCGCACAAACATTCGGCCATGGCCTCGCCCTCATCGCGCAACGGGTCGAATTCGGCGGTCATCAGGGTGGTTGGCGGCAATCCCGCCAGGCTCTCGGCACGCAACGGCGAGGCCAATGGGTCATCCGCCTGCCCGACGTCTTGCAGATACTGCTGCCAGAACCAGCGCATCATTGCGGCGGAAAGCAGGTAGCTCTCGGCAAAGTCTTCGAAGGACTGAGAGTCGCAACCCGCATCGGTGACCGGGTAAAACAGGCACTGATAGCTGATCTTCGGTCCTTGGCGTCGTGCCGCCAACTGACTGACCGCCAGCGCCAGATTGCCCCCGGCGCTGTCTCCGGCCACAGCCAGCCGGCTGCCATCGACACGCAATTCAGCCGCGTGCTCGACCAGCCAGCAGGTGGCCGCATAACAATCGAGAGGCGCAGCGGGGAACTTGCTTTCCGGCGCCAGTCGGTAGGCGACCGACACCACCACCGCTTCGGTCTGGCGGGCCAGCGAGCGGCAGAGATTGTCGTGGGTATCGAGGTTGCCCATGACAAACCCGCCACCATGGAAAAACACCAGCAACGGCAGGTCGGGTTCTTCCGATGGCCGGTACAGCCGTGCGTCCAGTTCCCCGTCCGCGCCGGCCACCCGCAAGTCGCGCACTTCGCTCATCGGATCGCCGGGGATGGCCGGCAGCAGGTTGTCGGAGAACTGCCGGTACTGAGCGGCATCGACCTGGCTGAAATCGGGCTCGGGGATGTCGCGAAATTGCTGGAGCACCCCAGCGATCTGCTTATCGAGCGGCATGGGCATCGTCCTCTACGTCGGCCATTTGAAACTGCGGATTGGTCTCGCCCAGGATGCTTTGTACCCGGCGCTCAAGGGCCGGCTTGAAACCCTTGTGGGGCAGGATCCAGAAGCGTTTTTGCGCGATGGCGGCGAACACTTGCGCGGCCAGTTCCGCCGGGGTCATGCCCTGGCGAATGGTGCTGTCGAGCAGTTGGCTGAAGTCGGACCCGGCAGTGTCCACCACCTGGTTCGACGCCATGATTTCACTGGCCACCGGCCCCGGGCACAGCACCGAAACCGATACCGGCGCACCGATCATGGCGAGTTCGTAATGCAGGGTTTCCGAGAGCGCGACCACCGCCTGCTTAGTCACGTTGTACGGCGCCATCAGCGGACTGCTGACCAGCCCGGCTAGGGACGCGGTGTTGACCACATGCGCTGCCCGACCCTGACTGAGCAGCAACGGCACAAAGGTGCGAATGCCGTTGATAACGCCGTTGAGGTTGACGTCCAGCATGCGCTGCCATTGCGTCTCGGTGATTTCCCAGCTGAAGCCGGTTTGCATCACCCCGGCATTGTTGAACAGCAGGTCGACCCCGCCAAAGTGCTCGACAGCCCGGTCACGCAAGCGCTCGACCTGTTTCACATCACCGACATCGGTGACGCAGGCAATCGCTTGCACACCGCTGGCCTTCAATTCGTCGCACAGGGCTTGCAGGCCCGCTGCATCCCGATCCGCCAGCACCAGGCGCATGCCCAGTGTCGCCGCGTGTTCGGCCAGGCCACGGCCAATACCACTGGCGGCCCCGGTAATCACCGCTACCGGCCCTTGTTCATTACTCATCGCCAACTCCTGCCATGGGTCCAATGGCGCCAGTAGAGCGGGCCTACTTAAAGCAGCCATCGTCCATTCAGACGATGCCCGCTTTTACAGGGGCGGCAGAATCCGTTACATGCGCCAACCCCGTGATCCCTTGGGAGAATAATAAGATGAGTACCCTGCACCGCATCGAAGCCAAACTGCTGGAAGACCGCTACGCCCGCGGCTGGCATTGCCTGGGCCTGGCCGCGCAATACCGCGACGGCAAGGCCCATCGCCTGGAGGTGTTCGGCACCCGTCTGGTGGCGTTCCAGGGTGAAGACGGCGAGCTGCATATTCTTGATGGCTACTGCCCGCACATGGGCGCCGACCTGAGCACCGGTTGCGTTGAAGGCAACTCGATCCGCTGCCCGTTCCACGCCTGGCGTTGGGGCGCCGATGGCGTGTGCGATGACATCCCCTACGCCAAGCGCATCCCGCCACGGGCCAAGATCAAAAGCTGGCCGATCATGGAAGAGAACCAGTTGCTGTTCGTCTGGAATGACCCCGAAGGCAACCCCCCGCTGCCGGAACAACGCATTCCGCGCATCGACGCCTGCTACAGCGACGAATGGGCGGCGTGGGAAGTCGCTGAGCTGCAGATCGACACCAACTGCCGCGAACTGATCGACAACATCGCCGATATGGCGCACTTCGGCACCGTCCATGGCGCACCGGTCGACGAGTTCATCAATATTTTCCAGGGCCACCTGGCCACCCAGATCATGCGCGCCCGCAGTGAGCGCCTGTCCGGTGACAGCGTGCTGACCACCGAAGCCACCTATTTCGGCCCGGCCTATCAGATCACCGAGATGAACGGTGCCATGAACGGCCAGCCGATCCACTCGATCCTGCTCAACTGCCATGTGCCGGTCGACCTCGACAGTTTCACCCTGCGCTACGGCGTGCTGGTGAAGAAGATCCCGGGCTTGAGCGAAGAGCAGAACCAGGCGATGGCCAAGGCCTACGTGGCGCAGGCGCAGGCAGCCTTCTACGAAGACGTGGCCATTTGGCACAGTAAGACCCGCGTCGATAACCCGCTGTTGTGTGATGGCGACGGCCCGGTCTATCAGCTACGCCGTTGGTACGAGCAGTTCTACACCGACGTCGAGGCACTGTCGGCGGACGTTGCCGAACACAAGAAGTTTGTCGTGCGCGCCAGCGAACGGGTCTGACGCCAGCGGCTTTTCGCCCGCCATGGGCCTGTTCGGCAGCCGCCGGTCAGGCCCTGAGCCCGAGCGTTGCAAGGAGTCGATACCGGCGCTTATTCTCGGCCACCGCCAACGCTAATAATAAAAACGGTTTTTCCCTATGCAGCAGAGCCTCAGCCTCGATACGTTCAGTGATTTGATCGGCAACCTCTATCAGGGTCCGCTGGAAACCATTCCCTGGGCTACTTTTCTCAATCAGCTCAATGTGCATCTGAACAGCAAGTACGTGACCTTCATCCTGCGTCCGCCCAGCGCCCACGTGGACGGCTTGATGGTCAACACCACCGGCACCTCGACCGAGGCGACCGCGTCGTACAACAAACACTTTTTCAGCCTAGATCCGTTTGTCGACCTGCCCAACCGTCAGGTGGTGACCCTCGCCGAGTTCGTCTCCAACGACGACTGGCAGAATTCCGAGTTCTACAAGAACTTCCTTGAACCGGTGGACGTGTTCCACATCCTCGGTGCCGACATCAACACCGTCGACGGCGCCCAGTGCCGCATTCGCATCAGCCGCGGACGTGACGACAAGCCGTTCGGCAATGAAGAAAAGGCCATGCTCACGCATTTCATTGCGCACCTGGAACGTTCGATCAAGATCCACATGCAGCTCAACCGCATCGAAGCCGAACGCAATCTGTACGCCGGCGCGGTGAACCAGATGGCGGTCGGCACGATCATCCTCGATGAGGCCGGCAAGGTACTGCAGACCAACCAGGTCGCAGACCGGCTGATCCAGGAAAAGGACGGCATCAAACTGGTCAACGATGGCCTGCAGGTCGGTACGGCCCGGGACACCCAAGAGTTCCGTCGCCTGGTCAAGCAGTCGCTGCTGTCGCAAAAAAGCAGCAACCCCTCGGTGGTCGAAGCCCTGCGCGTGCAACGGCCGTCCGGCAAAGCGGACCTGGGGATCATCGTGCGCTCGGTGCCATTGACCGACTGGAGCGAAGGCAAGCAGTGCCCGACCGTGGTGATTTTCATCAGCGACCCGGAACAACAATCCACCGCACCGCAGGAAATCGTTCGCGCGCTGTTCGACTTCACCCCGGCGGAAACCCAGCTGGCGATGTTGCTGGCCAACGGCTTGACCCTCGACGAAGCCTCGGAGGAGCTGGGCATCAGCCGCAACACCTCGCGGGCACACCTGCGCTCGACCTTCTCCAAGACCGGCGTGACCCGCCAGACCATGCTGGTGCGCCTGATCCTGCGCAGCGTGGCGACCCTCGGCTAGCCCTCATTGCCGCCCTCGTCCGCTCGGACGATGGCGGCTCCCGTTGCACAGCGCACAGTGTCTTTATCCCAAACAGGGGACTGCCCCATGCGCAACTGCCCAACCATCCTCAAGACTGAACTGCTGGCGCAAAGCGGCCACTTTCAGATCGAAGCCCTGCACCTGCAATTCAGCAACGGCCAGCAGCGGGTCTACGAACGCCTGCGCGGCACCGGTTATCGCTCGGTGATGCTGGTGGCGATGCCCGATCCAGAGCATGTGCTGCTGGTGCGCGAATACGCGGTCGGTGTGGAAAAAACCATTCTCGGCCTGCCCAAGGGCGGCGCCGAGCCCAATGAAGACTACTTGCAGGCGGCGCAGCGCGAGCTGAGCGAAGAAGTCGGAATGCGCGCCGAACGCCTCACTGAACTGGGCGAGCTGACCCTGGCACCGGGGCACTTGTGCCATCGCTACCGGGTCGTACTGGCCGAACAACTGAGCCCCTGCCAACTCGAAGGCGACGAACCCGAACCCCTGGAATGCCTGCGGGTACCACTGGCGCAAATCCCCGAACTGGTGGCCCGTGGCGAACTCCACGAGGCCAGGGCGATTGCGGCGCTGTTCATGGCAATAGGCGCCCTCGCCCGACGGGTCTGACACCACACAATACCTGTGGGAGCGGGCTTGCTCGCGAAGAGGCCGGCACAGTCGACATCTCCATCGCCTGACACTCCGCTTTCGCGAGCAAGCCCGCTCCCACAGGGGGGTTGCGCAGTTCTCAAGTCATCAACTAGTCCATTCGGACGAGGCGACTCGCGCGCCACCGCCATAACCTGTCTCTACAACAATAAAACCGTGTCGAGACTCATCATGCGCAAAACGACTTGTGCTCTGTTCATCATCCTCTGTGCCGGTGCTTCCACCAGTCTGTGCCAGCTGTTCAAGAACGAAGCCTACCGACCGACCACGGCTTACTTCAGCTGTTCGAGCTCGGCCATCAACTGCTACCCGCCCGTGGTGCGCAATCTGCTGCCTTGAGCACGGTTTCCAGCGGCCATAAAAAAACCACCGGATCGGTGGTTTTTTCGTTGCCGCATTAATCAGGTCGGCAGTACACCCCTGGCCCGCGACAGGGTCAGCGCCAGGTCTTCGATCATGTCTTCCTGGCCACCCACGGTTCCGCGTCGGCCCAGCTCCACCAGCAGTTCGCGAGCAGCGATGCCGTACTTCTGCTCGGCACGCTTGGCGAACAACAGGAACGAGCTGTAGACCCCGGCGTAACCCAGGGTCAGGGCATCGCGATCGAGGCGGATCGGCTGGTCCATCATCGGCACCACCAGGTCTTCGGCCACATCCATGATCTTGTACAGGTCGACGCCACTGTTGACGCCCATGCGCTCCAGCACCGCGACGAACACTTCCAGCGGCGTGTTACCCGCCCCCGCGCCAAGACCCGCGACCGAGCCGTCGATCCGTGCAGCACCGGCCTCGATGGCAGCCAGGGAGTTGGCGATGGCCATGCCCATGTTGTGGTGGCCGTGGAAACCGACTTCGGTCCCGGCGTTCAGTCCCGCACGCAGGGCCCCGATCTTTTGCGTCACTTCATCGGGCAGCATGTAGCCGGCCGAGTCAGTGCAATAGATGCAATTGGCGCCGTAGCTTTCCATCAACCGCGCCTGCTCCAGCAGTTTTTCCGGGCTGACCATGTGCGCCATCATCAGGAAGCCAACGGTGTCCAGGCCCATCTTCGCCGACATGCCGATGTGCTGGCCGGACACGTCCGCCTCGGTGCAGTGGGTCGCCACACGAATGGTCGACACGCCGTGTTCGTGGGCCATCTTCAGGTGGTCGAGGGTACCGATCCCCGGCAACAACAGGGCCGAGACCTTGGCCTGTTTCATCTTCGGAATCACCGCAGAGAAGTATTCCTCGTCGCTGTGGGCCGGGAAACCGTAGTTCAGCGAAGCACCGCCCAGACCATCGCCGTGGGTGATTTCGATCAGCGGCACACCGGCCGCATCGAGACCGGTGGCCACCGAGACCATTTGTTCGATACTGATCTGGTGCTGTTTGGCGTGCATGCCGTCGCGCAGGCTCATGTCATGCAGACGGACGCTCTTACCTTGCAAATTCATAGCGATTCTCCACTCAACGGGCAGGCAATTGCAGGGTGCCCTTGTGGGCTTCTTCGGCGAACATCTCGGCCGTGCGCAATCCGGCGGCGGTCATGATGTCGAGGTTGCCAGCGGACTTGGGCAGGAAATCGCCGAGGCCTTCGACCTCGATGAAAATCGACACCTTGCGCCCGTCGAACACCGGCCCGTTGATCAGCTTGTAGCCGGGCACATAGCGCTGCACTTCACGGACCATCTCCAGCACCGAGGTGCGGATTGCATCCTGGTTCGGCTCGTCATCGGTCAGGCAATGGATGGTGTCGCGCATCATCAGCGGCGGCTCGGCCGGGTTGATCACGATGATCGCCTTGCCGCGTCGGGCGCCGCCGATCTTCTCCACCGCACCGGCGGTGGTGCGGGTGAACTCGTCGATGTTCTGCCGCGTGCCCGGGCCCACCGAACCGGAAGAGACCGTGGCGACGATTTCGCCGTAGCTCACTGGCTGCACCCGCGACACCGCCGCCACCATCGGGATGGTCGCCTGGCCACCGCAAGTGACCATGTTGACGTTCATCGCCAGGCTCGACGCGTGCTCCTTGAGGTTGACCGGCGGCACGCAGTACGGACCGATGGCCGCCGGTGTGAGGTCGATCATGATCACCCCGAGCTCGTTGAGCTTGCGGCTGTTTTCCGCATGTACGTAGGCCGAGGTGGCATCGAAGGCAATGCGAATGTCATCGTCGAGGACGTGAGGCAGCAAGCCATCGACACCGCCGGCGGTGGTTTTGATGCCCATTTCCCGAGCACGTTTCAGGCCTTCGGATTCAGGGTCGACGCCAACCATCCACACCGGCTCGATCCATTGCGATCGGCACATTTTCATCAGCAGATCGGTGCCGATGTTGCCCGGGCCGATAATGGCCGCTCTGAGTTTTTTGCTCATGGGGGTCAAACTCCAAAAGTCAGGCGCAGAAAGACACCCGGGCACTGCCCAGGCCATCAATGGTCAGTTCAAAACGGTCGCCGGCACGGGCCGGTTCCAGCGGTACCAGCGAGCCGGACAGGATGATTTCCCCGGCCTTGAACGGAATGCCGAAGGCGCCCAGGGTATTGGCCAGCCAGGCCACCGCCGTCAACGGGTTGCCCTGCACCGCCGAACCCAGGCCTTCACTCAGGGGCTCTGCGTTTTTGAACACGCGCATGCGCAAGTTCGGCAGGTCCAGTTCGCGCGGATCCACCTTGCTGTCGCCCAACACAAACACTCCGCAAGAAGCGTTGTCTGCGACCGTGTCCTGGATGCGGATGCGCCAGTCGTGAATCCGCGAGTCGACGATCTCGAAGCACGGCATCACGTATTCGGTGGCGGCCAGCACGTCGGCTTCGGTGATGCCGGGGCCGACCAGGTCATGCTTGAGCTTGAAGGCGATCTCGCCCTCGGCACGGGGCTGGATCAGTTTGTTGGCGGACAGGGAAATTTGCGCATCGTCATCGAACGACATCTGCCGCGTGATAAAACCGAAATCCGGCTGATGCACGTTAAGCATCTGCTGCACCGCCGCCGAGGTCACGCCGATTTTCTTGCCGACGATCTGGTCACCGGCCGCCACCCGACGCTCAATGGCGTACAGGGAAATGTGATAGGCGTCTTCGATGCTGATCGACGGCCAGCGCTCTGTCAGCGGCGCCAGGGTGGAGCCGCTGAGCAGCGCCTGATAAAGCTCTTCGCCGAACTCACGGCGCAATTGCACGCTCATCCACGGGCCTCCTGAAAAAACGCCAGGCACTGGCGGTTGAAAAAGTCACGGTGCTCGACCTGGACCCAATGCCCGCACTCGCTGAGCATCACGAAACGTATTTGGGTGCAGTGTTCAAGCATGGTCTGGGCACCGGAGGACGGGCAGAACTTGTCGTTCATGCCCCAGAAACCGAGGATCGGGCACTGCAATTCAGCCAGGCGCGACGTCATGTTCGGCACCTGCATGGTCGACAGCACGCACACCGGTTGCTGCTGAACCACGGCGACGCGCTCGTTCACCGTTTCGTCGCTGATCAGGGTTTCGTCGAACAGTTGCAAGGCCAGCAGGCGACGCATGCCCGCCGCATCGTTCAGCTCACCCTTGGCGAAAGCCGCGCCCATTTTCTGGATGCCTTCCATCTGCAGGTAATACTGTTCTTTTTCCATCAGGCCACCGGGCGCCATCAGCACCAGACGACCGATACGTTGCGGTTGGTCGAGGGCCAGTTTGATCGCGATCGCGCCGCCCAGGGAGTTGCCGACCAGCACGCAACGCTGGATGTCGAGGGCATCGAGCAAACCGCTGAGGGCGGCGACAAAAAAGTCCAGGGTGTAGAGGGTGTCCGGCTTGTCTGAAGCGCCGTAGCCGGGCAAATCCGGGACGATCACCCGGTAACCGGCTTCGGCGAACACCGGGTAGTTCTGCTTGAAGTTGCTGTGACCGCTGGCACCCGGTCCGCTGCCATGGATGAAAATCACCGGTTCGCCGTTACCGGTGTCTTTGTAGTGCAGCTGCAAACCATCCGGCAGCGTAACGAAGTGCCCTTGCGCTGAAGCGCCCATAAGGTGTCCTCCCGGCCTGTTGTTGTAGCCGGATTATTCCGACGGGTCGGGCCATCAACATCGTCCGACAGGACTACCTACTAACTGTAGGAGCGAGCCTGCTCGCGATGGTCGTCAACGATGACGCTGGATACCTGACACCCCGCGGTGCTCTCAGGTCCATCGCGAGCAGGCTCGCTCCTACAGACAATCTCTAGTCCCTTTGGACGTTGGCCTGCCGGGGGTTGCAGACCTAGCATCGGTTACATTCCCGAGCGACAGAACGAGACACCCCCATGCTTGATCCAATGGACTTTCGCGGCAAAGTGGTACTGGTCACCGGAGGTGGCAAAGGTGTGGGTCGCGGCATCAGCCAGCGCTTTCTGGACTGTGGCGCCGAGGTGGTGATTTGCGGTCGCGAAGCACCACAAACCTTGCCGGCCAGCGCCGGGCGCGAGGCGGTGTTCGTGGCCTGCGACCTGCGGGATGTCGAGCAGTCCGGGCGCTTGATTACGCAGATCGTCGAGCGCTTCGGCCGCCTCGATGTGCTGGTCAACAACGCCGGCGGTTCGCCGAATGCCGACGCCGCCACGGCTTCGCCGCGCTTCAGCGAGGCAATCATCCGCCTGAACCTGATTGCGCCACTGAACCTGTGCCAGCAGGCCAACCAGGTGATGCAGGCCCAGGCCGACGGTGGCGCGATCATCAACATCTGCAGCGTCAGCGCCACCCGCCCCTCCCCCGGCACCGCCGCTTATGGCGCGGCCAAGGCCGGCTTGCTCAACCTGACGACCTCGCTGGCGGTGGAATGGGCGCCCAAGGTGCGGGTCAACGCCGTGACCGCCGGGCTGATTCTCACCGAGCAGGCGGCCATGCATTATGGTGACGACGCGGGCATTGCCAGGGTGGCCGCGACCATTCCGTTGCAACGCCTGGCGACCCCGGAGGATATTGGCGATACCTGCCTGTACCTGGCATCGACATTGGCCCGTTACGTCAGCGGCGCGGACATCGCGGTGCATGGCGCGGGAGAACGCCCGGCATTTCTCGATGCGGCTCAATCCCATCCATAAGAGGACTTTCGACATGCCCGTAGCCAGCCACAGCGTTGTGCTGAACCTCACGCGACAAGCCGCCTGGACCAAACTGCGCGACCTGAGCCTTGCCCCGCACTATGTACCAGGCCTGACCGGTTGCCAGTTTCATCCAGGCGCAACGGAAGGTATCGGCGCCAGTCGCCGGGTGTTGCGCAAGGGCGGTCAGTATCTGGATGAAAGCGTGGTGCAGTGGCAGGAAGGCACGGGGTTCGTGCTGCGGTTGCACAAGGGCGGCAATGACTCGCCCTTTCCGTTTCGCCAGGCGAGTTTCAGTTATGCCTTGCAAGCCGAAGGCAACGCGACCCGCATCACTCTGCAAATGAGTTACAGCCTGCGCGGTGGCAAGCTGATTGAAGGGTTGCTGGCCAAGGCCTTCAACAAGGTCGTTCGGCAGATTGCCGAGAACCTCAAGGCCTACTACGAAACCGGCCGAACGCAGAATCCGGATATGGCTGTCAGCACATCCAATATCAATGCTGCCTGACACACCGCCATCGCGAGCAGGCTCGCTCCCACAGGGGATTAAGGTGTACTCGCAATGCCGGCGTCACCACAAACACTGTGGGAGCGAGCTTGCTCGCGATGAGGTCGGCACATTCAACATTGATGTTGCCTACATGCCGCCATCGCGAGCAAGCTCGCTCCCACAGGGGATTGGGGTGTACTCGCAATGCCGGCGTCACCACAAACATTGTGGGAGCGAGCTTGCTCGCGATGAGGTCGGCACATTCAACATTGATGTTGCCTGACATGCCGTCATCGCAAGCAAGCTCGCTCCTACAGGAGCCACCTCTGGAGTGAGCAACTTTCAGGAACGCGCCACTTCCGAGTGAGCGGTAAAGCGGGTGGCGACGATCTTCCATTGGCCGGCGATACGCTGATAACGGTCCTGATAGAACCCACCCAACTGCCGCGTCGCCCCGCTCTCACCATCCAGGTTGAAATACCACAGGGCCCAACGGCCCTGTGCTTCATCTTCGCTTAGCACATCGATTTCCGGGTTGGCGCCGTGATGCAGGTCGATCACCCGCTCATGGCAGGCCAGTTCGCGGTACAGCGCGACAAAACTGTCGCGCTCACGAAAGATCCCCAGCGGGCCGTAATCGATCAGCACTTCACCTTCGGCGAAGCAGTCGGCAATCACCTCGACCTGCTTGAGATCGCAGGCGTTGAGGTAGCGATGCTTGAGCTGGCGAATATCCTCCAGCGCTTCCAGGCGGGCGATCCGCTGCTCCAGGTTCATGCTGCACCTCGCGTCGTCACATTGACCTCACTCCAGTAGGCTTTCATCGAGCGGACTTTGCCGTCGGTATCGAACTCCATCACGTCGATCACATGCAGCGAGCACGGTTGCCCGCCCCACTCCATGTCGACCCGGAACGGCATCGCGCCGCAACCGTTGAGGGTCGCGCGAACCGGGCCGGTCTGGGTTGCGGAGACTTTCATCGCCCCCAGTCCTTCACGGTAAAAACGCGCGATGGCGTCGATGCCCTGCAACGGCGCCTGGCCGACCGGGTCTTCAACGGTGGCGCCTTTGGCGTAGAGCGCGAGGATGCCGTCGATGTCGCCGGCATCCACCAATTCCACGTAACGCGCCATTGTCGTCTGGATATGTTGTGCGCTGATCATTCAGACCACCTCGAATAGAGCAGCAGCGCCCATGCCGCCACCGATGCACATGCTCACCACCACGTAACGCAAGCCGCGACGCTGGCCTTCGACCAACGCGTGGCCAACCATCCGCGCCCCGGACATGCCGAACGGATGGCCGATGGAGATCGCCCCGCCATTGACGTTCAGGCGCTCGGCCGGAATGCCCAGGGTGTCACGGCAATACAGCACCTGGCAGGCGAACGCTTCGTTCAACTCCCACAGGCCGATGTGGTCCATGGTCAGGCCATGACGCTTGAGCAATTTCGGAATCGCGTAGATCGGGCCGATGCCCATCTCGTCGGAATTGCAACCGGCGACGGCCATGCCACGATAGATCCCCAGCGGTTCCAGGCCACGTTTCTCGGCCATTTTCGCGCTCATCAACACCGAGGCCGACGCACCGTCGGACAACTGCGAGGCGTTGCCGGCGGTGATGAAACGACCCTTGTCGCTCCACTGACCGCCCGGCCACACTGGCTCCAGCGCCTTCAGGCTCTGGAGAGTGGTGTCGATGCGGTTGCACTCATCGCGCAGCAAGGTGACGGTTTCATAACTGGTTTCGCCGGTGGCCTTGTCGAACAGTGCCTTGCGGCTGGTCAGCGGTGCGAGCTCCCGGTCGAAGCGTCCGGCGCTCTGAGCCTGTGCGGTACGCAACTGGCTCTGGTAGCTGTATTCGTCCTGCTCGTCGCGGGAGATGCCGTAGCGCGCGGAGACGATCTCGGCGGTTTCGATCATCGGGATGTAGGCGTGCGGGTCCAGCTCGATCACCGAACCCGACTGATTGCGATACAGGTTCTTGTGCTTGTTCTGCACCAGGGAAATCGACTCCAGGCCACCGGCCACGGCGATGTCGATTTCGTCGCACATGATGCCCTTGGCGGCCATGGCGATACTCATCAGGCCCGACGAGCACTGGCGCTCGACGGCCATCCCGGCAACCGATGCCGGCAAGCCTCCGGCAATCGCGCACAGACGCCCCAGGTTATAGGACTGCGTACCCTGCTGCGCGGCGGCGCCGATGATCACGTCGTCCACTTCACCCGGTTCGATACCGGCACGGCGCACGGCTTCGCGCACCACATGTCCGCCCAGTTGCGGCGCTTCGGTGTCATTGAACGCACCGCGAAAGGCTTTGCCGATCGGTGTGCGGGCGGTGGAAACGATGACGGCTTCTTTCATGCTGGATTCCTCGAAAATGCTGTTGAAGGTCAGGCCGGGTAATAGCGACTGATGGTGTCGACCACGCAGCCGGGACGCTCCTCGCCATCGATTTCGACGCTGACGCGGATGGTCGCCTGTACGCCGCCCTTCACTTCCTCGACCGCGATCAGTTGCGCACTGCCGCGCACCCGCGAGCCGACGCGCACCACCGAGGGAAAGCGCACCCGCTCACAGCCGTAATTGACACCCATGGCCAGGCCACGGACCTCGACGATCTGCGGCAAGAACAGATTGACCAGCGACAGGCTCAGGTAGCCGTGGGCAATGCAGGCGCCGAACGGACCGTTGGCAGCCTTGAGCGGATCGACGTGAATCCACTGGTGATCGCCGGTGGCGTCGGCGAAACGGTCGATGCGATTCTGTTCCAGCAACAGCCAGTCGCTGGCGCCGAGTGATTCGCCCACGGCGTCGAACAAGGCCATCGGCGTGTCGAAAATACGTGGCATGGTCACGCCCTCTGGCTGGACACCGACAACACTTCGCCGGTCATGTAGGAGCTGTAGTCGCTGGCCAGGAACATCATCACGTTGGCCACCTCCCAGACTTCGGCGGCGCGGCCGAACGCTTCGTTGGCGGCCAGTTGATCGAGCACTGCCTGGGGCGCGGATTTGCGCAGGAAATCGTGCAGGGCAATGCTCGGGCTGACCGCGTTGATGCGGATGCCGTAGTCAGCCGCCTCGACCGCTGCGCAGCGGGTTAGCGCCATCACGCCAGCCTTGGCGGCGGCGTAGTGCGCCTGTTCTTTCTGCGCGCGCCAGCCCAGCACCGAGGCGTTGTTGACGATCACCCCGGCACGGCGCTCCATCATTTTCGGCAGCATGGCGCGGGTCATGCGCATGGTGCCGGTGAGCGTTACGTCGATGACCCGATGCCACTCTTCATCGGCCATGTCCACCAGCAACCGCGAGCCGCCAAGCCCGGCGTTGTTGATCAACACATCGACGCCTTGCAGGTCACGCTCGGCGCAGGCGATCAGCTGCTGTACCTGGGCTTCGTCGGCAACGTTGCAGACCTGGCCGAACACGTGTTGCAGCCCGGTGGTTTCGCGGATTTTCAGCACCGCTTCGGCCAACCGGCCTTCATGGATATCGCTGATCATCAGCGCACGGCAGCCTTCTTCGGCGGCACGCACGGCGGCGGAAAAACCGATCCCGGCGCCTGCGGCGGCGGTGATCAGCACCGACTTGCCGCGCAGCAGGCCGCGACCTTCAACATATTGAGGTACAGACATGAACTCTCTCCTTTCAGGCGCGCGGACGCGGCTCTTTAGGCATGCCCAGGGCACGCTCGGCGATGATGTTGCGCTGGATTTCGTTGCTGCCGCCGTACAGGGTGTCGGCGCGGCTGAAAAGGTACAGCGACTGCAAACGGGTCAACTGGTAAGGCGCGGCTTCGAGCAATTCCGCCTCGGCGCCGAGGACGTCCATCGCCAACTTGCCGAGGCTGGCGTGCCAGGTCGACCAGAACAGCTTGTAGATGGTCGCCTCTTTGCGCAGCGAACCGTCCTGGCTACCCGAGAGCATGCGCAGCGAGTTGTAGCGCATGATCCGCAACCCGCTCCAGGCCTCGGCCAGGCGCTGACGCAGGATCGGATCGCGGTCGGCGCCATTGGACTTGGCGATGGCGATGATTTCGTTGAGTTCGTTCTGGAACTGCATCTGCTGGCCGAGGGTCGACACACCCCGCTCGAAGCCCAGCAGCGCCATGGCGATCTTCCAGCCTTCGCCCGGCGCGCCAATGATGTTGGTGGCGTCGGTTCGGGCATCGTCGAAGAACACTTCGTTGAATTCCGAGGTGCCGGTGAGTTGCTCGATGGGTCGTACGGTTATTTCTGTCTGGGCCATGGGCACCAGCAGGAACGACAGACCACGATGGCCGACGCTACCCGGCTCGGTGCGGGCGATGACAAAGCACCAGTCCGATTCGTGGGCCAGGGAGGTCCAGACTTTCTGGCCATTGATGATCCAACTGCCGCTGGCTTCATCCAGCGTTGCGCGGGTCTTGACGTTGGCCAGGTCGGAACCGGCGCCCGGCTCTGAATAGCCCTGGCACCAGAACGACGTACCGCTGACGATCCCCGGCAAAAAACGCTGTTGCTGTTCGACCGTGCCGAATGCGGCGATGGTCGGCCCGGCCAGGCCTTCGCCGATATGCCCCATGCGGCCGGGGCCGCCGGCGCGGGCGTACTCTTCGTTGAAGATCACCTGCTGGGTGATCGACAGGCCGCGCCCGCCATGCTCCGGCGCCCAGCCGACGCAGGTCCAGCCGCCTTCGGCAAGCTTGCGCTCCCAGGCTTTGCGCTCTTCGGGAAACATATGCTCATCGCCCGGACCACCGCGAAAACGCAGGGCTTCGAATTCGCCGCAGAGGTTGGCGCTCATCCAGTCGGCGACTTCCCGACGGAAGCGTTCGTCCTGCTCGCTGAAACTGATTTTCATGGCTGCTCTCCCAGAATCACCGAAGCAATGCGCTCGCGATGCCAGGCCGGTAGCCCGAGGAAACTCTCGCTGGCGCGGGCGCGCTTGAAGTAGAGGTGCGGGTCGTATTCCCAGGTGAAACCGACGCCGCCGTGTAGCTGGATCGATTCGGACGCGCAGGAGAAGTAGGTCTCGGAGCACTGCGCCTTGGCCAGCGCCGCCGCCAGCGGCAGTTCGGCCGCGACCTGCGGATCACCCTGGGGATCGAGGACTTCCTGGGCCACGCACGCGGCGTAATAACTGGCCGAACGGGCGCATTCGACTTGCAGCATCATGTCGGCGGCGCGGTGTTTGAGGGCCTGGAAACTGGCAATCGGGCGACCGAACTGCTGGCGCTCCTGCATGTAGGCCACGCTGAGGTCGAGCACCTGCTGCGCGCCGCCGGTCTGCTCGGCAGCCAGGCCGATGCAGGCCAGTTGCAGGACTCGCTCAAGGTGCGACCAGCCGTTCCCGAACTCGCCCAGCAGGCAGTCGGCTTCAAGGTACAGGCCCTTGAGCTGGATCCGCGCCTGGCGCCGGGTCTGGTCCATGGTCGGCAGCATTTGCCGTTCGATACCTGCGCATACGGCGTTCACGGCAAACAGGCTGATGCCCTTTTCGCCAGTGGTTCCGGGTTGCCGTGCGGCAATGATCAACAGGTCAGCGCCATGACCATCGAGCACATGCTTGAGGGTGCCCTCTAGGACGAACCCCTCGCCCTCAGCCACCACCGTTGCCTGGACATCGTCGGCGGACCAGCCGTTGGCACTGCTGAACGCCAGGGTCGCGGTCACGCTGCCATCGGCAATCGACGGCAACCAGCGCTGCTTCTGTTGATCATTGGCCGCCAGCAACAGCGCAGGGGTGGCCATGCAGGCGGTGGCGAAAAATGGCGAGCACAGCAAACGCCGGCCCATCTGTTCCAGCAGGATCGTCAGCTCGACAAAGCCGAGGCCCAGGCCCCCATAGGTTTCGGGGATATGAATGGCCGGCCAGTACATTTCCTGGCACAGACGCTGCCAGAGGGCTTCGTCGAACCCCCGTTCGCTGACCATTGCCGCGCGCACGGCGGCAGAATCCGAGACATCGGCGAGGAAACCCTCGGCCGATGCGCGGATCATTTCCTGTTCGTCGCTGAATGCAAACTCCATCGCGGCGCCTTCTGCTCGTTTGGCGGGGCGCGCGTGGCGCAACACCCCTTTGAGCATGAAGTTTGGCGCCGCACGGACGCGGCAGAATCGTTAGCCTTGCCTAGTCCGAACGGGCGATGTCAAAGTGCGCCTACGCAAGTGAAAAACATGAATCGGCTAAGGATGCAGAACCATGAGCACTGAGCAAGAGACGACTTTCGACGAGCCACGGCTCAGCAGCACGGAAATCCGCATTCTGGGTTCGTTGATCGAGAAACAGGCCACCAGCCCGGAAACCTATCCCCTGACCCTCAATGCCCTGGTGATTGCCTGCAACCAGAAAACCAGCCGCGAGCCAGTGATGAACCTGACGCCGGGCCAGGTCGGTCAGAGCCTGCGCGCCCTCGAAGGACGCGGCTTCGCCAGACTGGTGATGGGCAGCCGCGCCGACCGCTGGGAACACAAGGTCGACAAGGCCCTGGAACTGGTACCGGCGCAGGTCATCCTGACCGGGCTGATGTTTCTGCGCGGCCCGCAGACCGTCAATGAACTGCTAACCCGCAGCGGCCGCATGCATGAATTCGAAGACACCGAACAGGTGGTGCATCAACTCGAACGCCTGATTGCCCGGGGTCTGGCCGTGCTGATTCCGCGTCAGGCCGGCCAGCGCGAAGACCGTTACACCCACGCCCTGGGCGACCCGGCGGATATCGAAGCGATCATGGCGGCACGGCAAAACCCGGCCGAGCGTGGCGGCAGCGGGGTTTCGGTTGAACGGATCGAAGAACTGGAAGCGCGAATTGCGGCGCTGGAAGAAAGACTGGCCCGGCTCGAATAACCTGGATGTTTGCCTGACACAACACTCCCACAATGGATCGTGGACCGACGGGCATGTGTGATTGACACAAAACCTGTAGGAGCGAGCCTGCTCGCGAAAAACGTCCAGACGACGCGCTCATTCAGACAGCACGCGTTATCGTTGACGTCCATCGCGAGCAGGCTCGCTCCTACAGTGGTTTGACGGTGCTCGTGGTTACTCGCCGTCCCAGTAATCCACCCCGTCCGCCTGCCGGGCCACCGCAACAAAGCCTGACGCATTACCCTCGACATCCACCTTGAAGTCATCCATCACGGCGTATTTACCGGAATCCGGGTATTCACAGATTTCCGGTGATTGCTGGGTGCTGACGGCCAGGTACCGCAACTCGCCGTTACTGGTATTGATGATCTGGTGCGCCTTTTCAGGCCCACCCGGTGGACAGGCGATCACATCACCGGCACGGATTGGAAACCGTTCGGATCCCAGGCGAACCTGCCCTTCCCCGGCCACGACGTAGAACATTTCCTCATTGACCCGATGACTGTGAAACGGACTGCCGCGCATGCCTGGCTCCAGCACATACAGGCGATAACCCAGTTTTTGCGCCCCCAGTTGCTGACCGACAAGGGCCAGGCGCTGTTGATAGCGACCGGCGGTTTCACCGGTCGGCGCAAACGCTTCGGGTAGCGGCTCAAGTTCGACCGAATCCAGATTGAGAATGGGGGGATGCATGGACACCTCCTAGCTGCGGGCAAACGCTACGGCCTTCTGGAATTGCTCGTCCGTCGGCCGTACACCGGTATAGAGCACAAATTGCTCCAGTGCCTGGATCGCGATCACTTCCAGCCCGGTGATGACCTGTTTGCCTTCGGCACGGGCACGCACGATCAGCGGTGTTTCCGAGGGTATCGCCACCACATCGAAGACAGTTTCCGCTTTTTCGATCACATCAGGCTCAAAGGCCAGTTGATCGGCCTCCGGTCCTCCCGTCATGCCGATCGGGGTGACGTTGACCAGCATCTGCGGGCGACGACTCCCCAGTTCGGCCTGCCACTCATACCCCAAAGACTGCGCCAGCGCCTGCCCGGCGCGCTCGTTGCGGGCCACGATCAGGCCGTTTTCATAGCCGCCATCGCGCAAGGCACTCGCCACGGCCTTGGCCATGCCGCCGCTGCCGCGCAAGGCAAAGGTCGAGTCCTTGGGCACCTGGTGTTTTTCCAGCAACTGGGCAACGGCGATGTAGTCGGTGTTGTAGGCCTTGAGATGCCCGTCGGTGTTGACGATGGTGTTGATCGATTGAATGGCGGCGGCAGATGCGTCGAGTTCATCCACCAGGGCAATGCAGGCTTCCTTGAACGGCATCGACACGCCACAACCACGAATCCGCAGGGCGCGAATGCCGGCAACAGCACCCGTCAGGTCCTGGCTGGCAAAGGCCTTGTAGTAAAAATTCAAGTCCAGTTGTTCATACAGATGATTGTGAAAACGCAGGCCAAAGTTCCCCGGGCGCCCTGAAAGGGACATGCACAACTGGGTGTCTTTGTTGGGGTTCATCTGCATGGGCAAGCTCCTTCAAATGCACTTTTCGGATGGACGGGATTAGCCCTCCATCGGGTTCTGATCGATCATGTAAGCGTGTTCGCACGGGCCTACACGGGTCGGTAAGAAAGTCGGTACAGACCTTACACAAAATTTACCTCGCGGCCGTGCTGTTTTTCAGAAAAACGCTGTCTTAGAAGTATCCCCGCGACAATCCTTGGGTCTATTGCAGACACAAGCGCCGGGTTGAAGAACCGAGGTACTATCATGATCCGTAAAGTCCCCACAGTAGCCTTGCTGATCGGCGCCCTCGCTATCGCAGGTCAGGCGCAAGCCGGGCATGGTAATGACGCGGCGGTATTTGGAGCGATCGTCGGTACTGCCATCGTCGGCTCGGCTCTGATCAACGCCAACCGCCCGGTCTATGTCGCGCCGCAACCGGTCTACTACCAGCCCGCGCCGGTTTATTACGCACCACCGCCTCCGGTTTACTACCAACCGGCCCCGGTCTACGTGCAACAACCGATCTACTACCGTCCGGCCCCGGTTTACTACGGACCACCCCGTGGTTACTACGGCCCGCCACGCGGCTACTACGGCCGACATTACGGTCGCTGGTAACAGACTCAACCGGCCCCGCTGAAACAGCGGGGCTTTTTTATATCCAATTGTCGGTCAAGGTCTGGATAAATCTCGCCAAGGTCGCTATCGGGACAGTGTCCGTGGCAGAAACAGGCAAGATGGACTTGACCCGATTTCTGCCCCGCGGCACAAAACGGTCATTTTTTTGTCATGTCAGTTCCGCAAGCTCGGTGCTGTCCGTCGAAAACAGGTTCATAACAACAAGGACGACCACATGCCAACGCAAAACCCGCACCGCATCGTCGGTCTGTGCACCTCCAGCAAGGTCTACAACGCACTGACCGAACTCAAGCACCTGGAAGGTCATCGCAGCGCCAAGTTTCTCTCGCTGCTGACGCAAAGCCTGGTGCGCAAGGGCCTGCTCAACGAGCAGGAAGTGGTTCATATGCTCGATCAGGTGGTCAGCTGACCGACCAACGGTCATTTACCCCCTCTGGCATCAATGACCACTATCGAAAACGTTGATTACCCCTCAAGGTACCCGGACCTTAAAGTAACTCCACAGATTGATGGAGGTACTTCTCATGTCCAAGGTTCAGATCATGTCCGTTATCGGCAGCGCCGTCCCCGCACAGCTCAGAGAGCTGGGCATGCTTGCCTGCTGGTACCTGGTGCAGGACGGCGTACAGATCAGCGGCCCGCTCACTTCGCTGCCCGCCGCCCGTGAGCTGTCGCAACGCATCGGCAGCGGCCAGTCCGGCAGGTTCAGCGCCTAAGGCAGCTGCACCCGCGGTTTGGTTTCGATGAAAATGTCCCAGCTCGACATGAACAGGGCCGCGATCAACGGGCCGATGACAAAACCGTTCAGCCCGAAAATCGCCAGGCCGCCGAGGGTCGAGATCAGGATCATGTAGTCCGGCATCCTGGTGTCCTTGCCCACCAGCAATGGCCGGAGCAGGTTGTCCACCAGACCGATCACCAAGACCCCGAACAATACCAGCACCACGCCCTGCCAGATCGCCCCGGTGAGCAGGAAAAACGCCGCCACCGGCACCCAGACTATTCCCGCCCCCACCGCCGGCAGCAACGACAGAAACGCCATCAACACCGCCCAGAGCAACACGCTGGGAACGTCCAGAAACCAGAAAATCAGACCGCCCAGCGCGCCTTGGGTGACGGCCACCAACAGGTTGCCTTTCACCGTCGCCCGTACCACACGATTGAACTTGAGCTGCAAACGGCGTTTCTGCTGCTCCTGCAACGGCACCGCCGCACGCACCTTGCGCGCCAGTTCCGCACCGTCACGCAGGAAGAAAAACAGCAGGTACAGCATGATGAAAAAGCTGACGATGAACTCGAACGTGCCCTGGCCGAAACTGAACGCCTTAGAGGCCAGCACCTGCCCGCCGGCCATCGTGCTCTTGACGATTTTCTCGTGCAGCCCGTTCAACTCGCCCATGCCGAAGCGATCCAGCAGATGCTGGAAATACGGCGGCAGGCTGTGCTTGAACTGCGACACATACCCGGCAATGTCGAGTTCGCCGCTCTCGACGCTTTTGTAGAGTGACGCGCCTTCCTGAACCAGCAAGGCACTGATGACGATCACCGGCAGAATCGCAATCACCAGGCAAATGCTCAATGTGCACAGCGACGTGAGGTTGCGTTGCCAGCCGAACTTCACTTGCAGCCGGCCCTGCAGTGGCGCAAAGAGGATGCCCAGGATCACTGCCCAGAACGCCGCGCCGTAAAACGGCAGCAGGATCCAGATGAAGGCAGCGCTCACCAGCACCAGCAAAACCATCAGCGATTTGTCTTGTGGGGTAGTTTCGTTCATGTCCGATCCGTGCCAGCCAGTCAGGACGAAAAATTTTCGCCTTGATGTTTAGTCCGCCACGGCTCGCGCGAGTGCCATCGGTTTGTTGATCAGGCATAGATCCAGGTCAATAAACCCTTGGCACAGGGCATTTACCCTGTGCGGCTTTTGCGACCGACACTGCCATGAACCTCACTGCGCCAGAACTGCTCGCCCCCGCCGGCACCTTGAAAAACATGCGTTACGCCTTCGCCTACGGCGCCGATGCCGTGTACGCCGGCCAGCCGCGCTACAGCCTGCGGGTGCGCAACAACGAGTTCGACCACGCCAACCTGGCCCTCGGCATTCGCGAGGCCCAGGCCCAGAGCAAGCGCTTCTACGTGGTGGTGAACATCGCGCCGCACAACGCCAAGCTCAAGACTTTCCTCAAGGACCTTGAACCGGTGATCGCCATGGCCCCGGATGCGCTGATCATGTCCGACCCCGGCCTGATCATGCTGGTGCGCAGGTACTATCCGCAGATGCCGATCCACCTTTCGGTGCAGGCCAATACGGTGAACTGGGCCAGTGTCGAGTTCTGGCAGCAGCAAGGCTTGAGCCGGATCATCCTGTCCCGAGAGCTGTCCCTGGAAGAAATCGCCGAGATCCGCGAGCAAGTGCCAGCCATGGAACTGGAGGTGTTCGTGCACGGCGCATTGTGCATGGCCTACTCCGGGCGTTGCCTGCTGTCGGGCTACATGAACCGGCGCGATGCCAATCAGGGCAGCTGCACCAACGCCTGTCGCTGGAAATACTCGGCGCAGCCGGCCACGGAAAACCAGCTCGGCGAGATCGTCCGGACATTCGAACCCGAACCGACCCTGGGCATCGGCGCGCCCACCGATCAGGTGTTCCTGTTGCAGGAAGCCAATCGTCCCGGCGAACAGATGCCCGCCTTCGAAGACGAACACGGCACTTACATCATGAACGCCAAGGACCTGCGCGCCGTGCAGCATGTCGAACGCCTGACCCACATGGGCGTGCACTCCCTGAAAATCGAAGGCCGGACAAAATCCCATTTTTATTGCGCGCGCACCACCCAGGTTTATCGCCGGGCCATCGACGATGCGGTGGCGGGCCGGGCCTTCGACCGCGGCCTGATGACCGACCTGGAGTCCCTCGCCCAGCGCGGCTACACCGAAGGTTTTCTGCGCCGGCATGTGCATGACGAATACCAGAACTACCAGAACGGCAGCTCGGTGTCGGAGCGCCAGCAGTTTGTCGGTGAACTGACCGGACAGCGGCGGGATCGCCTGGCCGAGGTCAAGGTGAAAAACCGCTTCGGCCTGGGCGATCACATGGAGCTGATGACGCCCAAGGGCAACTTCCACTTCGATCTGCATCAGTTGCAGAACGCCAAGGGTGAAGCGATCGACGTTGCGCCGGGGGATGGGCATACGGTGTATTTGCCGATACCGGATGCGGTGGAGCTAGGTTTTGGCCTGCTTATGCGGGACATCAACATGCCGTAACCCCTGTGGGAGCGGGCTTGCTCGCGAAGGGGGCGGCACATTCAAAGTCAATGTTGCCTGACACACCGTTTTCGCGAGCAAGCCCGCTCCCACAGGTACTGCGTCAGGCAAATTCCTCGCGGAGCATCGCCACAAACGCCTCACGCGCCGGGTGCACCCCGGCGTTTTCGTGCCAGTAAAACAGGTTGTCGACGGCGGTCAGCTCAGGAAACTCAAACCCTGCGCACCCTGCACCTTTGGCATATTGGTCAAAGATCCCCTTAGGCACCAGCGCCACGCCGGCCCCGGCGCTGACGCAACCGACAATCGCGCCATAACTGGCCAGGCTGACAATCGGCAGCGCCTGCCCCTTGCGCAACAACCAATGCTCCAGCGCCGCCCGGTACGGACAGCCCTGGGGCCACATGAACACGGTCTGGTCCTGCAAATCACTGATGTCCCGCAGCGGCCCCAGGGAGGTCGAGGCGATCAGCAGCAGTTCTTCGCGGTACATCGGCGTGCGCTTGAGGTGCGAACGCTCGACATCCACCGCCACGATGGCGCCGTCGAGCTTGTGATTGAGCGTGTCGTCGAGCAACTGCCCCCAGGAGCCGGTGGTCAGCTCCAGCGCCACCTGCGGGAAACGCTTGTGGAATTTCGCCAGCAGGCGCGGCAATCGCCCGGTGGCCGACGACTCGATGGCTCCGATGCGCAACGGCCCCGAGGGTTCGGCCGAAGGATCGACCGCGCGCTTGGCCTCGGCGGTGAGGGCAAGAATTTTCGAGGCGTAGGCCAGGAAGGTTTGCCCCGACGGGCTGATGCGCAGCCCTCGACCCTCACGCAAAAACAGCGCGACACCCAGTTCGGCCTCAAGGGCCTTGATCCGGGCCGTGATGTTCGACGGCACGCAATGCAACAGCTCGGCCGCGCGGGCGATGCTGCCGACATCGGCCACGGTCTTGAACATGCGAATCTGAGCCAGCTCCATACATCACCCACAGTGAACGGTTAGCGCAGTATAAGTCAGTTGTGGCGAACGATCCGCTTTCTGATACTCGGTGCATCCACCCACAGGTGCACGACCATGACGCCGCTCACACCCTCCCCCGTTTCACCCTGGAAAATCATTCTGGCCATGGCGTTTGTCGTGGCGTGCTGGGGCTACTCCCCGACCGGCATCCATATCGGCTTGCACGCCTATGACCCGGTGCACCTGGCGCTCCTGCGCTTCCTGCTCGCCTCTGTGTTCATGGCCGTGGTCGCGATGTTCAAGGGCATTCGCCTGCCGAGCCTGCGAGATCTGCCCCTGATGTTCGGCTTGGGCTTCTTTGCTGTGAGCCTGCACCACGTGGCGATCAACTTCGGGCAACAGGGTGTCAGCGCCGGCGCTTCGAGCGTCCTGGCCCAGACCACGCCGCTGTTCAGTACGTTGATCGCGCGCTTCGTGTTCAAGGATCAGGTGAGCCTGTGGCGCTGGGGTTGTGTGCTGCTCGGGTTGTTTGGCGTGATGATTGTGGTGGCGGGCGATCATGGCTTGGGCAGCATTGATGCCCATGGCTTGCTGATCCTGCTGGCGGCGGTTTCCTGGAGTCTCTACTTTGCCCTGCAAAAGCATCACACCGGGCGATACGACGGGCTGACGCTGGTGTGTTACACGGTGTGGTCCGGGACTGTGCTGTTGCTGGTCTACTTGCCCGGTCTGGCGGATCAAGTCGCCCAGGCGCCGCTGCGCGTGCAGTTTGCGGTGATTGCCCTGGGGATTTTCCCCAGTGCCCTGGCGTACCTGGCCTGGGCTTATGTGCTGGCGCATGTCGATTTGAGCCGGGCGACGATGACGCTGTATTTGACGCCGCCGACGGCGATGGTGATTGCGTCTTATGCGCTCGGCGAACGGCCGACGCTGATGATCGTGGTCGGCGGGTTGGTGGTGTTGGCGAGTGTGCTGGCGTTGAATCTGGAGCGGCGGGTGGTCATTGCTCAGGTTGTTCGGGTCTGATCCATGCTTTTTGCTGTCTGGGCTGGCGCCTTCGCGAGCAAGCCCGCTCCCACAGGTTCTGAGGTGTGCTCAAGAGCTGCGGCAAACATAAAACCCTGTGGGAGCGGGCTTGCTCGCGAAGAACGATGACTGGGTGTCACTGACAAAACACCCAAATCGCAGTCAGCTGGGCGAAAAACGGTCGCGACTGTTGGTCAGGTGCAGCCACATCGCCGCCCGCGCCGCGTCCGGGTCCTGGCGTTTGATGGCGTTGAGAATCGCCTCGTGCTCCAGGTTGGCCAACTGACCGAGCTTGCTCAAGTCCACCGCACCACGCTCGGCTGCATTGACACGGGTGCGCGGGATCATCGCACTGCCCAGGTGCTGCATGATTTCAGTGAAGCAGACGTTACCGGTGGCTTCGGCGATCAGCAGATGAAAACGCCGGTCCGCCTCGACACAGCTGTCGTTGTTGGCCAGCAGGTTTTGATAGTCGTCCAGCGCTTCACGCATCTGCGCCAGTTGCAGATCGGTGCGGCGAGTTGCCGCCAGCGCCGCCGCCTGGGTTTCCAGACCCATGCGCAACTCCAGAATACTGCGCACCCCCAACGCCGTATCGACATTCAGCCGCAGCCCCTGCTCCGGAGCGCGCTCGATCACAAACGTGCCAATCCCATGCCGGGTTTCCACCAGCCCTGAGGCCTGCAACTTCGAGATCGCCTCGCGCACCACCGTGCGACTGACCCCGTGCTCCTGAACGATGGTGTTTTCCGACGGCAGCTTGTCGCCGGGCAACATCTGGCCGAGCAGGATGCGCTGGGTCAGTTTCTCCACCAGATCATGGGCCAGGTTGTGGCTGCGCTTGCGGGCAGGTGCTTCGAGGTCTTCTTGCATGGGCGTGTCCGAAATCAGGGCTATCGAATCGTAGCACCGCGCCGGGCGGGAATTCCGAAAAATCTCGTTCAACTTGTATGACAACACTCAACAAAAGCCCATATTAAGTCGCTTAAAAGGCCACTCAGCACCACAAATGGAATTAAAAACCTCTGAATTACCGCCATTTCATTGGACAAACATGGTTGCAAGTTCAAAAAACCTAGTTGTATGATGTCTATCAACAACGCAACACCCAGCTTCACCCCGCATAAAAATAACGAGTGGGAGAAAACGCAGTGAATACATCCATCTCCGGGATGCACGACGACGCCAATTCAGCGCTGAAGTCCGCCATCGCCAAAGTCAAAAGACACGTCTTGCCGCTGTTCGTCATCATGTTCATCGTCAATTACATTGATCGCGTGAACATCGGTTTCGTCCGCTCCCACATGGAGCACGACCTGGGCATTGGCGCGGCCGCCTACGGCCTGGGTGCCGGTTTGTTCTTCATCGGTTATGCACTGTTCGAGGTGCCCTCCAACATCCTTCTGCAGAAAGTCGGCGCACGCATCTGGCTGACCCGGATCATGCTGACCTGGGGCCTGGTCGCCGCAGGCATGGCGTTCATCCAGAACGAAACCCACTTCTACATCCTGCGTTTTCTGCTGGGCGTGGCCGAAGCCGGGTTCTTTCCCGGGGTGATCTACTACTTCACCCGTTGGTTGCCCGGCGTGGAGCGAGGCAAGGCGATTGCCATCTTCCTCAGTGGCTCGGCGCTCGCGTCGCTGATCTCAGGCCCCCTGTCCGGTTTGCTCCTGCAAATCGAAGGGCTGGGCCTGCACGGCTGGCAGTGGATGTACTTCATCGAGGGCATGTTTTCGGTAGGGTTGTGCGTGTTCGTCTGGTTCTGGCTGGACTCCAGGCCCCACGACGCCAAATGGCTGAGCCGCGAAGAGCAGGACGCACTGGTCAAGGCCATCGACGACGAACAACTGGCCCGGGAAGCCGCCACGCCCATCAAGCCGTCGCTGGGCAAACTGCTCAAGGATCGCCAGATCATCCTGTTCTGCCTGATCTACTTCTTTATCCAGCTAACCATCTACGCCGCGACCTTCTGGCTGCCGAGCATCATCAAGAAGATGGGCGATCTGAGCGATGTCCAGGTCGGGCTGTTCAACTCGATTCCGTGGTTGCTGTCGATTGTCGGCATGTACGCCTTCGCTTCCTTGTCGGCCAAATGGAAACACCAGCAAGCCTGGGTCGCCACTGCCCTGCTGATCGCTGCTGCCGGGATGTTCATGTCCACCACCGGCGGGCCGGTCTTCGCCTTTGTCGCCATCTGCTTTGCAGCACTGGGCTTCAAATCGGCCTCGTCGCTGTTCTGGCCGATTCCCCAGGCCTATCTGGATGCGCGCATTGCCGCTGGCGTCATCGCGTTGATCAACTCGGTGGGCAACCTCGGCGGCTTCGTTGCGCCGACCACTTTCGGCCTGCTGGAAGAGCGCACCGGTTCCATTCAGGGCGGGCTGTACGGCCTGGCCGCGACTTCGATCATCGCCGCCATCATCGTGTTTGCTGCCCGCAACACACCGAAACCCGCACCTGCCGTGGCGCTGGGCAAACCCGCTCCCGACCACGCCTGAATTCTGCTTTTTAAGGATTGGAAAATGAACCCACAAGACACCGCAAAAGCCCCGGTCATCACCAGCATGCAAGTGGTTCCGGTCGCCGGCCACGATGGCATGCTGCTCAACCTGAGCGGCGCCCACGGCCCGTTTTTCACCCGTAACATCGTGATCCTCAAGGACAACGCCGGCCACACCGGCGTTGGCGAAGTGCCGGGGGGCGAGCGCATTCGCCAGACCCTCGAAGACGCGCGCAGCCTGGTGGTCGGCAGCCCGATTGGCACTTATCAGAAAATCCTTAATCAGGTACGCCAGACCTTCGCCGACCGCGATGCCGGTGGCCGCGGTTTGCAGACCTTCGATCTGCGCATCACCATTCACGCCGTCACCGGCCTGGAAGCCGCATTGCTCGATTTGCTCGGTCAGCACCTGGACGTACCGGTGGCCGCCCTGCTCGGCGAAGGCCAGCAGCGCGATGAAGTGAAAATGCTCGGCTATCTGTTTTACGTCGGTGATCGCAACGAAACCGACCTCGCCTACCGCTGCGAACCGGACGCCGACAACGACTGGTTCCGCGTGCGGCACGAGAAAGCCATGACCGCCGATGCGGTAGTCCGCCTGGCCGAGGCGGCTCACGCGCGTTATGGCTTCAAGGACTTCAAGCTCAAGGGCGGCGTGCTCAGCGGCAACGCCGAAATCGAAGCGGTCACAGCCCTTGCCGAACGCTTCCCCGATGCGCGCATCACCCTCGACCCGAATGGCGCCTGGTCACTGAAAGAAGCCATCCGCCTGTGCCGCGATCAGCACCACGTGCTGGCCTACGCCGAAGACCCGTGTGGGGCAGAAAACGGTTACTCGGGTCGAGAAGTCATGGCCGAATTCCGTCGCGCCACGGGTTTGAAAACCGCGACCAACATGATCGCCACCGACTGGCGGGAGATGGGCCATGCGATCCAGTTGCAGTCGGTCGATATCCCCCTGGCCGACCCGCACTTCTGGACGATGCAGGGTTCGGTGCGCGTGGCGCAGATGTGCCACGAATGGGGCCTGACCTGGGGTTCGCACTCTAACAACCACTTCGACATTTCCCTGGCGATGTTCACCCATGTCGCGGCAGCGGCGCCGGGCGAGATCACCGCCATCGACACCCACTGGATCTGGCAGGATGGCCAGCGCCTGACCAAGGCCCCGCTGCAAATCGTCGACGGCTGCGTGCAGGTGCCGCAGAAACCGGGGCTGGGGGTCGAGCTGGATATGGATCAGGTCGCCAAGGCTCACGAGCTGTACAAAGGCATGGGCCTGGGGGCGCGGGATGACAGCGTGGCGATGCAGTTCCTGATGCCCGGCTGGAAGTTCGACAACAAGCGGCCTTGCCTGGTGCGTTGAAGCGCCAAGCGCGTTGAATCAAGGGTTGCGCGTGGCCGCCTGATGGCGGCCAATTTTAAAAAGCGCTCGGAGCATGGCGCTTGAGCCCCTAAAATGACGCGCAACTGAATCAACGACGGATGAAACCAATATGGACAGGCTGAAAACCATCGCCGCTGGCATGGCGATATTCGCCGCGGGCCAGTGCGCCGCACAGGATCAAGTCGAGACAGTGGTGAACGCCGCTGTACAACCGGTAATGCAGGCCGAGGGTATCCATGGCATGGCCGTGGCGGTCACCGTCAACGGCCAGGCGCATTACTTCAACTATGGCGTCGCCTCGATAGAAACCGGCAACCCCGTCACACAAGACACCCTGTTCGAAATCGGCTCCGTCAGCAAAACCTTCACCGCCACCCTCGCCGCCTACGCCCAGGCCACCGGCAAGATGTCCCTGACCGACAAGGCCAGCCAGGTCCTGCCGGCCTTGCGTGGCAGTGCTTTCGACAACATCAGTGTGCTGCAACTGGGCACCTACAGCGCTGGCGGTTTACCCCTGCAATTTCCTGCTGAATCTGATTCGGCCGACAAAATGCTCGGCTACTACAAACAATGGAAACCGCTCTACGCCCCCGGCAGCCACCGACTGTATTCGAACCCCAGTCTGGGCCTGTTCGGCTACCTCGCCGCCCACAGCATGGGCCAGCCGTTTGATGACCTGATGGAGAAGACCCTGCTGCCAAAACTCGGCTTGCGGCACACCTATGTGCATGTGCCGCAGGATCAGATGGCGCTCTACGCCCAGGGCTACAACAAGGACGGCAAACCGGTACGGGTGGGGCCGGGCGCGCTGGATTCCGAGGCGTATGGGGTGAAGACCAGCGCCGCAGACTTGCTCAGCTATGTCGGCGCGAACATGAAGCCGGCGTCCCTGGAAAAGCCGTTGCAGCAAGCCATCGCCTTGACTCACAGCGGTTACTACACCGTAGGCGATATGACCCAGGGCTTGGGCTGGGAGATGTATCGATACCCGATCACACTGGATCGCTTGCTGGACGGCAACTCCACGCCAATGGCCATGCAGGCCCATGAAGTCCAGTGGCTGAACCCGCCGCAGGCGCAGCCGCAGAACGTGCTGATCAACAAGACAGGTTCAACCGGTGGCTTCGGGGCTTATGTGGCGTACGTGCCTTCGAAGGACATCGGTATCGTGATGCTGGCCAACAAGAATTATCCCAATGCGCAACGGGTCAGGATCGCTCATCAGATACTGAGTGCCCTTGCCCGATAGTTGCTGATCCATCTGTGGGAGCGAGCTTGCTCCGGGCGGCGCTCCGAGGATGGAGGTCTGACATTCAACATTTGTATCGACTGTTACGACGCTATCGCGAGCAAGCTCGCTCCCACAGAAAAGCCTGCCATTGTCGCCAGATAGAGGATCAATCATCCGGCATTTCAGGCGGCTTGGCGGGCTTGGCCGGTTTGCCAGGTTTTGTACCTTTGGCGCCTTTTGCCGCCGGCTCGGCTTCAGTGACGGGAGCGGCCACGGTCGCGGTAAATTCTTTCTCGGCCGCCGGCAGCTGATCGACAACGCTGAAAACATCTTCCAGCTTGATGGCGTCCGATTGGTCAAGTTTCTTTTCGCCGTCCTTGCCGACCAGAATCACCTTGGTCTTGGCGCCGGCCCCCAGCTTGAGCGAGCGGATCAGCGCCGCCGTGTCCTGTGGCCCGAGGTCCTTGCCGTCGCGCTGGCCCATCAGGTTGAGTACGGTGTAGAGCACCATGTTGCGGTCGGTGAAGCCCTTGCGGTTGGCCGGCTCATCCAGGGACTTTTTCAGGCTCACCCAGGTCGGATCAACCGTGCTCGGAGCGATGACGATCAGTGGCCGGGCCCTGCCCTTGTCCATGTCCAGCGGTGAGTCGCCATCGGCGGCGAATGAGGTGCCGGCAATCGCCAGCAAAGTAGCCAGTGTCAGTGACCTGATGAGCATGCGCATCTCCTTTTGATATTCACGCTCTAATGATTGCGCATCGCGGCGATCGTTCCGGGTGACATACCGCAAATATTGTTCGCCTTGCCCCAAGCTTAGGTCAGGGCGGTCATTGCGCAACAGGCTGGGCTAATCTGAAGACTCATGGCAACCAGCCTGACCCCTTGTGAGGACTTGCCCATGAGTACTCAGTTGAATCACACCATCGTCTGGTGCCGGGACAAGCAGGTTTCGGCGAATTTCCTGACGGGCCTCCTTGGCCTGCCTGCCCCCGAGCCCTTCGGCCCCATGCTGATCGTCAAACTGGATAACGGCGTATCACTGGATTTCTACGACAACGAGCCGCCGATTGCGTCTCAGCACTACGCATTCCTGATTGGCGATGAGGATTTCGATGCGGCCTTCGCACGCCTGCAAGCCAACGGTCAGCCATGGTGGGCCGACCCGGGCAAGCAGCGACTGAGGGAGATCAATGATTACGCGGGAGGACGGCGGGTGTATTTCGATGACCCGGACGGGCATCTGCTGGAAATTTTCACCCGCGAATGAAGCTGGCGCGGCGGCTTGATTCAGAACGCCAGTTTGTAGCCGATCAGCAACAGCATGGTCGCCAGGCAAGGGCGCAGCAATTCATCGGAGATGCGCCCGGTCAGGTGGCTGCCCAGGTAAATCCCCGGCAACGAGCCCACCAGCAAGTAACCCAGGACGTGCCAATCCATGTTGCCCATGCTGGCGTGGCCAAGGCCCGCGACCAGGGTCAGCGGCACGGCGTGGGCGATTTCAGTCCCTACCAGGCGGCGGGTCGGCAGCATCGGATAGAGAATGAACAGTGCCACGGTGCCCAGTGCACCGGCACCGATGGACGTCAGCGCGACCATGGCGCCAAGGACCAGCCCGGTGATGACCGTCATCACGTTCAAGCGCAATCCGCTGGGGTTGTAGTTGCCACCCGCACGTTTGTGGGCGAAGTCGAGCAGGCGCTTCTTGAACAGGATCGCCAGAGCCGTGGCGAACAACACGAACCCGAGGGCCTGCTTGATGATCGCGTTCATCGACTCGGGGGCGCTGTGCAGGGTACTGAGGAACCACAGCGTCAACGCCACCGCGGGCACGCTGCCCAAGGTCAGCCAGCCGGTGATCGCCCAGTCGATGTTGTTGTTCTTGCGGTGAACCAGTACGCCGCTGGACTTGGTGATGGCGGCGTACAGCAGGTCGGTACCGACCGCCGTCGCCGGGTTGATGCCGAATCCAAGCAGAATCGGGGTCATGAGCGACCCGCCACCTACGCCCGTCATGCCGACGATGAAGCCGACAACCAGCCCGGCAACGACCAACCCGATGTTCACTAAATCCATGAATACTTCCACAAAGATCGCAGGGGAAATCTGGCCCGCAGCATAGCGATATTTCTTATAACCAGTTATATCGATGCGATCTATCTTTATACCCTGAACTCAATTCCCCCCTGTGGGAGCGGGCTTGCTCGCGAAAGCGGTGGGTCAGTCGATATTAATGCTGCCTGACACTACGCCTTCGCGAGCAAGCCCGCTCCCACAAGGAATATGTGTCGTGCTCACTGCACCGGCAGGAAATTCAGGAACAGCAGGCTCTGGGCATAGTTCACGCCGATGCGCCGGTAGCGTTCGTCGAGCATCCGGGTCAGCAGGTCCAGCCGGGCGACGATCTTGCCGAACTCGACGGCAAAGCTCAGGTTGCTGCCCTCCTCCGAGATTTCGTTGGAGAACAGCAAGGGCTGGCCCTCTTTGTTCTGTCGCTGGCTGAGGATCCAGGTGGCGATTTCGATATTGCGCGCGGCATTGCTGACAAATACCGGGTTGATCGTGTCGGTCATGTAGAACTCGAGGCGATTGCCATGGGCGGTCACCAGCATGCTGCCGATGGCATAGATGAACGCCCCGACCCGGTCGCCCAGAAACTCCGGACTCATGGCAAAACGCAGGGCCGCGAGGTCCTTTTTGCCGCCCAGGGTCGGCAATGGTTGCTGCAGCTCAATGGCCATGCGCACTTGCTTGCCAGCGGTGCGGGCATCGAGGAAACCGGATTTTTTCAGCTCGTCGGGGTTACGCAGATAGAGCTTGCTCATCAGCAGGTAAAGGCTGTTGAGGTTGTCGCGCATGGTCAGGGTGGCCATGCGGTCGACGCTGGTCTGCAGGAACTCCTGGGGTTTGCCTTCGCGCATCTGGTTGATGATGTCGCCGCCCTGCTGCTGGCTGCAACCGGTGACGTAGAGCATCGACAGACCTGCAAGCAGCAGGCAATGACGGCGGAATCTAGTGGTGATCGTGGGTGAAACTCGAGCCATGGGTTCTTGGACTTGGGCATGGGCCGACGGTGGGGATCGCCGCAGGCTGCCATGGATAGAGCCGGACATTTCGAAAAAGTGCAGTATCGGCACAGAGCAATCGATCACCGGCAAGGTGCAGCTCAAGAGTTCGCAGCCTGCGGCGGAACCGATGGACTATTCTGGTGCCCACTGAAATAACCATCGGCATTCATAAAGGAGGTTTGCATGCGCACGCTTGAACTGGCTGGCACCAGGGTCCCGGTCATCGGCCAGGGGACCTGGCAGATGGGCGAAGACCGTTCACGGCACACGGAAGAAGTCGCGGCACTGCGCCTGGGTATCGAGCTGGGCATGACCCTGATCGACACCGCGGAAATGTACGCCGAAGGCGGTGCCGAGGAAGTGGTGCGCGATGCCATTGCCGGCCAGCGCGACAACGTCTTTCTGGTCAGCAAGGTGTACCCGCACAACGCCAGTCGCCTGGGCATTCCCCAGGCTTGCGAGCGAAGCCTGCGCAGGCTTGGCACCGATTACATCGACCTGTATCTGCTGCATTGGCGCGGTCAGTATCCTCTGGAAGAAACCGTCGACGCCTTCGAGCGCTTGCGCGAAGCCGGCAAGATTGGCCGTTGGGGCGTGTCCAACTTCGACCTCGACGACCTGCTGGAACTGGACGCCCCGACCTGTGCCACCAATCAGGTGCTCTACAACCTGGAGCAACGGGGCATAGAATTTGATTTGCTGCCCTGGAGCCAACAACGGCGGTTGCCGGTCATGGCTTACTGCCCGATTGGCCAAGGCGGTAAAATGCTCTTGGACGTCGCGCTCAAGCAGGTAGCTGCCCGTCACGGCGTCGCACCGGCTCAGGTGGCACTGGCCTGGATACTGCGTCAGGAAGAAGTGATCGCCATCCCCAAGGCGGTCCGACTCGAACATGTACGCCTCAACGCCCAGGCCGCCACGTTGCAGCTTGAGCCCGGGGATCTGGAGGCGCTGGACCAAGCGTTTCACGCGCCACAACGCAAACAGCGGCTGGCCATGGTCTGAACCACCGCAGCCTGTCAGAGAGCTTCGCCATGAGAAGCACCGACCACCTGGACCCGTTCAATCTGCAACGTTTTCTCCAGGCTCAGGACCCGGTATTCGACCGGGTTCAAAACGAGCTGAACAACGGACACAAGCGCAGTCACTGGATGTGGTTCATTTTTCCGCAGTTTGCCGGGCTCGGCGATAGCGAGATGTCGCGCCGCTTTGCCATCCGCTCGCGGGAGGAAGCCCTGGCCTACCTTGAGCATCCGTTGCTGGGCGCCCGGCTGCGTACCTGCACCCAGGAAGTGCTGAACATCCGGGAGCGCTCGGTAGCGGGGATTTTCGGTCATCCCGACGACCTGAAGTTTCATTCCTCGATGACCCTGTTTGCCCAGGTCGCCGATGCCGACAACCTTTTCCAGCAAGCCTTGAACCAGTACTTCCACGGCATCCTGGATGACTGGACCCTGTCGCTGATGGACTCAAAACAGGCCCAGTTGCCCCCCAATCAGGGTTGAGAAGTCGTCGTCGACAAACGGCAGTATCGCGTCCGCCACCGGTTGCAGCTGCCGGGTGATGTAGTGGTCGTAATCGATGGGCGCGCTGCGCACTTCCAGCGGTTCGGGGCCGGCGACGGTGATCACGTAGCTGATCCAGCCGCCGTTCTGATACTGCCGCGGGCGCCCCTGCCGGTCGTTGTACTCGTCGGCCAGGCGCGCCGCGCGCACATGGGGCGGTACATTGCGCTGATAGTCATCGAGGGTGCGGCGCAGGCGTTTGCGGTAGATCAGCCGGTCATCGAATTCACCGGCCAGGGTCTTGCGCACGTAGTCACGCACATAATCCTGGTAGGGCTTGCGCAGGAAGATCCGCGAATACAGCTCCTGCTGGAACTGCCGAGCCAGCAGCGACCAGTCGGTGCGCACGGTTTCCAGGCCTTTGTAGACCATTTCGTCGCTGCCATCGTCCCGGGTGACCAGCCCGGCATAGCGCTTTTTACTGCCTTCTTCGGCGCCGCGAATGGTCGGCATCAAAAAGCGCTTGTAATGGGTTTCGAACTGCAATTCGAGAACGCTCTGCAAGCCGTATTCCTGCTGCACGTGCTCGCGCCACCACTGATTGACGTGCGCCACCAGCGCCTGGCCGATCTGCGCCGCCTCCTGCTGGCCATGGGCGCGACGCAGCCAGACGAACGTCGAGTCGGTGTCGCCGTAAATCACCGCATGCCCCTGGGCTTCGATCAACTGGCGGGTGCGCAGCATGATCTCGTGCCCACGCAAGGTGATGGACGACGCCAGGCGCGTGTCGAAGAAACGACAACCGCTGGAGCCGAGCACACCGTAGAACGCGTTCATGATGATTTTCAGCGCCTGGGACAGCGGCGCGTTGTGTTCGCGCTTGGCGGTTTCCCGGCCTTCGGCCACCCGGGCGACGATGGACGGCAGGCAATTCCGGGTGCGGGAAAAGCGCGCGCCACGAAATCCCGGCACCGACTCGCTGTCGTCCGGGTGTTTGAGCCCCTCGATCAGCCCCACGGGGTCAATCAGGAAGGTACGGATGATCGACGGGTAGAGGCTTTTGTAGTCGAGCACCAGCACCGACTCGTACAGTCCCGGCTGCGAATCCATGACAAAACCGCCGGGGCTGGCTTCGGGTGGCTTGCCACCGAGGTTTGGCGCCACGAAACCCTGACGGTGCATCAGCGGCATGTACAGGTGCGTGAACGCCGCCACCGAACCGCCCATGCGATCGGCCGGCAAACCGGTGACGCTGGCTCGCTCCAACAGGAAGGTGAGCAACTCAGTCCTGGCAAAAATCCGCGTGACCAGTTCGCAGTCCTTGAGGTTGTATTTGGCCAGCGCCGGTTTGTCCTCGGCGAACATGCGATTGATTTCGTCCATGCGCTGGTACGGGTTGTCGATGGACTTGCCCTCGCCGAGCAAGGTTTGCGCGACGTTTTCCAGACTGAACGAGGGGAAACTCCAGGTCGCCGAACGCAGTGCCTCGATACCGTCGATGATCAGGCGGCCAGCCGCAGATGCGAAGTAGTGATTACCGCTGCCGTGTTCGCGCCACTGCATTTCCTCGCCGCCACGCCCCAGTTTCAACGGCACCGCCAGGCGCCGGGCGTGTTCGTGGAGCACCCGCAAGTCGAACTGCACGACGTTCCAGCCGATGATCGCGTCGGGGTCGAACCGGGTAAACCATTCGTTGAGTTTTTTCAGCAACAGGGTGCGCGAATCGCAGTATTCGAGCTGGAAATCCACCTGGCTGGCATCGCCATTAGGCGGACCGAGCATGTACACCTGGCGCTCGCCGCAGCCTTCCAGGGCGATGGAGTACAACTCGCCCTGGGCCGTGGTCTCGATGTCCAGGGACACCAGTTTCAGGCTCGGCCGGTAATCGGGGTCGGGCTTCATCTGCGCGTCGAGCAGCAGGCCCTCGGCATCCGGTGTGCCACTGAAGCGCACCGGCGCGGTGATGAAGCGCTCCATCATGTAGCGTTCCGGCGGGCGCACGTCGGCTTCGAACACCTCGACACCGGCCCGGCGCAGCGCGGTTTCCAGGCGCATCAACTGGCCATGTTGCTGGCAATAGAGACCGAGGACCGGGCGATGTTCGAAATCCTGCAGGGCCAGGGGCTTGAGCTCGACGTTTTTCTCGTCATGCAAAACACCTTCGGCGGGCTGACGCTGCGCAGCCGGGATGAACGCCACCGACGGTTGATGAGGCAGGCGGATACGCCGGGGACCGCTGTCGGTCGCCAGCCAGAATTCGACTTCCGTACCGGCCGGGGTGTCGCGCCAATGCCGGGTCAGGACGAAGCCCTGCTGTAGATCCACCACTGCAAACCTCGAAACTGATTCAGAGGGGGATTCTACGCGTCATCAGTTGCGATAGCGCGTTTGCCGCAGACCTGTCAGGCAGACACCGCCCTTGTGGGAGCGGGCTTGCTCGCGAAGGCGGTGGGTCAGTCAACATGAATGCTGCCTGACACTACGCTTTCGCGAGCAAGCCCGCTCCCACAAGGTGATTTCTGGCCTGAAAAGGAGACTTACCAAAGAAAAACCGCCAAATGACGTTTTTTGCGTGTTATCTGCCGCTTTCGCCCTTGCCCTGAACGCTTGCGTCTACGATTCTTCAAGAACAACGACAACACCCGAGTAACCACCATGAAAACCGTCGCCCAACTGCTCAAGCTCAAAGATCAGAAGAATCAGGAAGTGCACCAGATCAAACCCGACCACATGGTGCTCGAAGCGCTGATGAAGATGGCCGAGAAAAACGTCGGCGCCTTGCTCGTGGTGGAAAATGATGAAGTGCTGGGCATCATCAGCGAACGGGATTACGCGCGCAAACTGGTGTTGCACGGCCGCTCTTCGGTGGGCACGCCGGTGCGCGACATCATGGTGTCACCGGTGATTACCGTCGACACCCATCAAACCGTGGATACCTGCCTGGGCATCATGTCCGATAGACGCCTGCGTCACTTGCCGGTGGTCGAAGGCGGCAAATTGATCGGCCTGCTGTCGATTGGTGACCTGGTCAAGGAAGCCATTGCCGAACAGGCTGAACTGATTCGCCAGTTGGAACAGTACATTCGCGGGGAATAATTCGACACACCGAAGATCCCCTGTGGGAGCGGGCTTGCTCGCGAAGGCGTAGTGTCAGGCCTGTCTCTTATACACCTCT
>NZ_JAHBDG010000041.1:0-50234 GCF_019956305.1 Pseudomonas sp. BF-B-30 | reverse complement strand
TCAAGCACCATGCTGGCAGCATGCAGCTTGAACTCGCGGGTATAGACCTTTCTTTCGTTCATGGAACCTCCAAGTTGGCGAAATCATATCGCCCTTAAGAGGTGTCCGGAATTATTAGGCCAGTTCAAGCTCGCTCCCACAGGTGACCGCATCCGCAGAAACGGATATGTACGCCTTCAGAAATTAACCGAAGCCCCCCGCAGATCCTCCCGATGATTATTTTTTGTCGGCCATCGCTTGCGTGTCGGGCCCGATAGTTGGGCACCGTGTCCGGGCTGAGCAAACCTGACCGGAGCCTAATAATGATAAAAAAACGCTCGGCCACAGCCGGAGTCCGCCAACGGCTTCACCGGCTTGGCCACACTCGCCCGCAACCCCTTGCGCTGGCGATTCTTGCCGTACTGACGGGGCCAACCTACGCCACCACATTTGACCTCAACGAAGACTGGAGCCTGTCGACCAAGACCAGCCTGAGCCTGGGCAGCAGCTGGTCGACACAAAACCCCGACAAGAGCCTGATGACCCGCGCCAACGCCTTGCAGGCCCAGGGTGTAAATGCCAATGGCACCAGCGTCAGCGCTGACGACAACCGGCTGAACTTCAAGAAGGGCGACCCCATCTCGCAACTGTTCAAGGGGCTCACCGATATCAGTCTCGATGGCCAGGGCCAGGGCGCGTTCATTCGCTTCAAGTACTGGTACGACCATGCCTATGAAACCGGCAATGGCCGCTTCAAGGATTTCGACGATTCGGGCTGGGACGACCTGTCAAAATTCAAGGGCTTCGAGGTGCTCGATGCCTACGTCTGGAAAGACTTCCAGGTGGCCGAACATCCGCTGAACGTAAAGGTCGGTAACCAGGTGTTGTCCTGGGGCGAAGCGCTGCTGATCCAGAACGGCATCAACGTGATCAACCCGTTGGACATCTCGGCGTTCAACCGTCCCGGCGTGGAAATCAAGGAGGGCCAGTTGCCAGTGGAGATGGTCTCCTTCAGCTTCGGCCTGACAGACACCACCAACCTCGAAGGTTTCTACCAGTACAACTGGCGCCCCAGCGTACTCGACGGTTGCGGCACCTTCTTCGCCAGCAGTGATGTGATCCAGCCGGGTTGCGGGCCGCTGTACCTGAGCCAGGTGCAGACCGATCAACAGATGCAGGCCGCTGGTTTGTTCGCCACGTCCCGGGGCAACGAATCGCCGTCCGACAACGGCCAGTTCGGCTTCGCCTTGCGCCAGATGATCCCGGCGCTCAACGATGCGGAAGCGGCGATCTACTACATCAACTATCACTCGCGGTTGCCGTATTTCACCATTAACGCCAGGAACACCGCGGTGCCCGGTACCTTCCCCGGTGGTATCCAGGGGCCGAGCTATGCGGCGGCCTTCCCGGAAAATATTCGCCTGTACGGCATCAGCCTCAACGGCGTCGAGCCTGTCACCGGGATTTCCCTGGCCGGTGAGTTGAGCTACCGGCCGAACATGCCGATCGCGATCAACGCGCCCGACGTCAACGTTGCGGTGATTTCCGGACCGGGGGGCAGTTCCTGGTTGCAGTTGCCGCCCGGCTTCAGCACCACCAATGGCAGCCAGTTCGATGCGTGGGAGCGCAAGGGCGTCTGGCAGTTGACCGGTTCGGCCACCCAGGCCATCGACAACGTGTTGGGCGCCACGCGCCTGAGCCTGTTCGGTGAGGCCGGTGTCGTGCACATCGACGATCTCGGGGACGAGCGCCTGGGCCGTAACGCCGCGTTCGGCCGCAGCGCCCCGCGCAACGGCACGCTGTGCAACACGGTGGCTTCAGGTGTGACCAACCAATACTGCACCGACAAGGGCTTTGCCACCGATTGGTCGTGGGGGTATCGCCTGCGCGCCAGCCTTGAATACAGCGATGTGTTGCCAGGCATCAACCTGATTCCGGCCGTCAACTGGCGGCATGACGTCTCGGGCTATTCCTACGATCCGCAAGGGCCGTTCCAGGAAGGCCAGCAAGCGCTGGGCGTGAGCCTGACCGGCGTCTACATGAACGATTACAGCGTGGAACTGGCCTACAACACGTTCTTCGGTTCCAACGACTACAGCACCCTCGACGACCGCGATTTTGCATCCGTCAGCTTCAAGGCAGACTTCTAAGGAGAACCGTTATGCGTATGCAATTGTGCGTGCTGGCCCTGGCCTGCACCGTCGGCCTGGCCCAGGCCAAAGGCACCGATTCGGCGGCGCTGGGCAAGACCCTGACCCCCATGGGCTCGGAAATGGCGGCCAATGCCGACGGCAGCATTCCGGCCTGGACCGGTGGTCTGGCGAGCAACGCCGGCACCGTCGACAGCAAGGGCGGCTACAGCGATCCGTATGCCGCCGATAAACCGTTGTTCACCGTCACCGCGCAGAACCTGACGCAATACCAGAAATTTCTCAGCCCCGGGCAAATCGCGTTGTTCAAGCGTTTTCCCGACACCTACAAGATGAACATCTACCCGAGCCATCGCAGCGCCAACCTGCCCAAGGAGGTACTGGCGGTCAGTCGTGAGAACGTCGCCAAGACCAGCATGGCCGACGGCGGCAACGGCTTGCACGACTATGCCAGTGGCATTCCGTTTCCGTTGCCCACCGAAGGCCTGGAGGTGATGTGGAACCACATGACCCGTTATCGCGGCGGCAGTTACGAGCGCATCAGCAGCGCCGCGCTGGTGCGTGAAAATGGCGCCACCAGCTACGTGCGCAACCAGTCTTTGATCAACTTTGCCGACACCGTGGGCGGGCTGGAACCGGACTCGAACATCCTGTTCATGTTCAAGAGCCGGGTGCTGGAACCGGCGCGTCTGTCCGGTGAGGCGGTACTGGTGCACGAGCCGATCGACCAGGTCGCCGAGCCGCGTTCGGCCTGGCAATACCTGCCAGGGCAACGTCGCGTGCGCCGTGCGCCGATGATCGCCTACGACAACAGCGCCCGTTACAGCAACGGCCTGATCACCGCCGACAACATCGACGGCTACAACGGCGCGCCGGACCGTTTCGACTGGAAACTGGTGGGCAAGCAAGAGCTGTTCATCCCTTACAACAGCTACAAGATCGGCAGCCGCGACCTCAAGTACGACACCGTGATCAAGCCCAACCACGTCAATCAGGACCTGGCCCGCTACGAGAAGCACCGCGTGTGGGTGGTCGAAGCGACCCTCAAGCCCGGTGCCCGGCACATCTACGCCAAACGTCGCTTCTATGTGGACGAAGATAGCTGGCAGATCGCCCAGTCGGACCAGTACGACAGCCGCGGTGAACTGTGGCGCTGCGGTGAACTGCACGCGATCCAGCAGTACGACCACGGCTTCACCTACAACGTGCTGGAAACCTCCTATGACCTGATCTCCGGACGCTACTACGCCGGCGGCCTGGCCAACGAAGAGACCGAGCCGATGCGCGTGGGCTTCGCCGCCAAGACCGACGACTACACCCCGTCGGACCTGCGGCGTTGGGCCAAGTAACCATTCGCCAAACCACCGCAAAGCCAATGTGGGAGCGGGCTTGCTCGCGAAAGCGGTGTACCAGTCAACGAAAATGTTGAATGTGATGCCCTTTTCGCGAGCAAGCCCGCTCCCACATTGGACGGTGGTGGATGACATTTTTGCATCTACCAGGAGATCTGCCATGCGCTACTGGATATCCGCTCTGGCCCTGGGCGCGAGCCTGGGTACTGTTCACGCCGCAACTCTCGACCAACAGCAAGCCAAAGACCTGGCGCAGGAGGCCTACGTGTTCGCCTACGCCACCGTCGAACACGACAAAGTGCTCAGCGCCATCGCCGCGAAACTGCCGTTCAACCGTCTCTACAGCGAACCGCGCCTGCTCGGCCCGCAAGACAACAAAGTGGTGTCGCCCAACAACGACACCTTCTATTCCCGTGCCTTGCTGGACTTGCGCAGCGAACCTGTGGTGCTCGACGTACCGGCCGTGCAAGGTCGCTACTACAGTTTCCAGCTGGTGGACATGCGCACCGACAACCTCGACTACATCGGCACTCGCGCCACGGGTGACAAGGCGGGGCGCTACCTGATTGTCGGGCCGGACTGGAAGGGGCCCGCGCCATCGGGGTTCAGCGCGGTGATTCGCTCACCGAGCCGGCTGGTCTTCCTGTTGGGACGGACCGAGGTCAAGGGCGAAGCGGATCAGAAAGACGCCGCGCAAGTGCTGAGGGGCTACGCCTTGCAACCGCTGTCCAAAGTCAATGGCAGCGCGCCCCCTGAACCCTTGGCACCGCTGCAACTGCCAGCGTACACGGACACCAGGCACGGGCCGGCGCAGGTGTTGTTCAGCACCTTTAACGCGCTGGCCCCCTTGCATCAATGGACCGCCAGCGAACAAAAGAAACTGGCCCGTTTCGCCGCCATCGGGGTGAAGCCGGGGGCCGGATTCCAGGCCCCGGCGGACTTGAACGAAGCCGTCGCACAGGGCGCCGAAGCCGGTCGCGAACAGGTCCGCGCAGCCTCCAGCCGACTATCAGTGGAACAGCAGGGCTGGTTGCCGTCGCCGCCCAACGTCGGCAAGTTCGGTGACGATGACCTGACCCGTGCCGCAGTCGCCTGGCGCTACATCTATGCCAACGATGCGGTGGAAGCGCTGTACCCGATGGCGTTGCACGATGCAAAGGGGCAGGAACTCAATGGCCAACACGCCTATCGCCTGCATTTTCCCTCCGGGCAATTGCCGCCGGTGAATGCGTTCTGGTCGCTGACCCTGTATGACGGCAAAACCCAGTTGCTGGTGGCCAATCCGATCCAGCGTTACGCCCTGGGCGACCGCAGCCCTGGTCTACAATACGATGCCGACGGCGGCTTGACCCTGATCCTGCAAGCCGATGCGCCCAAGGCTGCGCCGCAGGGCAACTGGCTGCCGACGCCGCAAGGTCCGTTCAACCTGCTGTTGCGCCTGTACCTGCCCAAGGGTGGGGCAGTGGACGGGAGTTATCAGTTGCCGACGATTGCGAGGATCGAATCATGAACCTGATTTTCAGTCGCCGCCGGTTGCTGGGCGGCATGGGGGTATTGGGAGCAAGTCTGATGTTTCCACGCCGGCTGCTGGCCGGTGATTCCGATGACCCTCGACAGATTGCCAAAGAGGCGTGGATTTACGCGTACCCCATGCTCATGCATTACCAGACCATGGAAAAACAGGCGCTCAAGCCGGGCGCGCCGGAGTACGTTGGCGGCTTCAACCGCTTTCGTCATTACAGCGAGTTGTTTACCCCGAACAACCGCGACATCGTCACGCCGAACAACGACACGCCGTACTCCTGGGCGTGGCTTGACCTGCGCAGCGAGCCCCAGGTGTTGAGCGTGCCGGCCGTGCCTGACGACCGCTATTACGTGCTTCAACTGGTCGACCAGTACACCCACAACTTTGCCTATGTCGGCGTGCTCAGCACCGGTCGCGATGCGGGGAATTACCTGATCGCCGGACCCCACTGGCAAGGCCCGACACCGGACGGCGTCAAGGCTGTGCTGCGCAGTGAAACCGAAATCGTCATGGTGCTTGGTAGAACGGGCCTGAAAAACGCCGGGGACCTGCCGGCGGTGCGTGCCTTGCAGCAGCAATACGGTTTGCGTTCGTTGCATGAATACATCGGCAGTGCGCCGCCTGTGGCTGCGCCAGCCATTGACTGGCACCCTTGGGACAGCAAGACCGGGTTGGGGCTGGAGTTTATTCCGGCGCTGAACCAGATCCTCAGCCTGTGCCCCACGCAACCGTCCGAACAAGCCTTGCGCGCGCGCTTTGCCCGGATCGGCATCGTGCCCGGCCAGGGTTTCGACCCGGCGACTTTGCCGCCAGCAACGCGCCAGGCACTGCTCGCCGGGATTGAAGACGCCCAGGCGCAACTACAAATCGCGGTGAGCCAGGTACGCACCACCCTCGGGCTGTTCGGCACTCGCGAAGCGCTGAACGGCAATTACCTCAACCGTGCTGTCGCGGCGAATGTCGGCATCTACGGCAACAGCGTGGAAGAGGCCTTCTACACCGGCACTCGCCTGGATAATCAGGGGCAACCCTTGCAGGGTGGGCGAAGCTATCGCCTGCGTTTCGCAGCGGGTCAATTGCCGCCGGCCAGCGAGTTCTGGTCGCTGACGCTGTATGACTTGCCGGACCGGCAACTGGTGGCCAACCCGATCAATCGCTACTGCCTGAGCAGCCGGGATCAGTTGCAGGAAGATGCGGACGGTGGGTTGACGTTGATCCTGCAGAACGTCGCTCCGCCGGAGCAGAGCAACTGGTTGCCGACGCCTGCAAACGGAGCGTTCACCCTGGTCCTGCGCCTGTATGGACCCGGGCAGCAGGTGGTCAATCAACACTGGAAAATGCCGGTGGTTGAAGTGGTGTCTGCCTGAACCGCATCGCGAGCAGGCTCGCTCCTACATTGGACCTGTGCCATTCACAAATGCTGTGAACAACCCGGTCCCCTGTGGGAGCGGGCTTGCTCGCGATGGCGGCGTGGCAGGCAGCATGGATTTTTGAGGGTGTACATATCCGTTGCTGCGGTCACGGCCACCTATGGTTCCGCTCTTACAGCGGGTCACTTGGAAAAGCCCCAAGTAACCAAGGGCTCTTGCCCCTGACATTCGGTGCCTCGCCTAGGCTCGGCATGCCCTCGCTCCGGTCCTGCTCCGTGGGCCCGCCGCCATCGGCCATCCATGGCCGGCGGCGGCTAACCCGGCATCCATGCCGGGTTGCCCACTACGCAGAACCTCCACTCGGCCTCATGAGGGGGCGTGTACCGCAAAAGCGCCCGAGGCGGCCTACCGGCCGGCCTGTTTGTTGGATTCGTTTGTCTGTGATGTATCTGTTCGAATGGCAGGCCGCCATCGCGAGCAAGCCTCACAGGATAAATGCAGTACCTGTGGGAGCGGGCTTGCCCGCGAAGGGGCCGCATGATTCGACATCATCATCGACTGAAACACCGCTTTCGCGGGCAAGCCCGCTCCCACACTGAATCTGTCTCGTCCACAGATCCAGTGTAGGAGCGAGCCTGCTCGCGATGAAGGCGACGCGGTTTCCCGCGTCATCCGGTCAAGGCGTGACGATATTGAACTGCGGCGCAAACGTATCGAGGCTGCTCATCAACTCCCCAAGCTTCTTGCCATTGCCTTGCAACTTGATCAGACCTTTCTGGATTGCCGTCGGAATATCCAGCTGCTTGAGGCTGATCTGTTCCAGGGTGGCCTTGCTCATGGTCACGCTGGCATCCGCCTGAGCATTGAGCCCGGCACGGTGGGTCAGCACGCCATTGCGCAGGGTCAGGTTGAAGTCCTTGCTCAGGTCATCGAAGGTCCAGTTCAGGGTCAGGTCATGGCCTACGGCCTTTTCACTGTCCAGGCGCACCGCCAGGAAGTCGAAGAACATCTGCGGGCTCATCGCCCGCACCATGTCCACCGATACCGAAGTGCCCGCATGGGGTGGCACGCCGTTGCGCAGTTCCATGGCACCGGTCAGGTACATGTTGCGCCAGGTGGCGTTTTCACTTTGATAGCCCATTTGCTCCAACGCCTGGGCCTGGGCTTTGCGGGCGTCGCCGTTGTCCGGGTTGGCGAACAGCACCTGATTGCCCAGTTGCACGGCCCAGCGGTATTCACCCTTGGCCATCGCCGCCTGCATTTTCTCAAGCACTGCCGCTTCGCCGCCCATGGCCTCGACCGAACGCTTGGCCGTTTCTACCGGCGGCAGCGGATTGAGGTTGGCCGGGTTACCGTCATAGAAACCCATGTAGCGCTGATACACCGCCCGGGTGTTGAAACTCAGTGAGCCGTAGTAGCCACGGGTGTACCACTTCTGGTCCAGGCTGCCGGGCAGTTTCTTGATCGAATCGGCGATTTCCAGCGGCGTCAGGCCCTGGTTCAGCAGGTGCAGGGTGCGGTCATTGAGGAAGGCGTACATGTCGCGCTGGTCGGCGAGGAAGGTGCGGATGCGTTCGCCACCCCAGGTCGGCCAGTTGTGCTGGGCGAACAACACGTCGCTCTTGTCGCCGTAACGCGCCAGGCTGGCGTCGAGGTACTCGGCCCAGGCCTTGGCGTCACGCACCTGCGCGCCGCGGGGGGTAAGGATGTTGTGCATCATTTGCGTGGCGTTTTCCGCCATGCACAAGGCGCGCAATTGCGGCAGGTACAGGTTCATCTCTGCCGGCGCCTCGGTGCCCGGGGTCAACTGGAACTCTACCTCGAGACCGGCGATGGTGCGGGTTTGCAGTTCCTTGTCGATCAGGTCGGTGGGCGGGATCAGGGTGACAGTGCCGCCGCTCGGTGTGCTCTTGCCCAGGCCGGCATCGACCTGGCCTTTTTCGCCACGGGGCAGCAGGCTGCCGAACTGGAACTGTGCGCGGCGGCTCATGGCATTGCCGGCGTAGACGTTCTCGCTCATCACGTGTTCCATGAACCCGGCGGGGGCGAACACCTTGACCTTGCCGGCCTTGACGTCGGCTTCGTCGATGACCCCGCGCACGCCACCGAAGTGGTCGACGTGGGTGTGGCTGTAGATCACCGCCACCACCGGTTTGCGCGGACGGTTCTGGTAGTACAGGTCCAGTGCCGCCTTGGCGGTTTCGGCCATGGTCAGCGGGTCGATGATGATCAGCCCGTCGTCGCCTTCGATGATGGTCATGTTGGCCAGGTCGAGGCCGCGCACCTGATACAGCCGTGGGCTGACTTCGAACAATCCGGCATGGGCGCTGAGTTGGGCCAGGCGCCAGAGGCTCGGGTTGACCGACTCCGGGGCCTGGTCTTTGGCGAGGAAGTCATAGGCCTGGATATCCCAGATGACCTTGCCCGAGGCGTCCTTGACCTGGCCCTTGAACGGCGCGATCAGACCCTTGGTGACCGACTCGTAGTCGGTGCGGTCGGTGAAGGGCAGTTGTTGCAGCACGGCGGCGTTACTGGCCGTGGTTTGCGGGCTGGCTGCGACCGGTTCATCGGCGGCGACCACCGATTGCGTCAGGCAGGCAGTGATCAGGCAAGCGAGCAGCCCACGAGGGCTCAAGGTGAAACGAGGCATGGCGTCTCCGTTTTTTATCGTTATGGTTAGACCAGCTTCGAGGGTAGGGCGGGGCGCGGGCGGGGCGATCATCAGCAACGGACAAAAAACATTCAGGACCGCTATCCTTGAGCCACGCCTATCCAGCAGGTTGACCCATGCTTGAAGTCCATGGTGTTTTCAAAAGCTACGCCACACCGCAGGGGCCGCTGCCGGTGCTGCAAGGCGTCGACCTGACGCTAAGGCCCGGCAGCAGCCTGGCGCTGATGGGCGAGTCGGGCAGTGGCAAAAGCACCTTGCTGCACCTGATCGCCGGGCTGGACAAGGTCGATCGCGGCAGCATCCGCAGTGGCGCGCATCGCCTGGAACAGATGAATGAAGGGCAACTGGCAAACTGGCGCCGTACGGAAATCGGCCTGGTGTTCCAGCAGTTCAACCTGATCGGCAGCCTGCGGGTCGAAGACAACCTGGCGATTCAGGCGCGGCTGGCGGGGCGTCATGACCCACGCTGGCAGGCGCACCTGGTGCGACGCCTGGGCCTGGGCGAGCTGCTGCGGCGCTATCCCGAGCAACTGTCCGGCGGCCAGCAGCAACGGGTCGCGCTGGGCCGGGCGCTGGCGTCGCGTCCGCCATTGTTGCTGGCCGACGAGCCCACCGGCAGCCTCGATGAAACCACCGGTGCGGAGGTGTTGCAGTTGCTGCTGGAATTGCTCGACGACAGCCCCACCAGCCTGTTGATGGTCACCCACAGTCCCGGCGTTGCGGCACGGCTGGCGGAAAAAGCCCTGCTGTGCGGCGGACGCCTGGCCGCTGCGGGCGAGCGCTGACATGCGTATCTTTGGCGAAACCCTGCGCGCACTGCTCAGCCACTGGCGGCAGCATCCGGTGCAGTTTTTCAGTGTGCTGACCGGGTTGTGGCTGGCCACCAGTCTGTTGACCGGCGTCCAGGCACTCAACAGCCAGGCCCGCGACAGCTATGCCCGCGCCAGTCAATTGATCGGCGGCGAACCTCAGGCCAGCCTCGGTGCGCCCGGTGGCGGCACGTTCCCCCAGCAATGGTTTATCGATCTGCGGCGCGCGGGGTGGCCGGTGTCACCGCTGCTGCAAGGCCGGGTCACGCTCAAGGGGCACGAAGAGCAGCGCTTGCAGTTGATGGGCATCGAGCCGGTGTCGCTGCCGGCGGGCGCAGCGGTGGCCGGGCAGGCCTTGGCGATTGAACAGGTGGTCGGCTTTTTCAGTCCGCCGGGCAGCACCTGGATATCGTCGCAGACCTTGCAGGCACTGGGTTTGCGCGAGGGTGACCGGCCACTGAACCTGGCGGGCGTGGCCCTGCCGCCGCTGCATGTGCAGGCCGATATGGCGCCCGGCGTGCTGCTGGTGGACATCGGTTTTGCCCAGCAGATTCTGGAGTTGCCGCAGCAACTGTCGCGGCTGCTGTTACCGAAGGATTTCACCGCGCCGTTGCCGGAGCCGTTCAAGGGCCAGTTGCAACTCAAGCGCGCCGGCGAAGAAAACAACCTGAGGCGCCTGACCGAAAGCTTTCACCTGAACCTCGATGCCCTGGGGGTGCTGTCGTTCGTGGTCGGCCTGTTTATCGTGCACGCCGCCATCGGGCTGGCGCTGGAGCAACGGCGAAGCTTGCTCCGAACCCTGCGCGCCTGCGGTGTGAGTGCACGGATGCTGATGGCCTGTCTCGCCGTCGAATTGGGTGGATTGGCCCTGATCGGCGGTGTGGCCGGGGTGATCAGCGGCTACCTGCTGGCCGGCGTGCTGTTACCCGATGTCGCCGCCAGCCTGCGTGGCTTGTATGGCGCCGAAGTGGCGGGGCAGTTGAGCCTTGGTCTGTCGTGGTGGTTCAGTGGTATCGGCCTGAGTCTGATCGGCGCGTTGCTGGCCGGGGCCAACAGCCTGCTGCGGGCGGCGCGTCTGCCATTGCTGGCGCTGGCTGATCCGCAGGCCTGGCATCAAGCCCATGCGCGCTGGTTGCGACGCCAGGGTTGGGTGGCGGCCATGGCCGGGATGATCGCGTTGCTGGCGTTGATCTTCGGCGACAGCCTGATCAGTGGCTTCGTGTTGATGGCCGCGCTGTTGATCGGTGCCGCGCTGGCCTTGCCGGTGGTGCTCAGCGCGCTGCTCAGTCTCGTTTCGCAGCGCAGTCGCTCGGTGCTCGGCCAGTGGTTTGTTGCCGATTGCCGCCAGCAACTGCCGGCGTTGAGCCTGGCCTTGATGGCGCTGCTGTTGGCCATGGCGGCGAACATCGGTGCCGGCAGCATGACCGCAGGGTTTCGCCAGACCTTCAGCAACTGGCTCGAACAACGGCTGACGGCCGAGCTTTACCTCAATCCGCAAAGCCCGGCCCAGGCCAGGGAACTGAACAGCTGGCTCAACCAGCAGCCGCAACTGGCGGCCGTGCTGCCCAACTGGCAGGTTTCGATTCAATTGCAGGGCTGGCCGACGGACCTGTCCGGGATCATCGACCATCCGACTTACCGCCAGCACTGGCCACTGCTCGAAGCCTTGGGCGACAACCCTTGGGAGCGACTGGCCAAGGACGATGCGGTGATGCTCAGCGAACAACTGGCCCGGCGCCTGCGAGTGCAACTGGGCGATCACCTGACGCTGTCGACGCCCACCGGCCCGTGGTCGCCACGGATCGTCGGGATCTACGCCGACTATGGCAATCCCAAGGGCCACATTCTGGTGAACATCCGCCACCTGTTGCGCGGTTGGCCGCAACTGACTCCGAACCGCTTCAACCTGCGCATCGAACCGGCGTCGATCCCGGTGTTCGTCACGGCATTGCAGGCGCGATTTGCCCTGGACGACAGCCGCATCGTCGATCAGGCGCGGCTCAAGGGCTGGTCCACGCAAGTCTTCGAGCGCACCTTCGCTGCCACCGCCGCACTCAACAGCCTGACGCTGTGCGTGGCGGGGGTGGCGCTGTTCATCAGCCTGTTGACCCAAAGCCAGAGCCGTCTCGGGCAACTGGCGCCATTGTGGGCGTTGGGCGTGACGCGTCGGCATTTGATGTTGCTCAACCTCGGGCAAACCTGGCTGCTGGCGATATTGACCCTGGTGCTGGCGTTGCCGTTGGGCATCGCCCTGGCGTGGTGCCTGGACGCGGTGATCAACGTGCAGGCCTTTGGCTGGCGACTGCCGTTGCGAGTGTTTCCATTGCAACTGTTGCAATTGATGGGGCTGGCGCTGGTGGCGACGTTACTGGCCTCGGCCTGGCCGTTGTACCGTTTGTACCGCACGCAACCGGCGGACCTGCTGCGGACGTTTGCCCATGAAGATTAAAGTCGGCGTGTTGCTCCTGGCGCTGCTGGCGAGCGGTTGCGATCAACCGGCACCGGTGGAAAAGGGCTTTGCCGGGTTGGGCAACCAGGCCGCTGCGTTCACCCCGGTGGTGCCCGGTCGGGTGTTCAGCTTCCCGGCGGATCACGGCCCGCACGAGGGCTTTCGCATCGAATGGTGGTATGTCACGGCCAACCTGAAGGACGATCAGGGGCATGAGTTTGGCGCGCAATGGACCTTGTTCCGCAGTGCCTTGAAAGCCACCCCCGAGGTGCTGGGCTGGCAGAATCAGACGATCTGGCTCGGCCACGCGGCGGTGACATCGGCGACGGCGCATCACGCGGCCGAACGTTATGCCCGTGGCGGCGTCGGTCAAGCCGGTGTCAGCGTCGCGCCGTTCAACGCCTGGATCGACGACTGGCAATTGAGTAGCCAGGCGACTGCCGACGACCCGTTGGCCGACCTGCAGCTCAGTGCCAGCGACCGGCGTTTCAGCTACCGGCTGCGATTGACTTCGACAGGTCCGCTGGTGCTTCAGGGGGACCGGGGCTTCAGCCAGAAATCCGAACAGGGTCAGGCCTCTTATTACTACAGCCAGCCGTTTTTCCAGGCCAGCGGCACCCTGGACATCGACGGCAAGACCTTTCAGGTCAGTGGCCCGGCCTGGCTCGACCGGGAATGGAGCAGCCAGCCCCTGACGAGCAACCAGACCGGTTGGGACTGGTTCTCCCTGCATCTGGACAGCGGCGAGCAGGTGATGCTGTATCGCATGCGGCAAAAGGACGGTGAGCCTTACCTCACCGGCACCTGGATCGACGCCCGGGGTCAGACACAATTGCTGCACGCCCGCGACATCAGCCTCACGCCGCAAGACCCCGCCCGGGTTGCCGGGCGTGAGATGCCCATTCGCTGGTCGATCAAAATCCCTGCCAGACACCTCGATATAACCATTGCCGCGCTCAATCCCCAGTCCTGGATGGACTTGCTCATTCCGTACTGGGAAGGCCCGGTGCGCCTCAGCGGCAGCCATGCAGGGCAGGGCTATCTGGAAATGACCGGGTACTAGGCGCTCGTGTCAGGAAAATCACCGCTGCGGCGCGACCACTCGCTGAACAGCGTCTATGCTCACTCGCACACATGGCGTTGAGCCCGGTTTCAACGCCGTCTGTTGCCATCTATCACAGGGAATGTTCTGCCTATGAAACGCCACGCACTGAGCAAAGCCATCACCCTCGCAACCTTGCTGTCTGTCGCCAGTTTTGGCGCGGTTGCCGCCGAACTCCCGTTGTCCGAAGTTGTGGTGGTTGACCAGGTCACCACCAAAGTCGTTTCGGTAGATACCGCGAACCATTCCGTGGTCCTTAAAGGCCCGCAGGGTAATGAGTTCCCTGTGCAGTTGACCGACAAGGCGAAAAACCTCGACAACCTCAAGGTTGGCGATACGGTGGAAATCAGGGTTACCAGCGCCGTTGCAGCCTTCCTCGACACCGATGTCGACAAAGGCCTGCCCGGCACCGCCGAAGCCACCGGCGAAATGCGCACAGCGCCAGGTAGCCCCAACCCCGGCGGCGAAGCTTACCGTCAGGTGAAAGTGCAGCTGAAAATCACCAGCATTGACCTGAAGAAAAACCAGGTGACCTTCGAAAACCCGGAAGGCAAGTCCAAGACCGTCGACGTCAAACGACCTGAAGTCCAGGCCAAACTCAAGGACTTGAAAGTCGGACAAAGCGTCAACGTGGTTTATACCGACATATTGACGGTGACCAGCAAGCACTAATATTGAGTATTGGCGTTATACGGGCCGATTGTTTTTGTGCAAATTTTGTATAGGAATAATCAGCTCGTAATGGTCGAGCTGGTGAGTTTTAGACGCCGTGTTTCATAGTATTTAAATCGACATTTTGTTAAACATTATGTCGATAAATTTCATTTTTGCGTACGGACATATTAATCCGCTTCTACTAAAATACGTTCCGTTCGCCCAGTGTCAGGGCTCTTTACCAGTGCATGGATTGCCGAGGCCATTGCACTGGGCGAACACTTTATTTGCTGTATAGAACGTTTCGGATATAAAAAAACGGGCGACCTGTAGGTCGCCCGTTTTTATTGAGTTGTGACAAATCATTCAATCATGTTTTTTATTGACTTGACGCAACATCGGCCAACTCGGCGAAACACTGTTCGATCGAACGCCGCTGGCTCTCGGCGTACAGTTCCAGCTCATCGATCGTCGAACGCCCCAGGGCCTGTTCGAACGCTTGCTGGTTGGCATGGGCGCCGTAACGGGTTTGCGCCGCGTCCCCCAGGTTTGACTGAAAAATCCCCGCCGCGCTGACGGGCAGGAAGTCTTCGTACACCAGGGGTTCTACCCGCAGGTAACCGTCGCTGAGCAGGTCTTCCAGGGGCGCGTTTTTCAGGTCGCCCGCCGCCAGGCCCTTTTCCGTCACGAAGTAGCGGAAGTAAGCCAGGCCCTGTTGGCGCATGCCTTCCCAGGTGTCAGGGAACTCGCTGAAATGCTGCTCCATCAGGGCGTTATAGCGCGCAGCGTTGGCTTCGTTGGGGAAGTCCTTGAGTTCGTCTCGCGCGGCATTGAGCAAACGGTCGTAGAGTGCGCGGCCTTTGGGCGTGAGGGCGGCACCGCGTTGTTCGATCTCACCGAACCGGGCACTGTGGCTGCCGCGAGCCTCGCTTTGATCGGTGAAGGCAATCGGCTCGTCCAGGGCCTTGAAGCTGGTCTGGCGCAGCAGGATCGGGCACTGGCGGCGAGGCGGGCCTTCGATCACCGCCTTGGGGGTGATGCCATGGGCCGGCATCTGCGCCTGGACGATGTCGATGTCCAGGGTCCGTGGTGTCAGGTGGTTGATGTGCGGGCCCTTGAACGCCACCACGTCGGCGATCAGACGATGCTGGGCGCTGAGCTGTTGATACTGTTCGGCGGTGACGGTGGCGCTGTGGTGCCAGCGAAACGTTTCCAGCGCCTGCTCGACGAAGTCCAGGGCTTGCTGCTCGGTCAGGCCACCCCGGGATTCGGCGCGCTCGATAAGCGTGAGGGCCGTGGGGGTGAAGATCGAACGCTGGTCGAGCATCGACTGGGCGAACGCTCGCAGCTCCAGGTCTTCGATCAATTCCAGGCGCAACAGCGACGTGAACACCCGGAACGGGCTGACCTGCAACGACGCTTCATGCACCGCGCGAAACGCCGTGGAATGCACCGGCACGCCGGCCGGTGTCAGGTCGTAGTAACCCACCGGTTGCATGCCCATCACCGCGAACAGGCGGGCGAGGGTCGCCAGTTCATCGGCCGTACCAACGCGAATCGCCCCATGACGTTCCAGGTCCAGGCGTTCGATTTCGCCGGTACTGGTGAGCTGCCGCAGGATTTTCGCATCGTTGTCCAGCACGTGACGGTTAGTCTGTTCCACCAGTTCCATCAACGCGCCGTACAACGGCACTTCCTCGCGGTACATGTCGGACATCGCTTTGGAGAAGCGTTGGCGGATCAGGTCAGGGCTGACGAAGTTCGGGTGGTTCATGAACAGGATTCCTGGCGCGGTGACGTAAAGGATGGACGAAAGATCGCAGCCTTCAGCGACGCCGACAAACGAAGTTTCTGACGAACTTCATTCTGCTAAGGACTGCTAGGGGGCGTTCTCAATTAGTTTCCCTACCGCGCCGGGTCTGCTGTTGTGCAGGGCAAGGCGCGAGAAGCGCAGTTTGGTCATTCCAAATCAGCTTCGAGCAACACAGCCCTGCACAACAGCAGACCCGGCCCTTCGGGTTGTGCCTTAAAGCTGGCCATGCTGCGTTGCAGGCCTTGGAAAGGGAACAACCATTCCCCGCGGCCTACGCCTTGCCTGGCCAGCTTTAAGGCGACAACGCGGTGGGGAAACTAATTGAGAACGCCCCCCTAATGCAGTCGTTGATCCTGTGGGCTCTCCGAGCGCAGCGATGCCAAAAACTCGCGATACAGGCGCGCCGAACCGTATGGCGCTTCCACCATGGGCATGTGCCCGATGGCGTCCCAGATATGCACGCGCAGGTCGGCGATGCCCTTGCTCCAGACCGCCACGCTGCTGACGTCGATCAGCCGGTCCTTGCGCCCCCACAGCAACAACGCCGGGGCGGTGATGTCGGGCAGGTGCGGTTCCATCGGCGGGCTGGCACGGAATTCGCGGAAGATTTCCTCCAGTTCTTCGCGGGACTGTTCATAGCGCTGGGCGACGGCATCGAGCACCAGCTTCGGTACCCAGGGTGGCGAAGCCATGGTCATGGCGTAGAAACGCCGGAATTCTTCGCGCGAATGAATCAGAAACGGGTTGTGGCCCTTGGCCAAATGCCGCTCAAGGTCACTGGGCTCGGGGGCGGTGACCCCGGCCGGGTCGACCAGGGCCACGGACACAATGCGTTCCGGGTAAGTGGCCGCGAGCCACGCCGCCATGTAGCCGCCCATGGAGTTACCGATGACATGGACTTTCTCCACCCCGCAAACGTCCAGCAGCTGGATCATGCGTTTGGCCTGCAGCGGGATGTCGTAGCCGCCGCCCGCCTTGAAGCCGGTTTCGCCATGGCCGGCGATGTCCGGGATGATCACCCGATGGCTGCCGACAAAGTGCCGGGCGAAACGCAGCCAGAGGTTTTTGTCGGCGCTGAAGCCATGGAGCATCAGCACACTGCTGGTGGCTTCGTACGGCCCGCCTTGCCAGGTCGAGACGGTCATTTCGGGGATGGGCACGACGATCTTGTGCAGCCGGTACAACTTGGCCTCGGCCGCCATGCTCAAGTCATAGAGCCAGTAGCCGATGGCCGGGTAGGTCAGCCAGCTCCAGGCAACGAACACTGCGAGAACGACGAACAACAAAAGCATCACGCGTCTCCCTTCTATCTGCTCAGGACAAAATGTGATCGGCGGGTTTCAGCGCTCGGGTCAAGCGATGAAAGCTGAAGCTGAATCCCGGAAACATGGCAATCACATGACCGCTCTTGCTTTGATACCAACTGTGGCAACCACCGGATTTCCACACGGTGCGTTCCATTTCCCGGTGGATCATTTCAGTGTAGGTACGTTCCGCCTCATGGCGAACTTCGATGCTGCGTAAACCTTGAGTCTTCAAGGTGCGAATGCAATCGAGGATGTAATTCATCTGGGATTCGATGATGAACAGCGCCGAGGTGTGGCCGATCCCGGTGTTCGGTCCGGTAACGATGAACAGGTTGGGAAAGTCGGGCAGGGCGGTGCCGAGGTAGGCCCGTGGGTACTGCGCCCAGACCTCCTTGAGACGGGTGCCTTTTTTGCCCGTTACCGGGTAGGAAATCACCCCGTCGGTGGCATCGTAGCCAGTGGACCAGACGATCAGGTCCAGGTCGATGTGCTGGCCGTCCAGTGTAACGATACCGGTCTCGTCGATGGACGCGATGCCTTGCTCGCGGCTGTGCAGCGTCACGTTGTCGCGCACCAGTGCCGGGTACAGCGTGCTTGACAGAATCACCCGTTTGCAGCCGATGGTGTAGTCCGGCGTCAGTTGGCGCCGCAGTTCGGCATCCGGCACCTGGCGTTTGAGAAAACGCAGAGCCTGGCGCTGGACCATGTGCACCGCCGGTTTCGAATACTTGAAGGCAATCACCCGGGTTTCGAATTGCCAGTAGATCCCCCAGCGCAGCAGCTTGTAGGCCGGCTTGAACCCCAGCAGCCAGCGCTGGAAACGGCCAAAGCTGCGGTCAGCCCGGGGCAGGACCCAGTGGGGCGTGCGCTGGAATACATGCAAGTGCCCGACGTCCGGGGCGATGGCCGGAATGACCTGGGCCGCACTGGCGCCGCTGCCGACGATGGCCACGCGTTTTTGCCGGTAGTCGTAGTGATGATCCCAGTTGTTGGTGTGAAACGCTTTACCTTGAAAACGCTCCTGTCCGTCGAAGCGCGGAACAACCGGTTGACTCAGTGGCCCGGTCGCGTTGATCAGGAACTGCGCGCAAAACGTGCCTTTGCCGGCGGTGTACACCGTCCAGCGTTTGTGGGTGTCGTCCCATTCGACGCGCTCGACATTGGCGCCCAGTTCCACTTTGTCCCGCAGGCCGAAGTGCTCCACCACGTGGCGGGTGTAACGGTGCAGTTCGGCCTGTTCGGCGAACATTTGCGTCCAGCGATACGGAGCAAAAGACAGGGAGTACAGCGGCGAGGGCACGTCGACTGCCGCGCCGGGGTAGGTGTTCTGGCACCAGGTGCCGCCGAAGAAATCACGCCGCTCCAGCAGGCGAAAATCGTCGATGTCGGCCTTGAGCAAATTGATTGCTGCACATTGGCCGCCAAACCCGCTGCCGATGATCAATACTTGAAAGGTCTGCATGGGCCTCCTCTTATGGTCATTGATCAACCCCTTCCTTCATGTATAGCTGTTTATGGGGTGAGGCTTTTGCTTTTATGTGAGCCTGATGTCGCGATTTTCAGCCCGTTAGTCGGTGATGGCTATTTAATGTCGCCCTGATAGACTCCAGCGCATAGGCACAGGCTGTAATCGCATTCCGTGGAGTGGCAAAGAGGTCCTATGGCAAAAGCGGGAGGAAAGGGATCTTCATTGGCCAGGAGGCTCTATACGTCGCGGATCCTGGGGTTGGCCCTGGGGCTGGTGTGCGTGAGCGCGGCAATGTATCCACTCGATCCTGCACCTTGGGTCTGGGGCTTCATGTGGTTCAATGGCCTGGTCTGGCCGCACCTTGCTTACCAATGGGCGCGGCGGGCCAAGACGCCCTATCATGCCGAACACCGCAATCTGCTGATCGATGCCTTTCTCGGCGGCTTCTGGATTGCTGCGATGCAATTCAATCCACTGCCCAGCGCGACCACCATTTCCATGATGGCCATGAACAACGTGGCCATAGGCGGCTCGCGTTTTCTGCTGGCCGGGACAGCCGCGCAAATCCTGGGCGTGGGCGTTGGCCTGCTGATTTTCGCCCCGGCGTTCATTCCTGCCACCAGCGCGGTGCAGCTCTATGCCTGTTTGCCGTTGCTGTGCCTGTATCCGCTGGCGCTGGGCTGGATCTGCTTCCGCCAGGCCCATACTCTGGGCTGTCAGAAGCGTGAACTGCTGGCACTGAGCCGCACCGACAGCCTGACAGGCCTGCTGAACCATGGCACCTGGAAGGACCAACTGGAGATCGAGTTCCAGCGTTGCAACAGCCAGCAAAAAGGCGGAGCGATCGCCCTGATCGACATCGACCATTTCAAAGCCATCAACGACACCTACGGCCATGTTGCCGGCGACATCGTCTTGCGTCAGTTGAGCAAAATGCTCAAGCAGAACCTGCGAACGACCGATGTGGCAGGGCGCTACGGCGGCGACGAGTTCTGCGTGATCCTTCCGGACCTGCCCCTGAACCGCGCCGCCGCCATCATGGATGCCCTGCGCGCTCGCTTCGCCATCTTGGGCTACGAGCAGAACCCGGCGCTGAAAGTCAGCCTGAGCATTGGCCTGGCGTCATTCAACCCGGCCCATGCCGACGCGATGCTTTGGCTCAATGATGCCGATCATGCGTTGTACGAAGCCAAGACCACCGGGCGTAATCGGGTGATCTGCTGCGGTAACGGGAAACCCCATCGCGAACTGCTCGACTCGGTGTGACCCTTCACCGCAAAACCTGTGGGAGCGAGCCTGCTCGCGATGGCGGCGTGTCAGGCGGCAGGGATTTGGCTGTGATGGCCTCATCGCGAGCAAGCTCGCTCCCACAGGGATTCCGGGTGAATACAAGATTTGTGCTCAACAGAAATCCACTGTGGGAGCGAGCTTGCTCGCGATGGCTGCGTGTCAGGCGGCAGGGATTTGGCTGTGACGGCCTCATCGCGAGCAAGCTCGCTCCCACGGGGATTCCGGGTGAATACAAGATTTGTGCTCAACAGAAATCCACTGTGGGAGCGGGCTTGCTCGCGATGGCGGCGTGTCAGGCGGCAGGGATGCTGGCTGTGATGGCCTCATCGCGAGCAAGCTCGCTCCCACAGGGATTCCGGGTGAATACAAGATTTGTGCTCAACAGAAATCTACTGTGGGAGCGGGCTTGCTCGCGATGGCGGAATGTCAGGCGAAATCGATGTTGAATGTGCCGGCCTCTTCGCGGGCAAGCCCTCTCCCACAGGGATGTTCGGCGGGGTAGGAACCGTGTGCGATATTAAAGCCACTCAGCGCCGTGGCTCGGCCACCAACAGCAATGACTGCGGCACGGGGCTTTGCGGGTGCTGTGGCTCCTGCAGGCCGGCCAATGCAAAGCCGGCCATGTCCAGTGCATTCAGCCAACTGGACAGGGTGCGGAAATACCATGGCATGGGCTGCCACTGCCCCTTGAAGCCAGAGAAGGTCTCTTCCCGCCAGCCATCCTGGTAGTCGCCCGCCGCAGCCGCCCACGGGTGCAGTGTCTGGATCAGCAGCGCGCCACCCGGGGCGAGCAGGGTGTTCATGGCAGCGAGCAGGGGGATGATGTCCTGATGCAGCAGGGCGAAGTTGGCGCAGATCAGGTTGTAGTCGCGGCCGATGTCGACTTTCGCTTCAGCCAGTTGTTCATAGCTCGCCAAATGCACCCGCGCAGTGCCCGCCGTCCGCGCCGCCTCCACCAGCGTCGCATCGCCATCCACACCGACCGCATCGATGGCCCGGTCTGCCAGCGCACGCAACAACCAGCCTTCACCGCAACCCAGGTCGAGCACACGCTCGGGCTGGCGACCCAGCACCGCCAGCAGGATGGCCTGGTCGGTGACCTTGAGGCGGCTTTCGATGGTGCCGCTGCGAATGGCGTCGATCCAGGCCCGGGCGTTGTGGTGCCAGCTGTCGAGGAGGATGGATTCGGGGGCTGACATGGTCGATGTCCGGCGTGATGGGTTGGATGAAAGAATAGGGCAACAGAAGACTTACGGTGGAGCCGGTTTTACCCGGCACCACCGATAGCACAGCAAAGGATGGACCCGTCGCTAGGCGCTTTTGGTGGCTGCCAGATGATAGGCAACCAGCGCATTGGCGTGACCATGACCCATTCCGTGTTCGGTTTTGAGCCAGGCCACCATCTCCATGTGTTTCTTGTCGCTTACAGACTTGAGCAGGTCCAGCCAATGGCTGATCGGCTGCCCGTACTTTTTTTCAATGGATGGGAAGTACGAAGCCGGTCCTTTGGTTTTTGTCTCTTCGGTCACGATGCAAACTCCCTTTTCGATTTTCCAGGTTCGAAAACAGCACCGGTTACGTTACTTACTTGCCGTCAACGCGTCCATCGTCCGGGCGGTTGATGTTGAAGCGGGGCGGGGCAAATGTTCTCAGTAATTCATCCCGTCATCGATCGCGAGGCCTTGGGCACGCATGGCCTTGATCAACTCACCACGGGTGCCGGGCAGGTTGAGCATGGTCTTGGCGCGCAATGTCATGACTTCTTCGGCGGTGTAAGGCTGATAATCGGCCGGCATGCTGCTACCCGCCATGCCGTCTTCGCGCAACAGCCAGTTGAGCAAGTCCGCCAGTTGTGCGTTGTTCAGCGCTGACTGCGACATGCCCGGCACTCGCACGAGGAATTCGCGGCCACCGGGCACTTTCAGGAAGTTACCGACGAAACCTTTCATCCGTGGCGTGTCGTTGGCGGCCGAACCCGTGCCGTCGCCCAGGTGGCAACCGGCGCATTGCAGCTGGTAGTTCACGCCGACGCTGTAACCGGCCTGGGCAATCGGGGTTTGAACGTCTTCGTTGCCCGGCGCATGGCTCTGCGCCGGGTCGGGAATGGCCCGGGCGAAAGCGAGCGGGGCGCTCAGGGCGCAGACGAGACCGAGCAATATCAAACTACGCATGTAATCCAACTCCGCTGATGACCGGTTTGGCACCTGTTGTAGGAGCGAGCTTGCTCGCGAAGGACGTCAACGATAACGCGGGCTATCTGGTTTAACGCGTCGCCCTTGAGTTCTTCGCGAGCAAGCTCGCTCCTACAGGTACACACTCAAAGCAGTAAAAAAAAGAAAAGCAGCCACAGAAAAAAAGCGCCGATTGCGCGAGCAACCGGCGCAAAGCGCGTTCTTTAAACGGCGACGCCGCGGATGACCGAAACGGTGCAGTGGTAGATGTGCGATTTGGCGGCCAGGCACCAGTTCACATCGTTGTTGTTGAACGGGCGGTAGGCCGGTTCTTCACTGTCGTTACGGGTACAGGCGCACTGGGCGCAGCTTTGCTTACCGCAGCAGTCGTTGTACGAAATGATGTAGTCCTTGCCGTCGGCCGGGTTGCGGCAGGTGCCGATCCAGGTCACTTGCGAGGCTTCGGTGCCCGGTGGGCAGGACGTCACCGACCCACCGCAGCAGCTGCACAGAAAGCCGTCGATGGAGCAGTAGCGCCAGTAGTCGCAGGTATTCGGATCGCCCGGGTCGCCGGCCTGCGCAGGCTCCGCGGCCAGGGCCTTGCTGGTGCGGTCCAGCGGCAGCAACAGTGGCAGGGCGGCACCGGCCACCATTAGCGAACCCATGCGTGCCAGCAGCTTGCGGCGCGAAGTGGTGTCGGCGACACGGCGGGACGAACGCTCAAACAACAGATCCAGCAGTTTCATAAAGGTCTCCCTGCCTTATCAGTGGCTATGGCCGTGGCTGTGGTCGTGATCGTGGGTGTGCGGTTGGGCATTGAGGTATTGCTGCAACGTGGCGTGCTTCAAATGCTCGACTTCGAACAGGCTGTCCAGGTGCTCGCGGGAGTTGACCAGGCCTTTGGCGCGCAGGGTGCCGGCCTTGTCGATCAGCGCGGCGTACGGCAGCTTGCCGATCTGGTAGGTCATGCCCACTTCCGGGCCGACCACATAGGTGGCGTCTTCGAGTTTGTGTTCGCGGATCAGCGCTTGTTGGGCGTCCATGTCGCCATCGCTGACGAACACCACGTCAAGACGATCGGCCTGCTCCTTGGCGATGGATTTGATCGCCGGCAGCAGCGACTTGCAGATCGGGCAGGTCGGCGAGAGGAAGAACAGCAGTTGCGATTTCTCGCCGGCGTAACCGAAGTTCACCGGGCGACCGTGACGGTCGCTGGCGGTGACTTGCGGCGCGGGCTCGTTGACCGCCACCCCTTTGTCGACCATCAGCGCGCCAGCCGGGGCCAGGCGACCGTGCAATACGCCAATCTGCCGCACCAGGCCCATGACGACAAACGCCACAGCCACCAGCAGCACCCAGAGCAGAACGTTGGAAACAATCAAGCCTTCCATTTCGATTACCTACCAATCAATTTGAGCAGAAGAGGGGAGTTCGCCAGCAGCCCATCGGCGGCGGCGTAGATGAGCAGCGCAACCGCGGCGGCAGCCAGGGTCACGAACCCATCGAACAGGTTGAGGTCGCGGGTAACCGGCGCCACGCTGGCCGCCAGCGCCAGCGCTATCAGTGCGCTGTTACGTGCCAGCAGCACCGGACGCAGCGGCTGTGCCTGGTCGGGACCGGCGCAACCGCAGTCGATGTCCGCGCGACCGCGCCACAGGTTGATGCCGATGGCGGCGGCGTACAGGGCCAACAGGCTGGCGGCGCTCAACGCGGCGTAACCACGGCTGACCGGTACCAGCAGGGCAAAGGCAATGGCCAGTTCCAACAGCGGCACCCACCGTGCCGTCGGGCGCACCAGCGCCTCGGGCAGCAGTTGATAGTCCGCCAGTTGCCGGGCGAAGCGGGCCGGCGCGCGCAACTTGTGGGTCGCGGCGCTGGCCAGCAACACCGCGATGGCGATGGCGCTGGCAATGATGAAGATCGGATCTGTGTGCATGGCCGAACCTCTTAGTAGCTCAGGACCTGAGTCGCGGTTTTGGCGACTTTCGGCATGCTGCCGGTGAGCTTGTTGGTCTTCAGATCGAAAATCTGCAAACCGCCTTCCACGTCGGTGCCGAGCAACAACGGCTTGTCGTCGCCGGTTGCCTGCATGCTCCACACCGGAACCGGGGCTTCCAGAGTCGCCACCTTCTTGTGGGTCTTGAGGTCAAACGCCCAGATCAGCGGGCTCGGGTCTTCCCACTTCATCGGTTCGTGGGCGTCGTGCATCAGCACGTACAGGCGGTCCAGCTTCGGCGCCACGGCCATCATCTGCCAGCCACCCGGCGCCCAGCCGGCCTTCTTGTCTTCGTCGGAAACCAGCGACCAGGAAGGCAGGACCTTCGGCGCATCACCGGCGAAATCCACCGGGCGCACGGTGCCGGTCGTGGTGGTGAAGTAGTAGGTGTCGCCGACGTTGACGGCGCGCTCTACCAGTTTTTCCGCGTTCGGATCAAAGAACGGCGTGCGGCTGCGCGCGGTTTCCTGGCCCTGATCGTTGAGGGTCACCACTTGCAGGCTGCCGTCGCCGCACAGCGAGGCGAAGCGGCGGTTACCGACCGGGTAGTTGAGCACGCAACCGGGGATGGCGATTTCCGTGGCAACCGCCTTGGTCTGGGTATCGACCACGGTCACCGAAGTCGACGGGGTGAAGTTGTAGACGTAGACGAACTTGTCGTCGCCGCTCGGCTTGAGCGCATAACGCTGGGTCAGCGATTCGGCGCGCTTGTTCGGAATCAGCACTTCCCAGGCCGGAGACAGGGTCGAGCTGTCCCAGGCGGTGAGCACGTCGGTGCGGGTGCCACGGGTGCCCCGGGAATACCAGATGTCCGCGCTGTAGATGGTTTTTTTGTCGTGACTGAGGGTCGACGGCGCGGCAAAACCGGTCGGTACCATGCCGAGGATGCGCTTCTGGTCCGGGTCGACCACAGTCACGCGGCCAGCCACAAAGCTGTCGAACTCGACGTCGATGACAAACGCGCGGTGAGCTTCGGGTGGAAACGCCAGAACGGTCTGCCCAATCGTACCGGCGGGCAGGTCCGCGTGGGCACTGTTCAAACCGAGTACAAGCAGGCTCAGGCCTAGCGCTGACTGTACGGAGATCCTGTTTGTTCGCATAAGGGGAACTTCCTGAATTGTTGGTAACGCGGATCGCGGGTGCTTTGGCAGATTTTTACCCTTTGATTCTGCCGTGCCCCGAGATCGGGAGAATTGCCCTGCCTGCCAAGTGTTTGTGTGTCTGTGCCAGTGTCATGAAACTGGCTGCACAATCTGATAAGGCGGGGGTTTGACTGGCGTCAGAGGTGGGAAGGGCGAAGCTGCATTTGTGGCGAGGGGGCTTGCCCCCGTTGGGTCGCGAAGCGGCCCCAGCATTTGCCAGTCACACCGTGCCAGCAGGTTTTGCGGCTGCTGTGCAACCGAACGGGGGCAAGCCCCCTCGCCACAGGATTTGTGTATGTCAGACCACAGTAGTGGTGCAGGTCAGGCGGGATTGGCGAGGGGAAGGGAGAAGGTAAACACCGCGCCGCACGGCTCCAGGTTTTGCGCCCAGATATCGCCACGGTGGCGGCCGATGATGTTCTTGCACAGCGCCAGGCCGATGCCATTGCCACTGACCTTGGACGAGAAAAAGCCGTCGAACAGCTTCTCCTGCGCCTGGGCCTGGATGCCGCGACCGCAGTCTTCGATGCGCACCAGGGCCACATCGTTCTCGCGACTGGCGTGGATACGCAACAGGCGTCGTTCAGTCGGCAGGTCGGCCATTTCTTCAATGGCGTTGAAGGCCAGGTTGAGGATCACCTGGCCGATCAGCACCTTCTCGCAACTCACCCGCAGCGGTTCCGGCGCGGTGACTACTTCCACGCGCACCAGGCTCGGATCGGCCCGCAGGCTGATGAAGTAGCGGGTTTCGCGCAGCAGCTCATTAAGGTCGACCAGCTCTTCAGTCTGCTCCAGCTTGACCACGTAATCGCGCACGCTCTTGATGATCACCGAGGCATGCTCGATTTGCCGCACGGCGCTCTGCAAGCCCCAGGCGACGCCTTGATCGGTTTCCCCCGCGTTGCCCAGGCGAATCACTGCGCCTTCAATAAAGTTGCGGGTCGCCGCCAATGGCTGGCTCAGCTCGTGGGCGATGGCCACGGCCATTTCGCCCATGGCGTTGTAGCGCGCCAGGTACTCGAGCTTCTGCTCGCTGACTCGCCGCGCCTCTTCGGCCTGCACCTGCTCGGTCACGTCGCGGAACAGCAGCAGATGGCCGACCAGATCGTCCTCGATCTCGATGTAGCGGCAGGTTGCGTCATGCCAGCGCCATTCGCCGTCCCGGCGCTGCACCTTGTAGTGCACGTTGAACGGCGTGTGCTCCGGCGTTTCATGGGCGAACTGTTGCAACAAGCGCTGACGCGAAGCGTCGTCGCACCAGGCCAGGAAGTTCTCGCCCATCAGCTGGTGCACTTCGCTGTCGAGCAGGTGCGCGCCGGAGTCGCTGATAAAACCTATATCGCCCTCGGGGCCGAGCACCGCCACACCTTCGGCCAGGTCCTGCATGAAGGCCTTGAGCCGGCTCTCGAAACGCTTGAGGTCGCGCTTGACCTTGTCCTCTTTGGAAATGTCACGGAACTGCACCATCAACACATCGCGACCGTCCAGGTGCACCAGGGTCGCCACCGCCTCGGAAAGAATCTCCACCCCTTGCTTGGAGCGATAGCACCACTCGATGGTCCGTTGCCCGGTGCGCGCGGCCCGCTCAAGCCAGCGCAAACCTATGGAGCGCCGGTATTTCGGCGCATCGCGGGTCATGTCGGAGGCCTTCAGCGGCGTCAGTTCTTCCAGGGTAAAGCCCAACGCCGCCAGGGCAGCGGCGTTGGCCCAGAGAATTTCCTTGGTGTGCGCGTCATGAAGAATGATGCACAGCGGCATGGCTTCGATCAGCGCATAAAAGTCGTTCGGTTTTGGCTGGTACATCGCACGGCCCCTGGCGGCAGAGATTTGCAGTATGGCGTTTTATACCTGCTCGCACAGCGGGATGCGCTCAGAGGTTACCGGTGTGGGTCTAGGGGTTTTCTTTAGCGAGGGGGCTGCACGCACCAATAGTGGCGGCCGGATGCGGTTTTTACACTGGACCGCAATGCAAGGGTGACCGCACCGATTCCCTGTAGGAGCGAGCCTGCTCGCGATGAACCTGAGAGCGCCACGGGGTGCCAGGTTTCCAGCATCATCGTTGACGACCATCGCGAGCAGGCTCGCTCCTACAACGGGGCATGCGTGTCACCCCACTAACAATAAACAAAACGGAGAATGCCCATGCTGCGTTCAGCGGTTGCGCAACAAGACGCATCGATCGGCGTTGACGAGAATGTCGTCGACAGCCAGGCCTTTGCGCAGGTACTGGATGAAGTGCGCCGGCGCCGCGAAGAATTCGACACTGGCTCCCACGTGCCACGGGACATGATCGAGCGCTTCAAACAAGTGGGCATCTACCGTGCCGCCACGCCGAAATGCTTCGGTGGCGACGCCCTGGCACCGCACCTGTTCCTGCAAATGATCGAACGCATCTCCGAAGCCGACGGTTCGGCGGGATGGGTGGCCAGCTTCGGCAGCGCCGGTGTCTACCTGGCAGCCTTGCCGCGGGAAACCCTCGCTGAACTCTACGCCGAAAGCCCTGACCTGGTGTTCGCTGGCGGCCTGTTCCCCTTGCAACCGGCCGAGGCCGTAGAAGGCGGCTATCAGGTCAACGGCACCTGGAAATTCGCCAGCGGCTGCAAAGGCGCGGACCTGCTTGGTGTCGGCATCGGCGCCGCTGGCGGCAAGCCGCGCACCGCTGTGTTCCGCCCGGAGCAGGTAGACATCGTCGAGAACTGGGAAGTGGTCGGCCTCAAAGGCACCGGCAGCCATGACCTGCGGGTGACCGATAAACGCGTTGACGAGCGCTGGACGTTCATCCGCGGCGGTGCCTCGACCATCGACGAGCCGCTGTTCCGCTATCCATCGATCGCCTACGCCGCGCAAGTGCTGGCAGTGGTCAACCTCGGACTGGCCCGTGCCGCGCTGGACGAAATCAGCCGCATGGCGGGTGGTAGCGGCATCACCGGCGCGCCGAAATTGTCCGACCGCGCTTACGTGCGCATCGAGATCGCCAAGGCTGAAGCCAAGCTCAGCGCCGCGCGCGGTTTCTTCTACAACGCCACCGAGCAGGTGTGGAACTCGATCCTGGCCGGCAACCCGGTCACGCCGGAGCAGACCAGCCTGTTGCGCCTGTCGGCCATTCATGTGTCCCAGGCCGGTGCCGAGGTGGTGCAGAGCGCCTACAGCCTGGCCGGCACCACCGCCATTTACCTGCGCCATCCGCTGCAACGCTATCTGCGCGACTCGATGGTGGTGACCCAGCACGCCTTCCTCAGCGAAGGCCTGTACGACGGCGCCGGCTCGGTGTTCCTCGGCGTTCCGCCGTTCCCGGGCTACATCTGAATCCCCATTACTTTTTCAAGGAATCGCACCCATGTCGCAAACCGCCCAAGAGCCATTGCGCGTCGTCTTCTGCATCGGCATCACCCAGAACTTTTTCGACCTGCCCACCGGCGAAGGCCTGAGCGTGTGGAAAGGCTTCAGCCAGATGATGGGCGACCTCGGCGCGATGCCCGGCATCACCGTGCTCGGCGCGATGGACGATGACCGCTTGATGGTCGGTCCGTCGACCACCTCGCCCTGGACCGTGTACATCATGGCCGACGTCGACTGCCACCAGTCGGTGATCGACGCCTGCAACCTGTTCCGCACCACACCGGTTGGCCAATACAGCCTGTGGCGCTACGCCAAGATCGAAGCGCGCATCGGTCGTCCTCTGACCATTCCTGACGCGGCCAAGGTGTAAGCCATGAACGAGGCCTTGCTGCAGCGTCTGGCGACGCTCGAAGGGGAAAGCGCAGTGCGTCGCTTGATGGCGCGCTACATGGACCTGTGCGATGTGCCGCGGGCGGCGATTCATCTGTGCCAGTTGGCGCAGTTGTTCACCGAGGATGCGGTCTGGGAAGGCCTCGGCACCCAGACCGCGCAGACCTTCGGTCAACACCGTGGACGTGAGGCGGTGGCGGCGTTTGTCGGCGGTTATCTGCCGCCGTCCGACCACTTCAAGCTGAACCTGCATTACCTCACCAGCGAGTCGATCGTGGTCGACGGCAAGGCGGCGCAGGGGCAGTGGATCATGCAGCAGATCTCGACCTACGCCGATGGCCGCAATGAGTTGTTCGGCACGCGCCTGAACATCGATTTCCGTTGTGTCGACGGCGTCTGGCTGATCGCGCATTTCCGCACGCAACGCTTGTTCAATTCGGAGCTGAGCGCATGAGTACTTTCATCAGCGAATTCCTCCTCGGTGGCAACGGCAAGCGCGTCGCCATCAAGGACTCCATCGACATCGCCGGCCATCCGACCCGCTCAGGCAGCCGTGCGTTCGCCGATGCACCAGCGGCGACGCAAAACGCCGAGGTGGTCGATGCGATCCTCGATGCTGGCTGGCAGATCGTCGGCAAGACCAACCTGCATGAACTGGCGTTCGGCGTGACCGGCATCAACGACTGGACCGGCACTCCGATCAATCCGCAAGCGCCGGACCGTGTGCCTGGCGGCTCGTCCAGCGGTTCGGCTTCGGCGGTCGCGGCAGGCCTGGCGGACGTCGCCATCGGCACCGACACCGGTGGTTCGGTGCGGGTGCCGGCAGCGTGCTGCGGGATTGCCGGGCTCAAGCCGACTTATGGTCGCGTCAGCCGTGTCGGTGCGCATCCACTGGAATCGAGCCTCGATTGCGTCGGGCCGTTCGCCAAAAGCATGGACGACCTGATCGCCGCGATGCAGGTGATCTGCCCGGGCTTTACCGCTCAAGGGCTGCCAGGCGACGGCGCCAGGGTCGGCTTTCTCGAGGTGGCCTGTGATTCGCACCTGCAAGCCAGCCTGGGTGCAGCCGCCGACCGCGCCGGATGGCGTCGCAGCAACCTGCACCTGAGCGAATTCGAAGCAGCGTTTGCCGCCGGCCTGACCGTGATCAATTTCGAAAACTGGGCGGCGTTCGGCCACCTGACCGGCAAGGGCCTGATCGGCGCCGACGTGGAAACACGCTTGCTGGCGGCCAGCCGCACCACGCGCGAAGAACTGGCCCAGGCCGAATCCGTGCGCACGCGGTTCACCCAACAGGTGGATGCAGCGCTGGAAGACTTCGCCGTATTGCTGTTGCCGACACTGCCAACCTTGCCGCCAACCCTCAGCGAAGCCCGCGCCGGCAGCAAAGCCGTTGCCGGCATGACCCCGCTGGTGCGGCCTTTCAACCTCAGTGGTCACCCCGCGCTGACGGTGCCGGTGGAACTCGATTGCGGCGGGCTGAAAGTCGGCCTGCAAATCGTTGGCCGCAAAGGTCAGGACGAACTGGTCTGCGCCTTTGGTGCGCAGCTGCAAGCCTCTACCACTCAATCATAAAAAGAAGCCATGAGGAGAACCGCATGAGCACTCATGAATATCAGCTGATCGCAACGTCGAAAAGCCCCGAAGACCTGGTCCGGCACGACCGCGTCGACGTCTCGCTGTACAACGACCCGGCGCTGTTCGAAGCCGAGCTGGAAAAGATTTTCTACCGCACCTGGGTGTGGGTTGCCCACGAAAGCGAAGTGCGCAATAGCGGCGACTTCAAGACCGCCACCATCGGCCGCCGCCCGGTGATTGTGGTGCGCGACAAGAAGAACAACATCAACGTGCTGGAAAACCGTTGCCGGCACCGTGGCGCCACTGTGTGCGAGAAGCACAAGGGCAACGCCACCGGTTTCACCTGCCCGTATCACAGCTGGTCCTATGGCCTGGACGGCAAGCTGCGTGCGCTGCCGTATCCGGACGGCTACGAAGGCATTCTGGAAAAGTCAGAATTGCCACTGACCAGCCTGCGCGTCGAGAGCTACGCTGGCATGGTGTTCGCCAGCTACAACGACGAGATCGAACCGCTGGAAGACTTCCTCGGCGGCGCCAAACACTGGATGGACCTGTTCATGAAGCAGGGCGCCGGCTACCCGATCAAGACCCAGGGCGAACACAAGTTCAGCTTCAAGGGCAACTGGAAGATCCAGTTGGAAAACACCACCGACGGCTATCACTTCCCGATCGTGCACAAGTCGTTCATGTCGTCGGTGGATGAAGAAACTTCGGAAATGCTCTCGTTCATGACCGACGAACAAGCCGTGACCCACTCCCTGGGCAACGGCCACAGCGTGATGGTGATGGTGCCGGAGCACGTCGATCTCGATCACGACGACGGCACCGAACAGTTGCAGGAGCGCTTCGCCCATGTGACCGAAGAACTGTCGAAGACCCTGCCGGCCGATCAGGTCCGTCGTATCGTGCGCTCGCTGCACGGCGCCGGTTTCAACCTGAACCTGTTCCCCAACGTGGCGATGTCGATGTCGTTCTTCCGCGTGCTGCGCCCGGTGTCGGTCACCGAAACCGAGATCCGCCACGTGGCCCTCGGCATGGACGGCGGCCCGGAAATCGCCAACCGCGAACGCATGCGCATCCACGAACACTTCCAGGGCCCGTTCGGTTTCGGCAGCCCTGACGACGCCGAAGCCTGGGACCGCGTGCAGCGCGGCTCGTACGCGGGCGTCGATGCGCCAATCCTGGTCAACCGCGGCCTGAACCGCGAAATCACCGCTGAAAACGGCGACAAGGTCAGCCACGCCACCGACGAAGGCGGCATGCGCGGTGCCTACGACATGTGGAAAAGGATGATGAGCCAATGAGCAATCACGACACCCTGAACGGTTTTGCAGGTCCCTTGGCCCAGGCCATCGAGTTCATCTGGCGCGAAGCCGAACTGCTCGACCACAAGAACTACGCCGAATGGGCGACCCTGTGGAGCGCAAGCGGCAAGTACATCGTGCCGATCGACCCGGACACCGAAGATTTCGAAGCGACCCTCAACTACGCCTACGACGATGCGCGCATGCGTGACCTGCGCATCGAACGCCTGACCGCCGGCTACTCGCCGTCGGCGGTGGACGCGGCTAAAACCATCCGCACGATCTCGCGTTTCCGCCTGGTGGAAGCGGCCGGCGATATCGTCGAAGTCAATTCGGCGCAGCTGCTGTACGCCTACAAGCGCGGCGTGCACACGCCGTTCGTGGCCGACCTGAACCACCGTATCCGCTTCACCGACGGCGTGCCGACCCTGGAGCGAAAAGTGGTGCGCCTGATCAACTCCACCGACAGCCTGAGCGCGCTCGGCTTCCTTTTGTGAGGGCAACATCATGAGTCGAGTAGCCCTCGTAACGGGTGCCTCGCGCGGACTGGGCGAATGCATCGCCCGCCGTCTGCACGCAGCCGGTTATCGCGTCGGCCTGGCGGATGTGCGCCTCGATGGCGTGCAGCAACTGGCTTTGGAACTCGATGGCAGTGGCGCCAGCGCCGTGGCCATCGAGCTGGATGTGCGCAGCAAGGCCGACTTTCAACGTGCCCGCGATGTGCTCGCCGAGCGCTGGGGCGGCACCGACATTCTGGTGAACAACGCCGGTGTGTCGAAAGTCGCCGCACTGATGGACATCACACCAGAAGAATTCGACGAGTCGATGGCGATCAACCTGCGGGGCACCTTCGTGGCCTGCCAGGTGTTCGGCGCGCACTTCGCCGAGCGCGGCTTCGGTCGCATCGTCAACATTGCGTCCCTGGCCGGGCAGAACGGCGGCACCGCCACCGGTGCGCATTACGCGGCGGCCAAGGGTGGCGTGGCGACCCTGACCAAAGTCTTCGCCCGTGAACTGGCGCCCCAGGGCGTGACGGTCAACAGCATCTCGCCAGGTCCGCTGGACTTGCCGGTGGTACGCGAAACCGTGGCTCCGGAGCGTCTGGAACAGATCCTGAAAATGATCCCGGCCGGCACCCTCGGTGACCCAACGTTCATCGCCGACAGCGTGTTGCTGCTGATCGCCGAGAACGCCGCCTCGGTAACGGGTGCGTGCTGGGACATCAATGGCGGTTTGTTCATGCGCTGAGCAGCAGAAAAATGCCCCCCTGTAGGAGCGAGCCTGCTCGCGATGGTCGTCAACGATGACGCTGGAAACCTGACACCCCGTGTTGTTCTCAGGTTCATCGCGAGCAGGCTCGCTCCTACAAGGTGCAGTAAACCAAAACAACAGTATTCAGGTGATGCAATGATGAAGGTGAAGATCGAAAGGATCGTCGACGAAGCGCTGGATATCCGTTCCTTTCGCCTCGTGCGCAGTGACGGCCAGCCGCTCGACACCTATGAACCGGGTGCCCACGTCGACCTCACCGGCCCGACCGGGGTGACCCGCCAGTACTCGCTGTGCAGCCCGCCGCAGGACCGCCGTGCGTATCTGGTGGCGGTGAAGAAAGAAGCGCAGTCGCGCGGTGGTTCGCTGGCGCTGCACGAGCAAGTGGAAGAGGGCATGGAGCTGGAAATGGGCGCGCCGCGCAACCTGTTCCGTCTCGATGACAGTGCCCGCGAACACGTGCTGTTCGCCGCCGGTATCGGCGTGACTCCGCTGTTGAGCATGGCTTATCGACTGGCGGAAAGCGGCCAGCCGTATCGTTTGCATTACTTCGCCCGTTCGGCGCAGTACGCGGCGTTTACAGAGCTGTTGGCGACAAAATTCGCCGACCACGTGGAGTTTCATTACGGCGTGGAGCCGGCGGATCTGGACGGCGCGTTGAGCGAATGCCTGGCGCGTGCCGGCAGCGCCGCCCACGTCTACACCTGCGGCCCGGCACCTTTCATGAACAAAGTGGTGGAAGTGGCGTCCCGCAGTCGCTCTGACGATTCGATTCACCTTGAACACTTTGCCGCAGACCCGGCCGCCAACAGCGCCCCGGCCGGCACGTTCGAAGTGGAGCTGGCCAGTTCCGGCGTGGTGCTGCAAGTGCCAGCCAACGCCAGCCTGGTCGACGTGTTGCAGGCCCATGGTTGCGACATCGACACCGAGTGCCGCGAAGGCATCTGCGGTACCTGCATCGTCGAGGTACTGGACGGCGTGCCGGAGCACCGCGACAACTGCCTGTCGAACAAGGAAAAGGCGTCCAACAAGCAGATTTGCGCGTGTGTATCACGGGCGCTTTCCGCTCGTCTGGTATTGGACATTTAACCCGTAGGTCGACTGGAAAGCTTGGGCCGGAGCCTGTTGAATGGGCGCCCGGCGGCCGTCGAAGGAGGAGATGGCTACAGAAACAACCGTTTTGACGAACCGCTCGATGAAGCGGTCGAAAAATAACAACAAAAACGTGAGGCTTTGCGGACATGATTACAGCATCGATGGTGCGCAACGAGGCGTTCGAAAGTTGGTTGAGCCAGGTGAACCAGGCCTGTGGGCGTTTCGATGCCCGGGCGCTGGACACCGATTTCTACGGCGAACTGGCGGAATTTCGCAGCGGTGCGATCAACCTGAGTGTGGTCGACATGGCGCACGTGCATTTGTACCGCACCAGCAAGGACGTCAGCACCAGCAGCGACGGCCACTACTACGCGGTGTTCCAGATGCGCGGCAGCTCGCAACTGGAACAGGGCGACAACCGCGCGCAACTGGGCTGTGGCGACATCGCCCTGATCGACGCCAGCCGTCCGAGCGACATGATCTACAACGACGATTGCCGACAGCTGTCGCTGATTCTTCCGCGCCAGGTGGTCGAGCGGGGTTCGCACTTCAATGCCGTCAACTGCGCCACGCGCATCGCGGCCGGCAGCCCCCTGGCGGCGATGGCCAACAAACTGGTGCTGGACACCCGCCAGCAGGAAGGGCTGGACATGCAGGAAAGCGAGGCCGTGCTCGATGCCCTGGCCAGTCTGTTGCTGCCGGGCATCAGCGCCCGGGACGGCGGTGCAGACGCCCATGAGCGGCAGTTCCGCAAGATCATCGCCTTCATCGACGCCCACCTCAGCGACGAAGAACTGTGCCCCGAGCTGATCGCCCGTGAAGTCGGGATTTCCGTGCGCGGCCTGTACCGGATGTTCTCCAAGCGCGGCCTGGTGGTGGCGCAATACATCAAGCACCGCCGTCTGGACTTCTGCGCCGAAAACCTGCGCCGCGCCGATGTCGAGCAGAAGCTATCGGCACTGTGTTATGCCTGGGGCTTCTCGGATTCGAGCTACTTCTCGTCGGCGTTCAAATCGCGCTTTGGTGTGTCGCCAGGGGCTTATCGCAAGCGGTATAGCCACAATTGATGTTGTATTTGCTGGCCCCTTCGCGAGCAAGCCCGCTCCCACATTGAATCTGCGTCGTACACAGAGCCAATGTGGGAGCGGGCTTGCTCGCGAAAGCGGTATGTCAGTCACCATCAATGTTGAATGTGCCGGCCCCATCGCGAGCAAGCTCGCTCCCACATTGGATCTGCGTCGTACACAGAGCCAATGTGGGAGCGAGCTTGCTCGCGATGGCGGCCTCATGACCGCTGCAAATCACTCAGTGCCGCACCGGCTCATCCACCGGTAAATGCAGCACCTCGCGCACCAGCATGGCGATGCTGCTCACACCCATCTTTTCCTTGATCTTGGTGCGGTGCACATCAACGGTCTTCACGCTGATGTTCAGCTCCCGGGCAATCACCTTGCTGGCCTTGCCATCGATCACCAGCATCAACACTTCCCGCTCACGACTGGTCAGCAGTGCCAGCTTGCTCTGCAGGTTCTGCCGCTGTTGCTGATCGGCCTGGGCGTGCACGGCGGTCTTCAGCGCGGCCTGGATGCGGTCGATCATCTGCTGCGGGTTGTAGGGCTTCTCGACGAAATCCAGCGCGCCGTTCTTCATCGCCGTGACCGACATCGGAATGTCGCCATGGGCCGAGACGAAAATGGTCGGCAGGGTGCTGCCGCGCTGGTTGAGGATTTCCTGCAACTGGAAACCGCTGGTCTCCGGCATGCGCACGTCGAGCACCAGGCAGGCGGGCTGCTTGGGGTCGTACTGGCTGAGGAACTCTTCGGCGCCGGCAAAGCACTGCGCCTGCACGCTCACTGACTCCAGCAACCAGGCCAGTGAGGTTCGCAGGTCCTTGTCGTCGTCAACGATATAAACAATCGGTTTTCGGATTTCCATCGGGGCTGCCACGAAATTTTCTAATTATTGTTTTCGCACGGGAACGTGCGGCACGCATTGGCTCATCTTTGTGGAACCAGTATGCAGAATACCCACTGTGGCCGGCCCTTGCGATAAAGAAACCACCTAGTCGACTAGCGGAAACCCAACCCTGCCATGGGGATCGTCAGAATGGTTGCGGCGCGCCCGCAGCCTTAGTCTTGTTCCATCACCTACGGGCCGCCAGATAGCGGTCCTCCTGAAGGAAGGGGCATCGACATGGCCGACCTGAGCCAGCAGCAAATCGACTTTCGCAACGCCATGGCGCAGCTGCCTGCCGCGGTGAACATCATCACCACCAACGGCCCTGGCGGTCGTTGCGGCATCACCGCCAGCGCCGTGTGCTCGGTGACCGACTCGCCACCCACCGTGCTGGTGTGCGTCAACCGCAACAGCGCCACCCACGACGTGTTCCGCACCAACGGCCATCTGTGTGTCAACGTGCTGTGTGGCGAGCAGGAAGAGCTGGCCCGTCATTTCGCCGGCATGACCCAGGTGCCGATGGCCGAGCGTTTTGCCTGGGACCTGTGGGACGACGGCGCGGCCGATGTGCCGGTGCTGCGCGATGCCCTGGTGCAGCTCGAAGGGCGGATCAGCGAGTGCAAGGAAGTGGGGTCGCATTCGGTGATGTTCGTGGAACTGACGAAGGTGGGCGTGCGCGAGCCGCGTGACAGCCTGGTGTATTTCAACCGGTTGTTTCATCGCGTTGAGCATGCCAGCGCGGCTTGATTGAGACCGCGTTATCGTTCTTCGCGAGCAAGCCCGCTCCCACACTGGATCTTCGGTGAACACAAATACTGTGTACAACGAAGCCCCCCTGTGGGAGCGGGCTTGCTCGCGAAAGCGATATCAATCTGAAATGCATGTTTAACGGCTGTAGGAGTAACTTCCTGCAAGCCACAACGCCTTGCGTCATTGCCTACAGCTACGCCAGAATCCGCCGGCTTGTGCGCCCTGGAGGCCATCGGTAACTTGGTCCGCGTCACTGATTCCCAGTGATCGGGTTTAGCAGCCCGTGGTATTTGAAGGTCGTACGAGTGTCCGTCAGGCAGGTATTCCATACCTGCATTTGATGGTGGCTGTGCGTAGGGCGTCCTTGGGCGCGCCGGCTTTCTTCTTTTCCCCGGTCTGCTAACCTGCGTACAGCCGCCACCCCCTCGTTTAGCAGCGACGGCGTGGCTGCATCACAACGGAAAAGAACATCATGTTCAAGGTTACGCCTGATCCACCAGACAACGATTCCTGTCCCAACCCGGCCGCTCACATCATGGCCAGCCCGCACAAACCCTCCACACTCTTCACCATCAACCCCGACATCAACACCGAAACCCTGCTGGCCCACGCCTGCGAATCGCTGGCCTCGGCGAGCGTCATGGCCAATGACCTGGCGGGTTTTCTGGAAGGCACGCACCGCAACACCCTGCTGGGCATCGCGCAAGTCATCATGCTGGGGGAGTTGGCGGTGAATCGGGCGCTGGATCGTCTCGATCCGTCTTGAGCCTGATCCGGGTTGCCCGCGAAAGCAGCGTGTCAGCCATCACTGATGTTGGCTGTGAGGGCCTCTTCGCGAGCAAGCCCGCTCCCACACTTTGATCAGTGTCGTACACAGGATTTGTGTTCACTGGAGATCCATTGTGGGAGCGGGCTTGCTCGCGAATGCGGTGTATCAGGCCTGTAAATAATCTCGAGCCAACAAGCAAGCCCGCTCAATCAACATCGGCGCCATTTCAATCGCTGTCGGCGTGCCCTGGCGGGTGTGAATCCAGCCCAGGTACGTGGTGCCACGCAGCATCAGGAACAACGCCAGTGTCTTGCGATCCGCCTCGGTCAGCGGCTTGACCGCGTTGTAGCCGTCGAGCAGCGCCGCCTTGATCTGCTCATGACGCGGGTCATCCAGACAGAAGTACAGCGCCGTGGCCAACTCGAACATGTGCCAGCCAAACCCGGCATCGTCGAAGTCGATCAACCGTAGTCGCGGCCCTTCGATCAGCAGGTTCTCTGGCACCAGATCCGCGTGAATCATGCCGAAGTTACCCAGGTGCCGCCCGTACTGACGCAAGTCCTTGCGCGCCCTGCGCCGGGCCTGTTGCAGCAGATCCCGCTGCCCGTCGCTGAGCTGCTCCAGCTCCCAGAAACGCCCCCAGAACGGGTTGGCGCCGATCAGGCCTTCTTCATCCCAGGCATGCCGGACAAACTCGTCCGGTTGCTGCCAATCCGCCGAATGCAGGTGGATGCGCGCGGCAATCGCCCCCGCCTCGTTGAACAGGAAATCGATCTCCGTATCGGCCTGCACACCCGCCTCGGAAGTACCGGCGGTGGCACCGGGCAGCCAGGCGAGCATATCGATGTGACGTGCCTCGCCGATGGCCTGGTGGGTGACTTCGATCAGATGGCTTTCATTCTGTGCGCGGATAATCTGCGGCACGGTAATACCTGCGCTGGCCAGGGCTTCCATCCATTGCAGCTCGGAACGCAGTGCGGCCTCGCAGTGATAACCATTGCGATGGATGCGCAGGGCGACGCGCTGACCGTCGTGGCGGCGGGCCGAGAACACTGCGTTCTCGCGAAACTTCACCAGTTCAATGTCGGCGAATTCGCCTTCCCACTGTTGCAGGGCATGGCGCGCCAGTTCGTGCAGACGGGTCACTTGCTGGTCATGGCTCAAGGTATCGAATGCAGGTCTGTGGAATTCAGTCATGGCAATAGCCTCAAATCGCGCTAAGGGCGCTGTCCAGTGTGTCGACGAACAAGTCAGCGTGGTCGCGGCTGAATACCAGCGGCGGGCGCAGCTTGAGAATGTTGTCGCCAGCGCCGATCTTGCTGATCAGCACGCCGTTCTCGCGCATGTCGTTGACCACCTTGCGCGCCTCCAGTCCGGCCGGTTCCTTGCTGGCGTGATCACGTACCAGCTCCATGGCGAAGAACAGACCCTTGCCGCGCACGTCGCCGATGATCGAGTGTTTGTTGGCAAGCTCCTGCAAGCGTTGCTGCACATAAGCGCCGACGTTTTGCGCATTCTTGAGCAGTTGCTGTTGCTCGATCACATCCAGCACCGCCATGCCAACCGCTGCCGCGACCGGCGAGCCGCCGAAGGTGTTGAAGTACATGGCGTGGCGGCCGAAGGATTCGACCAGCGCCTTGTGGGTGATCAACCCGGCCAGTGGATAGCCGTTACCCATCGGTTTACCAAGGGTGACGATATCCGGCACCACGCCGTGGGCCTGATGGCCCCACAGGTAATCGCCGGTACGACCGAAACCGGACTGCACTTCATCGGCGATGAACAATCCGCCTGCTGCACGGATCAGCGCTGCCGCCTTGTTGACGAAGCTGGCCGGTACCCGTGGCAGCCCTTCGTTGGCGAACAGGGTGTCGATCAGCAGCGCGGCGGGGCGAATGCCCTGGGCTTGCATCGAGGCAATCGCCGCCGCGATGTTGGCCGCGTACTGCTCGGCCAGTTGCGCTTCGGTGGTGCCGGCCGGTGCGTGGTACAGGCACGGAATCGGCACGGCCCGGGCATGGGCGGCGAAGGGTTCCGGCGAGGGCAGGGCAGTGGTGACTTCGGCCAGCGATGCCGAGTTGCCGTGGTAGTTGTAGTCGCTGACGATGATGCCGGTGCCGCCACTGGCGAACCGCGCCAGGCGCAGCGCCAGTTCATTGGCCTCGCTGCCGGTGCAGGTGAACATCACGGTGTCCAGCGGCGCGGCGAAGGTCGCGGTCAGGCGCTCGGCGTAGCGCACCACGTGTTCATCCAGGTAGCGGGTGTGGATGTTCAGCGTGGTGGCCTGGCGGTGCATGGCCTCGGTTACATGAGGGTTGCAGTGACCGACGCAGGGAACGTTGTTGTAGACGTCGAGGTAGCGGCGACCGTCGACGTCGAACAGCCAGACGCCTTCGCCACGCACCAGATGCAAGGGCTTGTCGTAGAACAGCGGCGAGGCGCTGCCGAGCACGCGATGGCGGCGTTGCAGCAGAGTGTCTTCAGGCATGGTCTGGAACCTCGATGACGGTGGCGCGACGGTTGCGCAACAGGTAATTGAAAATGCACAGGGTGAAGGTCACGGCGAGGGCGATCAGCATCAGCATGTCGAGCTGGAAGCAGGCGGCGATCACCACCAGCGTCAGGGCCAGGCCGAGCCAGGCAACCAGTTTGCCGCCGACCAGGGTGAACGGCCGTGGCAGGTCCGGTTGGTTGCGTTTGATGTGCAGGTACGCGCCGAAAATGAACAGGTAGCAAACGTTGAGCAGCAACACGACGGCGAGCATCACCGTGGCCGGGTCCACTTCGGACAGCGGCAGGCCGATGGCACCGATCAGCAACAACGCCGGGTAGGGCGTGCCGCGCTTGCCGGTCTTGCCCAGCCATTGCGGGAACAAGCCGTCGCGGGCCATGGCGAACAGTTGCCGGGACGCGGCGTACACCAGTGAAAAGAAGGTCGCGATCAGGCCGAACACCGCGCCGCAGCCAATCACCCTGGCCAGCCATGAACCTTCACCGAAGGCGCTGTTGCTGGACATCGCGGCATACAGCGGATCACCTGCCGAACCGACGAGCTCGACACCACCGGCACCCGGTGCGCATACCAGCACCACCAGCGCGGTCACCAGCAACGTGCCAATGGCCGCCAGAATGCCGCGGGGCATGGTGCGACCGGGATTGTGCGCCTCCTCGGCGGCCGAGCCGGTTTGCTCAACGGTGATGAACAGCCAGATGGCGAATGGCACGCAGGCGAAGATACCGCCAAGGCTGACCGGTGTTGCGACGCTGGCGGGCAACTTCAGCAAATTGGTCAACTCGACATGGGGCGCCATGGCCACGCCAAACGTGAGCAGGGCGATGACGGCGATCACGCCGGCAATGAACGTCAGGCCCATGGCCTCACCGACACCGCGCATGTGGATGCCGATGATCACGGCGAACAGGGCGATCTTCACCGGCCAGCCACCGAGGCCGAAAATTGATTCGGTATAGGCGCAGATAAAGGTCGCGGCTGCACCGGTGCCGATGGTCAAAGCCAGGGCACAGGCCACGCCAACGAGGTAACCCACGAACGGCCCGAACGCACTTTGCGCATAGACGAATACACCGCCAGCGCTGGGCAGTGCGGTGGACATTTCCGCCACGCACAACGCCAGGCCGCCGCAGAGCAGGGCCATCAACAACGTAGCGATCAGCATGTTCAGCCAGCCACCGGCCGCCAGCCCGAAGTTCCAGCCGGAAAACTGCCCGGCCACCACCAACGCAATTCCGAGGCCGGCAATCTTTGGCCAGCCCAGCGCACTTTTCTTGAGCACAGAAATCTCCCGCGACCCGAGGGTCGATTTATTGTTGTTAGTGAGAAATGGAGGGGTTCAGCGTTGCATTGCAGGGCGCCCTGGAGCGGGTTGTGCCCTGAGGTCGGGTTCGATACTACGCCCGGGGTGCAGCGCGACAGCTGTGTGCGCATGCCATGTCATTGGCTGTGGGTGCCAGATTTGTGCGGGCTTGCCTTGATCTCTGTGGGAGCGAGCTTGCTCGCGATGGCGGAGTGTCAGTCAACGATGGTGCTGGATGTGGTGGCCTCATCGCGAGCAAGCTCGCTCCCACAAGGGATCCGCGGTGTACACGGATTTTGTGCACGGCAGAAATCCAAATGTGGGAGCGGGCTTGCTCGCGAAAGCGGAGTGTCAGCCAGTGGAGATGTTGAATGTGATGGCCTCTTCGCGAGCAAGCCCGCTCCCACAGGGGATCTGCGATGTACACGGATTTTGTGCACGGCAGAAATCCAAAGCGGGCTTGCTCGCGAAGGCGGAGTGTCAGTCAGTGGAGATGTTGGATGTGATGGCCTCATCGTGAGCAAGCCCGCTCCCACAGGGGATCTGAGGTGTACACGGATTTTGTGCACGGCAGAAATCCAAATGTGGGAGCGAGCTTGCTCGCGATGGCGGCATATCAGGCAACCAAAATCTCAGATCCGAAAACTCCCCACCAACTGATTCAACCGCGCCGCCTGTTGCTCCAGCTCGGTACAAGCCCTCAATGTCGATTGCAAATTCTCCACGCCTTGCCGGTTCAGGGTGTTGATCTGGGTTATGTCGACATTCAGGGCCTCGACCACCGCGGTCTGTTCTTCGGTGGCGGCGGCGACGGACTGGTTGACGTTGTCGATCTCGCCGATGCGCTGGGTCACGCTGCCCAGGCGGGAGCCGGCGAGGTTGGCGATGGTGACGCTTTCTTCGCTGTGGCGCTGGCTCTCGGTCATCGTGGTGACCGACTCCCGCGCGCCCACTTGCAGCTCTTCGATCATCTGCTGGATTTCCAGCGCCGAGGCCTGGGTGCGTCCGGCCAGGCTGCGCACTTCGTCCGCCACCACCGCAAACCCACGACCCGCTTCACCCGCCCGCGCGGCTTCAATCGCTGCGTTGAGAGCCAGCAGGTTGGTTTGTTGGGAGATGCCCTTGATCACTTCGAGGATCTGCCCGATGTTCACGGTCTTGTCGTTGAGCACTTCGATGTTGGCGCAGGAGGCACTGATCTTGCCGGACAGTTCGTTCATCACCTCGATCGTGCGCTGCACCACCTGGCGTCCATCCTCGGCTTGCTGCCGTGCGGACGAAGCCTGTTGCGAGGCATCGGAGGCGTTATGGGCGATCTCCTGCGCGGCCGCGCCCAACTGGTTGATTGCCGCCGCCACGCTGTTGGTGCGGGTGGATTGATCGTCGAAATTGCTCATCGACGAGTTTGAAGCATCCAGCACCCGCCGCGCGCCTTCGTTCACCCCCAACGCCGCCGATGACACCTCGCGGATCGAATGGTGGATGCGCTCGACAAAGCGGTTGAAGGCGGTCGCCAGTTGGCCGATTTCATCTCGCGATTGCACTTGCAGGCGACGGGTCAGGTCGCCTTCGCCGAGGGAGATGTCTTCCATGACCCGGGTCAGCACTTGCAGCGGCCGGGTGATGCGTTGCGCGGTGTACCAGATCAGCAGCAGGCCGAGCAGGGCCGAACCGCCACCGAGCAACAGCTCCAGCGCGGTGCTTTGCACGCCCTGGGCATCGAGTTCGTTCTGCAGCGTGGTGACCGGTGCCAGCAACACGTTCTGCGGCACACCGACCAACACGCCCCATGGCGCGGCTCCGGCAATCGGCGCCAGCGGTTCAAGCACCTTGATTTGCCGGGCGTCGACAAACACTTTTGACTGGCCCTGACGCAGGCTGTCCATCACTTCGGCATTGTCCATCGGCTGACCGAGGCGACCGACGTCCTGGCTGTTGGCAGAAATCACCCCACGGGGACTGACGATGCTGATCTGGCCGTTGCCATCGAACAGTTCACGGGCGCTGGCTTCGCTGTTGTGTTGCAAGGCGGCGAGGTTGATATCCAGTCCCACCACGGCAATGACCTTGCCGTTTTCCAGCAGCGGGAAGGCAACGCTGGTCACCAGTTTGCGGCTGCCGGAGGCCTCGTCGAAATAAGGTTCCAGCACACAGGCCTGGCCGGTGTCGCGGGCACAGGTGTAGAAGGCGTTGTACGGTGCGCCGCTCGGCCCGGGCTCGGTGTTGGCAAGCAGGCCTTCGTCGCCGATGACCGCTTGCAGCTCGCCGGGTTTGCTCTGTACCCAATAGAGCGCAAAGCGTCCGGCTTCGTTGCTGCCCAAGGCGGCCTGGTCGGCGAAGTCGGCGTCGGCACCGTCGAGTCCACCGGGTTCGAAAATGACATAAAGCCCGAGCAGGTCGGGCTTGTCGATCAAGGCTTGGTGAAGCTGGGTGCTGAGTTCCTGGCGCAGTTGCGGGCGAGTCAGGCTGCCCTGATGCTGCAACTGTCGCAGGTACAACAAGTAGCGCGATAACCCCTGGCCGTATTCGTGGGTCTGCATGAAGGTGCGCTGCACTTGCATCGCCTGCACTTTGCCCAGGGCCTGCATGTGTTCCCTGGCCGCATTGGCGAGCATGTCGCCGCTGGCCTCGGCCACTTGCCGGCTGCTCTTGTGGGTCTGATAGAGCGACAAACCCATCAACAAGCCGACGACCAACAGCAGGCAGAGACCGGCGAGCAGGGCGATCTTGCTCTGGATCGTCAGGAATGTTCTGTGCATTGGAAATACCTTTTTCCACGCGGGCAATGGCGTGGCCACTGCCCGCGACCGAGATTAGAAGCCGGTGGCGAACACCACCTGGGCGTAGACGTTCTTGTCGTTGTTACCCAGTTGGGTACCACCGTCTTCGGCGCTCTTGTCCGGTTGGTAGATGCCCACCAGTGGCATCACGGTCAGGTGGTCGTTGACGTGCCATTCGGCGTACAGGTCGACTTCGTGGCCATCGGTGTTGCCCAGGTTGCGGTCGATGGTGTCGAAGTTGAAGTACATCGCGCCGACGGTGAGGTTCTCCAGTGGCGAAACTTTCAGCGTGACGTTCTGGATGCGCGAGTTGCTGTTGAACGGCCCGGCGTAGTTGCCCGCCACTTCACCCTGGAACCAAGTGCCGTAGCCACGGCTGAAACCGTAGAACAGGGTGTCGTAGCCTTCCGAGAAGCGGCTGTAGCGGTAGCTGGCGCCAGGCGTCCAGACCGCGTCGGAGAAGGTCCAGCCGGCTTCCAGGTACCAGGCGTCTTCGCTGGAGGTGTTGGGTTTGTCCTGCTTGGCGTATTCACCGGACAGGAACAGGTCTTTCACCCCGGCGTTGCCCGCCGCACGCAGGCTGTAGGTCTTCATGCCGTCGCGTTCGAGCTGGATCGGCGAGGCGTACTGTTCATCGATATCGGTGGTCTTGATGAAGGTCAGGCCGACCGTGCCGGCCTCGGCCACGTGCTCCAGGGTGCCGACGTACATTTCGGTCTTGGCCTGGGCGCGGTTGTCGGATTTGAGCCACATCAGGTCGCTACGCCAGCCTTCCTTGCCACCCAGACGCAATACGGCGGTTTCGTCGAAGGCCTTGCGTGCCGCCAGGTAGTAGGCGCCGCCCCGGTTGAATTCGCCGTCGGCCAGGCCTTTGCCCATGTTCAGCGCGTCGCCGTCGATCAGGAAACCGTCACCGACCACAATGTTCTGGCGACCGAAGGACAGGTCGACGCCGTCACTGCCCAGCGCGCCGAACAGATCGGCCGAGCGCCAGCCGAGGTAGGCGTCTTCGAACTTGGTGGTGCGTTCCGAACCATCGGAGAAGCCGGCCGCATCGCCATCGCCCCAGGTGCCAGAGCTGAGCATGTTCGCCGCGCCGTACGCGGTGCCCACACCGCCCAGGCCTTGATCGAAGCTCAAGCCGTATTTGATGTAGCCCTCGCGCCACGACGAGCTGCCTTCATTCAGGCGACCGGACAGGGCGTAGTTTTCCTGGCTGTGGAAAATGCCGAACACGGCTTCGAGGGTAGCGTTCAGATGGCTGTCGTCATCGGCGTAGAGTTCATAGGCACCGGCATTGCCGGCACTGATCATCAGCGCGAGCGTCGAGAGACGAAGCAAGGGGGACTTGAGCATGGTGTGGCATCCGTTCTTGTTCTTGAGCGCAGGTTTGCGGTCTGTCCGGATACTAAGGCGCGGCTATTGTTTGCCCTTTTCCCTGTTTGCCAATTAGTTGGTTGTGCATGCCAGATTGTCCGGTTTGGCAGCCCGGCCAATACAACTGGCACGCAGGGCAAAACCTGCGTACCGGCGACCACCGACAATCCCTACCAACCTGCCGAAGCACCGTTGCCTCGGCATTTTTAGTGTTGGTGCTCGCCTGCTGGCGGGCGCATGGATTTTCAAGGTCGTTTTCCTATGTTCACTTCGCTGCGTTTGCCCGTGATCGGTTTGCTGTCCTTTACCCTGGTTCAGGCGGTGTCCGCCGCCGAGTGCGCCCCGGACACGCGCCGTGGTGCCGAAGTGTTTGCCACTGAGTGCAGCGTCTGCCACGCGGTGACCAAGGGCACGACCGGCATGATGGGACCGAACCTGTTCGGTGTGTATGGGCGCAAGTCCGGCTCGCTGGCGGGTTTCAGCTACTCCCAGGCCATGCGCGACAAAGACGTCGACTGGCAGGCCGAGAACATCACGCAATTGATCACCCAGCCCCAGGCTTTCGTGCCGGGCACCTACATGCCCTACATGGGCCTGGCTTCCGCCGACGACCGCCAGGCGGTCGCGTGCTTCCTCAAAGAACAACACTGATCAGGCCGGATTTGCGCCTGAACACATCGTCTGAATGAAAGGTGATTTATGAGCAACGTTGAAATCCTGCCCCAGGTTGCTGCATTCCTCGAACGTCGTCACGGCTGCTTCATTGACGGCCAGTGGGTGCTTGCCGAGGGCGACAGCATCGCCGTGGTCAACCCGGCCACCGGGCAAACCCTGTGCGAAACCCTGGATGCGCCGCTGGAACTCGTCGAGCGTGCGGTGCAGTCGTCCCACAAGGCTTTCAAATCTGGCGTGTGGTCGAGCCTGCGCCCGGCGGACCGTGAACGCATCCTGCTGAACTTCACCCGCCTGGTCGAAGAGCACGCCGAAGAACTGGCTCAGTTGGAAACCCTGAGCCAGGGCAAGTCGATCAACATGGCCCGCGCCCTGGACCTCAACGCCACGGTGGAGTTCATGCGCTACATGTCCGGTTGGGCGACCAAGATCGAAGGCCAGACCTTCGACGTGTCGATCCCGTTGCCACCGGGTGCCAAGTTCACCGCGTTCACCAAACGTGAGCCGGTGGGCGTGGTGGTCGGCATCGTGCCGTGGAACTTCCCGCTGCTGATCGCCGCCTGGAAGCTGATGCCAGCCCTGGCCACCGGTTGTACGGTGATCATCAAGCCGGCGATGGAAACCCCGCTGACCGCCATGCGCCTGGCTGAACTGGCGCTGGAAGCCGGCATCCCGGCTGGCGTATTCAACGTGGTTACCGGTGGCGGCGCCTCCGTTGGCGGCGTGCTGACCCAGCATCCTTTGGTGAGCAAAGTATCGTTCACCGGTTCCACCGCCGTGGGCAAGAGTGTCGGCGTGGCGTGCATGGAAAACATGACGCGCTTCTCCCTGGAACTGGGCGGCAAGAACCCGATGATCGTGCTCGCCGATGCCGACATCGAAAAAGCCGTGCAAGGCGCGATCCTCGGCGGCTTGCTGAACAACGGCCAGGTCTGCGCCGCGGCCTCGCGCTTCTACGTGCACCGTTCGATCCACGACCAATTCGTCGAAGCCCTGGCCGCCGCCGTTTCTTCGATGCCGATTGGCGCTGGCATGAATTGCGACGCGGCAATCAACCCGCTGGTATCGCGCAAGCAACAACAAAGCGTGCTCAAGCACATCGAACTGGCCCGCCAGCAAGGTGCGCGGGTGGTGACTGGCGGCGAGTTGCTGGAGGGTGATGGTTTCTTCGTGCAGCCAACCATTCTGGCGGACATCGACCACAGCATGGCCGTGGCCCGCGAAGAAGTATTCGGCCCGGTGCTGGGCGTGATGCCGTTCGACGACGAAGACGCCGTGATCGAACTGGCCAACGACAACCGTTACGGCCTGGCGGCCAGCCTGTGGACCAACGACCTGGGCAAGGCCATGAACCTGGTGCCCCGCATCGAGGCCGGCACCGTGTGGGTCAATGCCCACGTACTGCTCGACCCGGCGATGCCGTTCGGTGGCGTCAAACAATCGGGCATGGGCCGCGAGTTCGGCCGCGCGGTGATCGAGGCTTACACCGAGCTCAAGTCGGTGTGTATCGCACATTGATCAACCTGTAGGAGCGAGCCTGCTCGCGAAAAACGCCAAGATAATGCGGTCTGTCAGTTAGTTCGCATTATCGTTGGCGACCATCGCGAGCAGGCTCGCTCCCACATCACGCTGCAGGCGGTTTCGCCAGTTCAATCCCGGCGGCCCCCAACCGCTTGAGAATTTCAAACAGCAGCTGGCTCTTGATCGCGCCGACCGTGCGTGGGCTACCAACATAGCCGGTGATGGTCAAAGTGATGCCTTCGGGTTTCAGCTGACTGAAGCGCAAAAACGGCGCTGGTTTATCCAGAATGGATTCATGCTCGGTGTAGGTGTCCATCAGCAGGTTTTGCACCAGCTCCGGATCGATATCCAACGGGAACATCAGCTCGAGTATCACCACGCCCTGGGCGCTGCCGCCGAGGGTGACGTTGCGCAGGTTCTGCGAAATCAGGTGGGAGTTGGGCACGATCATGATCGAGCGGTCGGCCAGTTGTATTTCCGTGGCCCGTACGTTGATCCGGCGGATGTCGCCTTCGACGCCGCTGATGCTGATCAGGTCGCCGACTTTCACCGGGCGCTCGGTCAGCAGGATCAGGCCGGAGATGAAGTTCTTCACGATCTCCTGAAGGCCAAAGCCGATGCCCACCGACAGGGCACTGACGATCCAGGCCAGGTTGGTCCACTTGATCCCCAGCGATGCCAGCGTGAGCAGGACGACGGACACGTAGCCGATGTTGGCGAACAGGGTGCTGAGCGAGGCGCACATGCCCGGGTCCATCTCGGTTTTCGGCAGGAATTCGCGATCCAGCCAGCGGCGCAGGGTGCGAATCAGGTAGACACCGATCATCAGTGTCAGGAGGGCATGCATCAAATTGTCCGGGACGATGTTCAGCTTGCGCAGCCCTTCACCGCCGAGTACGGCCACAGTGCCGGTGAACAGTTGCCCGAGTGTCGTACCGATCCCGCCGACAAACAGCGCAATGAGGCCAATCAGTATCAGGATGGCGCGGCCGGCTCCGGATAACACGGTGCAGATCTGTTCCAGGCGCGGATTGCCGATGCCCAGCAGCTGTTTGATGGTCTTGCCGGTGGGTTGCCGGGGCGAGAAAACGTAGTCGCAGGTGTCCTGATAGACCTGTGTGAGCAGGTAGAAACCGGCGCAGATGATGAATATCCAGACCATTTCATAGGTGATGAACCGGGCCATCGTCACGTAGCCGATCAACAGGGCGAACAGGGACACCACCACGGCAGCGCCCGTGAACGTGTAAATCAGGCCGGCGAAGGTGGTGACGCCTTCGGGGGCTTCTCCGGCAACGATCAGGTCTCTGCGCGTCTTGCTGACGCGCAACAGCAGCGCACCGATCACCAGTGCCGCGACCAATGCCACGATGCCCCGACCGAACAACACCACTTCGGCGCTCATGCCGGTGACATTGCTCATCTGCACCAGGGTTACCAGCACCAGCAGCAGGCTGGCCAGCAACCTCGGATAGGGCTCCATCGCCAGCGCCACCGGATCGGCAATATCGGGCAGGCGCCAGGAAGGATGTTTGGTGGACAACAGTGCGCGGCTCAATCCGGTGATCAGTACGCAGGTATAGGCCAGCTTTTCCAGATATTGCGCCAGGTCGGCCAGCAGGGGGGGGTAGGGCAGTTGCCGGGTCCCGGCAAAATGCAGCAGTTGCAGGGCGATGCCAGCGGTCAGCACCGTCGCCATCACCGACGCCAGCGCAAGGGAGCTGCGCCGCAGCCGGCCTGCAGGCATTCGATGAAAGCACAGCCACGCCAGAACCCGGCCGGCGAGGTCTCGACCCACGGTCCATATGAGCAGGGCCAGGATCAGCAGGGTGGCCGTGATCCCGCGTTGTCCGGGTTGCCAGGCGGCCCGGTGCGTGGCCTCGAGTTGCTCGATGAGGGCGCTGAAACGTTGACGGTCCTCGATTGGAAGAGCGAACAATGGCGACCAGAATCTCGGGCTCAGGATACTGCTGGTCTGCTGGGTCACTTCCGCTTCCAGCAAGCTGCGCCGAATGCTGGCAATCTGGGTGATCAGCTCGGCGGCACTTATTTTAAGCGCGGCCAGGGTTTTGAGTTGGCTGTCGATCTTGTTTTTTTGCTCGCCGAGGGCGTCTCGTTGGGTGGTAATTGCAGTTGTCACCTGTGCGTTCTCGTCAAGCGGCACGGGGCCCAGCACGTTCAGTTGCGCCTGCAATTGCGCCTGGCCAGGCAGCAGCGATGTGGACAGGCGTTCAATCTCCTGAATCAGTACTTGCACCTGGTCCTGTGAGCTTTCCAGCTGGGTGTAATTGCTGGCCTGGGAAACCTGCTGCTTGAGGCTGTTGAGCTGGTTTTGCACCCCCAGCAATTCGCTGTCGGAGATGCTGATGAT
>NZ_JAHBDG010000040.1:0-50745 GCF_019956305.1 Pseudomonas sp. BF-B-30 | reverse complement strand
GGCGGGACCCTGGGGCTGGCGCAATTTGCCAACAGCACCAAGGGTGACCCGAACGCATTGCTGGTGGTCGGCGCGATCATGGTCGCGGGGATCGAACAGAACAAACCGCAGATCAGCCTTAAGGATGTGACGCCCATTGCCCGGCTGTTCACCGAGTACAACGTGATTGCCGTGCGCAAGGATTCGCCCTACAAGACCCTCGATGACCTGATCAAGGACTTCAAGGCAAAGCCCACCGGCGTCACCTTTGGCGGTGGTTCCAAGGGGTCGATCGACCACATCGGCATCGCCGAGCTGGCTGGCAAACTGGATGTCCCGGTCAACAAGGTCAATTACATCGCCACCGGCGGCGGGGGTGAAATCGTGGCCCAGACCCTGGGCGGCCAGATCAAGGTGCTCACCGGGGGCTACGCCGAACTGGGTCAATACATCAAGAACGGCCAGATCCGGGTGCTGGCCATCGGTGCGCCCGAGCGTGTCCCGGGGATCGATGCGCCGACCCTCAAGGAAAGCGGCTACGACGTGATCATCGGCAATTGGCGCGGTGTCTACGGCGCTGCGAACCTCACAGCCGAGCAGCGTAAAGAAGTGACCGACGCGGTCGTGACCGCCAGCAAAAGCAAAGTCTGGCAAGACAACATTGAAACCAATGCCTGGACCGAGAGCGTGTTGACCGGTGATGACTTCGGCAAATTCGTCGACGAAGAGCACGTGCGTCTGCGGGCGATGCTGGTCAAGGTCGGGCTGCTTTGAGATGGCCGGGTCACGCGCAATCGTACCGACGCAATTGGCGATCGGCCTTGGACTGATCGCCCTTAGCGCCTTGCTGGCCGTGGGGGCCAACCGCTTTCCAGCCGAGATGGGCTTCGTGATTCTGCCGGCTTACGTCTACCCCTGGATCGTCGCCGGCTTTCTCGGTGTGGTGGGCCTGTTGCTGAGTTATCAGGCGCTCACCGGCGGTTTTCGCGAACTGGACAGCGGCAATGGTGCGATCCCTGGCGGTAAATTCGGAGCCGCCTGGGTTACTGGAGGGTTGGTGGGGGTGGCCCTGCTGATCAACCTGATCGGTTTCGTGCTGGCCGCCGGGTTGCTGTTCGCCTGTTCGGCGCGGGGGTTTGGCAGCCGTCATCCCGTGCGGGACCTGGCCATCGGCATTGCCTTGACCTTGCCGATCTATTGGCTGTTCAACGCCGGGCTGGGGGTTTCCCTGCCGTCGCTGATCAACATTTGGCTTTGAAAGGAGATCGACACCGTGGACATTCTTTCAAGCCTGGCGATGGGGTTTTCCTCGGCACTGACGCCGATCAATCTGATGTGGGGGTTCATCGGCTGCCTGCTCGGCACCGCCATCGGCGTATTGCCGGGGATCGGTCCGGCGCTGACGGTGGCCCTGCTGTTGCCGATCACCGCCAAGGTCGACCCCACCGGCGCCTTGATCATGTTCGCCGGTATCTATTACGGCGCACAGTTCGGTGGCTCGACCACCTCGATCCTGCTCAACACACCCGGTGAATCGTCCTCCATGGTCACGGCCCTGGAAGGCAACCTGATGGCGCGCAACGGCCGGGCGGGACCTGCGCTGGCAACGGCGGCGATAGGCTCGTTCGTCGCCGGCACCATCGCCACGATTTTGCTGACACTGTTTGCACCCGTCGTGGCCAGGCTGGCCCTGAATTTTGGGCCGACCGAATATTTCGCGATCCTGGTGCTGTCGTTCACCACCGTGTCGGCAGTGCTCGGCGCTTCGATGCTGCGCGGGTTCGCTTCGCTCGGCGTCGGGCTGACCATCGGTTTGATCGGGCTGGACTCGACCTCGGGCATTGCCCGCTACACCCTCGGCGTGCCCGAACTGGTGGACGGCATCGAAGTGGTGCTGGTGGCGGTCGGTTTGTTCGCGGTGGGCGAGGCGTTGTACAGCCTGCTCTATCAAGGGGAATCAAACGAAGGACGGCATCGCCTGACTTCGATGTGGATGACCCGCGCGGACTGGAAACGCTCGGTGCCCGCGTGGCTTCGGGGCACGCTGATCGGTTTCCCGTTTGGTTCGATTCCGGCCGGTGGCGCCGAGATTCCAACCTTTTTGTCCTATTCCGCCGAGCGCAAGCTCAGCAAGTACCCCAAGGAGTTTTCCGCCAACAAGGGCGAGGGCGCCATCGAAGGCGTCGCCGGCCCGGAAGCGGCCAACAACGCCAGCGCGACCGGGTCTTTGGTGCCGTTGCTGACCCTGGGCATCCCGACGTCCGCTACCGCGGCGATCCTGCTGGCGGCGTTTCAGAACTACAACCTGCAACCGGGGCCGATGCTATTCGAAACCTCCGCCGACCTGGTCTGGACATTGGTGGCGTCGCTGTATATCGGCAACGTCATCCTGCTGGTGTTGAACCTGCCGCTGGTGGGGCTGTGGGTCAAACTGCTGCAAATCCCCCGGCCATACCTGAATGCCGGCATCCTGGTATTCGCTACCATCGGCGTGTACGGCATGCGCCACTCATCCTTCGACCTGCTACTGATGTTGGCGATTGGCTGGGGCGGGGTGTTGATGCGGCGTTTCGACTTCCCCGTCGCCCCCGTGATCGTCGGCATGCTGCTGGGGCCGATGGCCGAGAAACAACTGCGTAACGCCTTGTCCATCAGCCAGGGCGACTGGACGGTGTTCGTCACGCAACCGATCTCGGCATTCTTCCTCGCCCTGACGCTGCTGGTGCTGATGGTGCCCTATGTGTTGCATAAACGCGGCATCAAGTTGCATGAGGATGATTGAGCAACCCCTGTGGGAGCGGGCTTGCCCGCGAAGGCGGTGTGTCAGTTGAGATTGATTTTGAATGTGAAGGCCTCTTCGCGAGCAGGCTCGCTCCTACAGGGTCATGCAGTGGCTTGCGCGGTGAACCACTGCATCACCGCCCCACAGGCGGGATGCGCGTTGGCCGAGGGTTGCAGGCACAGCGAGTAGATCCCCCGGGTCTTCAACGGCTCCCCGAACGGAATCACCAGTTCGCCCCGTTGAATCGACTCACCCGCCAGGGTCATGTCGGTCATCGCCACGCCCAGGCCCCGGGCGGCGGCATCGAGTGCCAGTTCGTCGAGGTTGAAAGGGATGTGCCGGTAGTCATGCAGCGACATGCCACCATGGGCTGACAGCCAGACCTTCCAGTCATGTTGATCAGAGGAGCGGTGCAGCAACGCGAAACCCGACAGATCTTCTTGCGAAGCCAACGGCCGGTCGTTGGTGCCGAGCCCTGGCGCGCACACGGGCACCAATGCCTCTTCGAACAGGGTCAGGCAATCGGGCGCTGTGGACGGCTCAGGCAGATAGAGAATGTAGGCGTCACTGTCGCTGGCCGGCTCAACCACTTCGGTGGCTACGGTTTCGATTGCCAGGGATACGTCCGGGTGATGCCGGTAGAAATCGCTCAGTTTGGGCAGCAGCCAGCGCACCGCCAGTGACACGTGCATGCGAATGCGGAACGGGCGTTTTTGCGGCGCGAGCCGGTCTTCGAGGGTGCGCAACTGTTCAAGGATGCTGCGGGCGCTGGCCAGTACCTGTTCGCCCTCGGCGGTCAGTTGAAGGCTGCGGCTGCTCCTGACAAACAGCGGCAGGCCAAAGTGGCTCTCCAGTTGCTGAATCTGTCGGCTCACCGCGCTCTGGGTCAGGCAGAGCTTTTGCGCCGCTTGGGTGAAGCTGCCTGACCCGGCAACCTCGAGCAAAGCCTGCAAGCCCTGCAGCGAAGGCACGTGGCGAATCTTGTCCATGCGTTTTCAGAATGCCTCGATGATTTAATAACGTTGGTTGCCTGCGTTTTGAGCCTTTAGATTCTAGTCATCGCCACCGTCCTCGAAAACAGCTTATGCAAATTCTGCATGCAGTGCTGTTTTGGATCGAGACGGTTCGCAGAACAAGAACCTGAGGTGACACATGGAAAATATCTGTGGCTGGATTGCGCAAGCGGGGAGTTCCCCCTTGCGCGAGCCGCTCAAAGGCGCGCAGCAAGCCGATTGGCTGGTGATCGGTGCTGGCATCACTGGCCTCAGTGCGGCGCACGCTCTGGCGCAAATGCACCCCCAGGCACGTATCGTGGTTGTTGACCGCCAGCGTGCCGCGCAAGGCGCTTCGGCGCGCAACTCCGGTTTTGTGGTGGCTCATGAGCATCCCGCTGCCGGGGAGCTACTGGGGAGCGACGGGTTCGCCGGGTATCAAGCGGATACGGCAATCGGCCGCGCAGCCGCCGACGAAGTCCGCAAGCAGATTAGCCGCCATGGCATCGAATGCGACTTCAGGGAGTCGGGTTATTTCTTCGCCGTCAGCGACCCACGCAAGCTGACTCACGTCGAAGCCAAGCTGCAGACCCTGCGTGCCGTTGGCGCCAGCGCGCAATTTCTGCAAGGCGAGTCATTGATCGAAAAACTCGGCAGCCGGCACTACCGCGCCGCGATCTGGTGCGGCAACGGCAATGCACTGCTGCAACCGGCGAAGTACGTTCGGGGCCTGCTCGATGCCTTGCCGCCGACAGTGACGGTCTACGAGAACACCGATATCGCAGGTCTTGAGCGCCTGGGCGACGGCCGGATTCGCGCCCGGGGCCAAAACGGCAGTGTCGAAGCCAAACAGGTTTTGGTCTGCCTGAACGCCTTTATCCCTCGCGCGGGCATCGATGACAGCGGCACCTTCGCAATGGAGCTCAGCGCCAGCCTTACGCGGCCGCTCAGCGATCAAGAGTTTCAAGCCCTTGGTGCGCCGGCGTCTTGGGGCGTGCTGTCGACCCGCCCGTTGGGCGCCACGGTGCGCCTGACCCCGGATCGCCGGGTGATGATCCGCAACACCGCGGAATACCGCTCGCGGGATCTTTCATTGAGCGAATTGTCGATCCGCCGCCAGCACCATGTGCTGGGGTTGCAACGACGTTTCCCGATGCTCGGCGAGCAGGACATCGAATACACCTGGACCGGTCATCTCAGCGCTTCGCGTTCCGGGCAGCCGTATTTCGGCAAAGTCGAGGAGGGCGTTTTCGCCGTGGCCGGGTGCAATGGTTCCGGCGTGGCACGGGGCACGCTGTGGGGCCGCTTGCTGGCGGAACTGGCCTCGGGTCGTGATTCGCTGTTGCTGCACTCGGTCATTCAACGGGCGCAGCCAGGCTGGCTACCGCCCAAGCCGTTGCTCGATATCGGTGCCATGCTGCGTATGCGCGTGGAAGCGGTCCGGGCCAGAAGCGAAATCTGAAAACACCCGTTTCACAACAAGAACAAAAGCACTTCCCATCGAAGGTGATTCAACATGCGCGTCAATACGCTTTCCCTTGTGGCCCTGATCTCGACCTTTTCCGCCGTGACTCATGCCGACGAAACCGTCAATATTTCCAACTGGAACGGCTACATCGCCGACGACACCCTGGTCAACTTCAACAAGGAAACCGGGATCAAGGCGACCTACGACATCCACGACAGCAACGAAGTGCTGGAGTCGAAGCTGATGACCGGCAACACCGGGTATGACGTGGTCAGCCCGTCGAACCACTTCCTGTCGCGCCTGATCAAGGCCGGCGCCATCCAGAAACTCGACCGGAGCCAGTTGCCCAACTGGAAAAACCTCGATCCGGCGTTGATGAAAAAACTTGAGGTCAACGATCCGGGCAACCAGTACGGCTACCCCTACATGTGGGGCACGGCGGGCATCGGTTACAACGTCGAGAAGATCAAGGCGATCTTCGGCAATACCGACGTCACCCGGTCCTGGAGCCTGTTTTTCGACGAGAACAACATCAAGAAGCTCAGCGAATGTGGGGTGGCGATCATCGACAACCCGACGCAGATCCTGCCGATCACGCTTAACTATCTGGGCCTGCCGCCCCACAGCCATGAGCCTGCCGACTACAAGAAAGCCGAGCAGGCGCTGCTGAAGATCCGGCCTTACGTCCAGTATTTCCATGCGTCCAAGTACATCAGCGACCTGGCCAACGGTAACGTCTGCGCGGTGATCGGTTTCAACGGCGATATCGTGCAGGCCGCCGCCAGTGCCAGGGAGGCGAAAAACGGGATCGATATTGCCTACTCGATCCCGGACGAGGGTTCCACCTTGTGGCTGGACATGGTCGTCATGCCCAAGAACGCGCCCCATGAGCGCAACGGCTACGCCTACATGAACTACCTGCTGCAGCCGAAGGTGATTGCCAACATCAGCAACAGCATCCATTACGCCAACCCCAACAGTGCGGCGGATGCCTTCGTTGACCCGGCGGTGAAGCAGGACCTGGCGATCTACCCGCCGAAAAGCGTGATGGACAAGCTGTTCACCGTCGAGGACTTGCCCGCGGCCATCGCACGGTTGAGCACGAGGCTGTGGACCAAGCTGAAAACCAATACCTGATCGTGACGTCATGCGCATCTCTGTCGCTTGAATAAAGTCAGTGTGGGAGCGGGCTTGCTCGCGAAAGCGGCGTATCAGACACCAATGCTGTCGACTGACACACCGCCTTCGCGAGCAAGCCCGCTCCCACAGGTTTTTTCAGACAGGATTTACGCTAGATGGGCTCAGGCATCGATGGCCGGGAAGTCTATGTCGGTCAGCACTGCGTTGTTCAGGTAGTTGGTCAATGTCTGCGAAGCTACATGGGCGATCACTTCGATGATCTTGCCGTCGTCGATACCGGCGGCACGCGCAGCGGCGATCTGTTCGACGGTCAGGTGGCCACGGCTTTCGGTGATCTGGCGGGCGAGGGTGGCTATGGCGTTTAGTTCACCGTGTCGTGCGCTGAGGATGTCCTGCTTCGACAGCCCGGCCTTGCCGGCGAACAGCGTGTGAGCGGCCAGGCAGTAGTCGCAGCCGTTGACCTGCGAAGTAGCCAGGGACACCGCTTCTTTTTCCGTGGCGCTCAGGGACGTCTTGCCCAGTGCGGCCGAGTTTTGCAGGTACGAGGCCAACACCGCCGGGGCGTGGGCCAATACTTTGAAGACGTTGGGCAAAAAGCCGATTTTCTTCTGCACGCCTTCCAGCAGCGGGCGGGTGGCGTCGGTGGCGTGTTCCAGGCTGATCGGGGTAATGCGGGTCATGGTGATACTCCGTGGTGTGAAGCGCGGAATGCGCTGGGTACGGAGCTGATGTTAGGGAGAACGCCTGGCTTGTTGGGTGCAAATAGTCGAGGATATGCGACAGATCGTCCAGAACTGCCTTCGGGAGCCTTGTCATGGATCGCTTGTCTACGTTGCTCACACACTTTGGCGTCAATGCCGGCACGTTCCATAGCGGCACGTTTTGCGGTACCACCGCCTTCGACGGACAACAGGTCAGCGGTCATTTGCACCTGCTTCAGGCGGGTGAGTTGCTGCTCAGGTTGGGGGATCAGCCGGATCTGCAACTGACCGAACCGACCCTGATATTTTTCCCCCGACCCTATCGGCATCGCCTGTTCGCTTCAGAAGCGTCCGGCACGCAACTGGTCTGCGCGACCCTGGATTTCGACGGCGGCGCGGGCAATGCCCTGGCGGCGGCACTGCCTGATTACCTGGTGCTTAAGCTCGATGAAATCCCGGCACTGGCCGGGACTCTGGAATGGCTGTTCAACGAGGCGTTTGACGGCACATGCGGACGTGAAGCCGTCATGGACCGGTTGTTTGAACTGCTGGTGATTCTGTTGCTGCGACACATTCTGAGTACGGGTGGCCAGCAACCGGGCATGATGGCCGGCCTCGCCGATGCGCGCCTGGCGCGGCCCCTGAGCCTGATGCATGAAACCCCGGCCAAGGCCTGGAGCGTGGCCGAACTCTCGGTCGCCGCCAACATGTCGCGGGCCAGTTTCGCCGAACATTTTCGTCGGGTGGTCGGGCAAACGCCGGTGGATTACCTGGTGAGCTGGCGCATCAGCCTGGCGCAGAAACGCTTGCGCGAGGGCCGGCCGATTGCGCTGATTGCCGAGGAAGTCGGTTACGAAAGCCCCTCGGCGCTGGCCCGGGCGTTTCGTCGCAAGACCGGGCTCAGCCCGCGGGAATGGAGGGGCAACTGACCACCGTCTATCCCTTTTGTGGGAGCGGGCTTGCCCGCGAAGAGGCCGGCACATCCAACAGGGAGGTTGACTGACATTGCGCCTTCGCGAGCAAGCCCGCTCCCACAGTTCTGATCTTCAGTGAATGCCAATTCTGTGGCCGGCCAACATTCCTGTGGGAGCGGGCTTGCCCGCGAAGAGGTCGGCACATCCAACAGGGAGGTTGACTGACACTGCGCCTTCGCGAGCAAGCTCGCTCCCACAGGTTATGGGGTGGTTTTAGCTGTGCATCAGAACTTGTACGCCTGCCGTCCTACCAGCAGCCATTTGCCGTTCTGCTTTTGCCAGATCTGGAAGTTTTCGATTTCGGTGGGCACCACTTCGGTGCCTTTGAGCGCTTGCGCCGAGAAGTGGTGACGGACCAGCGCGACATCGCCCGAGACGGTAATGGTCTGGTTTTGCATCTCAAGGGTCTTGAAGGCGCTTTTGCCGGTTTCGATGTCGGCGATGAAGGCCTGCTTGTCCTGGATCTTGCCGCTGGAATGCCCGTAGGTCAGGTTCTCGGCGGTCAAGGCGTTCAGCTCCGGGATGTCTTTTTGCAGCATGGCCTGGGTCAGGTGGTCGACCGCCTGGGCCACGTCTTTGTCCGCGGCGGCCGGGGTGGCGGCGACGTAGCCGGTGAACAGGCACAGAAAACCGATCAGCACTTTTGCTTTTTTCATGGGTGTTTCCTTGTTGTTGTAGGGATAGCGCGATGACTGTTCGAACATTCGTCAGTCATCGTACAACGTAGCATGCGATGGAGGAAAAAAGCGAACTTGCCCGGTGACCGTACCTCGAAGTTAAAAGGGCGATGCCCTGACTTCGAGGTATTGCGCCATGCAGCCTGACCCGCGTTTACGGCACGACCTGACGTTGCTCATGGTGTTTCTGGTGATTGTCGTGGTGTCGGGTTTTGCTCCCCGCAGCCGGGTGGACTGGGCGCTGGAAAACCTGCTGGTGCTGTTGCTGGTGGGGACGTTGGTAGCGGTTTCTCGCCGGTTTCGCTTGTCTGCGGTGTCCATCACGCTGGTGTTTGCGTTTCTGTGCGTGCATGAACTGGGCGCCCACTACACCTATTCCCTGGTGCCTTACGAACAATGGTCTTCGGCGTGGTTGGGCTTCAGTTTCGACCGGGCGACAGGTGCTCATCGCAATCACTACGACCGCCTGGTACATCTGAGCTATGGGCTGCTGCTGGTTTATCCGGTGCGCGAAGTGCTGTGGCGCCTGACGCCGCTGCGCGGGTTCTGGCTGTTTTTCGTGACCCTGAACATCATGCTGTCGACATCCGCCTTGTACGAACTGGTGGAATGGATCGGCGGTGCTTTCCTGGGCAAAGACACGGCGAAGGCCTTCGTCGGTGCGCAAAACGATCCCTGGGATTCGCAAAAGGACATGGCCATCGCGGTCGCCGGTGCGTTTGTCAGCCTGTTGCTGGTGTCGTTGCGCGGCATGGCGCAAAAGCAACCGGTGACGACTGCAAGGTGATCGGGTGGACGGCTTCGGCGGGGCAGTTGTTGCGGTCGGTTGATCGGTTCAGGTTTTGAGGTAGAGGTTGCCTGACAGGACGCCTTCGCGAGCAAGCCCGCTCCCACAGGTGATCTTCGGCAAATGGAGATCCTCTGTGGGAGCGGGCTTGCTCGCGAAGGCGGCAGACCATACAACGCAAAACTACGGGCTACAGGTATTTGTCCGTCACAGCCCCCTCCGAAGCACTGGACACCGTCTTCGCATACTTGGCCAACACCCCGCGTGTGTACTTGGATGGCGGCCGCACCCAGCGGCTCTTGCGCTCGGCCAGCACAGCCTCGGAGACGTCCACGGTAATCAGCCGGGTTTCAGCATCGATGATGATCCTGTCGCCATTCTCGACCAGCGCAATCGGCCCGCCCTCAAAGGCCTCCGGCGTGATATGCCCGACCACAAACCCGTGGGAACCGCCGGAAAAACGCCCGTCGGTGATCAGCGCCACCTCCTTGCCCAGGCCCTTGCCCATGACCGCCGACGTCGGCGAGAGCATTTCGCGCATGCCCGGACCGCCCTTTGGCCCTTCGTAACGGATCACGATCACTTCGCCGGGTTGGACTTCGCCATTGAGAATGCCGGCCAGCGCACCTTCTTCGCCGTGATAGACCCGGGCCGTGCCTTCGAAGCGCAGGCCTTCCTTGCCGGTGATCTTGGCCACGGCGCCGGTGGGCGAGAGGTTGCCGCGCAGAATGACCAGGTGGGAGTCCTTTTTGATCGGCTGGTCGAAAGGCCGGATCACGTCCTGGCCGGCCGGGTAGTCGGGCACGCTGGCCAGGTTTTCCGCCAGGGTCTGGCCGGTGACGGTCAGCACATCGCCGTGCAGCATGCCGGCATCGAGCATACGCTTCATCAGCGGTTGAATGCCGCCGATGGCCACCAGCTCGCTCATCATGTATTTACCGCTGGGGCGCAGGTCGGCGACCACCGGGGAAACCTTGCCCAGCTCGACGAAGTCATCCAGGGTCAGTTCGACATCCACCGCATTGGCCATGGCCAGCAGATGCAGCACGGCGTTGGTCGAGCCGGCGAGGGCGATCACCACGCGGATGGCGTTCTCGAAGGCTTTGCGGGTCATGATGTCGCGAGGTTTGAGGTCGAGTTTGAGCAACTCCATGACCTGCTGGCCGGCCCGGAAACTGTCCGACGCCTTGTCGGTGCCGATGGCGTCCTGGGAGCTGGACCCAGGCAGGCTCATGCCCAATGCTTCAATGGCCGAGGCCATGGTGTTGGCGGTGTACATGCCGCCACAGGAACCGGGACCGGGAATCGCCACTTCCTCGATCTGCTTGACCTGAATCTCGCTGATGTCGCCCCGCGCGTGTTGGCCCACGGCCTCGAACACGGAAATGATGTCGGTGTGGCCAGCCCCCGGCTGGATGGTGCCGCCGTAGACAAAGATCGACGGGCGATTCAGCCGCGCCATGCCGATCAGGCACCCCGGCATGTTCTTGTCGCAACCGCCGATGGTCACCAGGCCGTCGAAGCCTTCGCAACCGGTGACCACTTCAATGGAGTCGGCGATCACCTCGCGGGACACCAGCGAATACTTCATGCCTTCGGTGCCGTTGGCGATGCCGTCGGAAATGGTGATGGTGTTGAAGATCACGCCCTTGGCACCGGCGGCATTCGCGCCTTTTTCGGCTTCGAGCGCCAGCTTGTCGATGTGCATGTTGCAGGGCGTGACCATGGCCCAGGTCGAGGCGATGCCTACCTGCGGCTTGGTGAAGTCTGCATCGGTAAAGCCCACGGCCCGCAGCATGGCGCGTGCCGGTGCGGCCTCTACGCCGTCGATTACCTGAGAGGAGTACTTGCGCAGATCGTCTTTGTCGCTCATGACTGCTCCTATCGCTGATGGCTGTTGCTCACACACTCGTTGAGAAAAACAGGATGAGTATAGAAGGCCGGGCGCCCGGGCCCGGGCTAACCGGTCGGGAACAGACGCGCGGGTAAGCCTTGTCGTGATATTCTTCGCGACAACTTGGTTTGATCTATTCAGTTTTCCTGTCCTTGAGACGGGCGAGCAGAATCACTGTCGCTCAAGTAGCTGAAGCCAATAAAGATAAAAAGTCAGTTCAGAAGGGACATTAAAGTGGGGTCGATGCGGTTCGTCGGCCTTGTGTGCCCACCCTGCAATCCTTGAGTGCCGCACCCGTGACTGCCGTGAAACACGGGGTTGTGCGCATGAGGACGGAAGGGCGGATGGCGTTTTATCATAGGTGCTACAGATGTTTAAGAAAGTGAACACAGCCCTGCTGGGGCTGGCCTTGTCGTTGGGGATGACGACAGCCCAGGCCGAAGAAGCCAAGAAAGTCGACGTACTGCTGATCGGCGGCGGCATCATGAGCGCGACCCTGGGTGTGTGGCTCAATGAGCTGGAACCCGGCACTTCGATGGAAATGATCGAGCGCCTCGACGGCGTCGCCCAGGAAAGCTCCAACGGCTGGAACAACGCCGGTACCGGTCACTCCGCCCTGGCCGAGCTGAACTACACCCCTGAAGACGAGAACGGCAAGGTTTCGATCCCGAAGGCCGTTGAAATCAACGAAGCGTTCCAGATCTCCCGTCAGTTCTGGGCCTGGCAGGTTCAGCAAGGCGTGCTGAAGAACCCGCGTTCGTTCATCAACTCCACACCGCACATGAGCTTCGTGTGGGGCGATGACAACATCAAGTTCCTGAAAAAACGCTACGAAGCCCTGCAAGCGAGCCCGCTGTTCGCCGGCATGCAGTACTCCGAAGACCCGGCTGTGATCAAAAAGTGGGTGCCGCTGATGATGGAAGGGCGTGACCCGAGCCAGAAGATCGCGGCCACCTGGAGCCCGCTGGGTACCGACGTGAACTTCGGCGAAATCACCCGCCAGTTCGTTGCGCACCTGCAAACCACGCCGAAGTTCGACTTGAAGCTGTCCAGCGAAGTACAGGACATCACCCGGAACGAAGACGGCAGCTGGCGTGTCAGCTACAAAAACCTGAAAGACGGCAGCAAGACCGAAACCGACGCCAAGTTCGTGTTCATCGGCGCCGGCGGCGGTGCCCTGCACCTGCTGCAGAAGTCCGGCATTCCTGAAGCCAAGGAATACGCAGGCTTCCCGGTAGGCGGCTCGTTCCTGGTGACCGAGAACCCGACCATCGCCGAGCAACATCTGGCCAAGGCCTACGGCAAAGCCTCCGTTGGTGCACCGCCGATGTCGGTTCCGCACCTGGACACCCGCGTGCTGGACGGCAAGCGCGTGATCCTGTTTGGCCCGTTCGCGACCTTCAGCACCAAGTTCCTGAAAGAAGGTTCGTACCTGGACCTGCTGACCACCACGACCACCCACAACGTGTGGCCAATGACCAAGGTCGGCATCAAGGAATACCCGCTGGTCGAGTACCTGGCAGGCCAGTTGATGCTGTCTGACGAAGACCGCCTCAACGCCCTGAAGGAATACTTCCCGAACGCCAAGGCTGAAGACTGGCGCCTGTGGCAGGCCGGCCAGCGCGTGCAGATCATCAAGCGTGACGAAGCCGCCGGTGGCGTGCTGAAACTGGGCACCGAAATCGTCGCTTCGCAAGACGGCAGCATCGCCGGCCTGCTGGGCGCCTCCCCAGGCGCTTCGACCGCCGCGCCGATCATGCTGACCGTGCTGCAGAAAGTGTTCAAGGACAAGGTCGCGACCCCTGAGTGGCAGGCAAAACTGCACCAGATCGTACCGAGCTACGGCACCCAGCTGAACGCCAGCCCTGAGAAGGTTGCTGAAGAATGGGCCTACACTGCCAAGGTGCTGGAACTGACTCCGCCACCAGCGGTGATTGCGCCGGCTGTGAAGCCAGTGACTGTCGATACGGATGCGAAAGCGCCGAAGGCTAATGCTGCGAGTGATATGGCTCTCTAATTAGACTGCCGGATCAAAAAAGCCCACTGAACCGGCGACGGTCAGTGGGTTTTTTTTGACAGACTGATGGTAATGCTGAGCTTGTATGATTCGGTGGTATTGTTAAATCAAAAGTCTGTTTTGATTTGCTCTGATGTAAGTATGCGAGTTGTTAGCTTTTCTACAGTGTGCATGCTGAAATTTGCTCCTTTCGAAGCGCGAAGATGATTTACGAATTCGGTGATTTCGCTTTCGTCTTTTATGATTATATATTTTATATCGTCAGGCTCGAATTTAAGCCGTAAGTCAGCAACGCTTTTTGCGGCTTCTTCTTTTGCGCCGGGTTCCGCAAAATCATACTTGTTATAGTACATTTTGCATGTGTGATCTATGTCAGGAACATATCGCCATTCTCGTTCATCTGAAAATCTATACTTCTTTGCTGTCTCGCCATTTCTCTCAAGCATTCCTTCGTAGTTTTTTGTATATCTGGCAATATCGACTAATTGTTTGTGTGCTCTTTCGGTTGCTTCATCTTTATCTTCATTTTCGTCTTCACCCTCGTCCTCGTCCTCATTTTTGCTAAAGTGTGTAATTGCCTGTTCGTAGCTATGTGCAAGATGGGAATATTGTTCTACATATAGTACAGGGTTTAGTCGGTTGCGAACCGCCCACTCTCGTGTGAGACCAATGCCGTAGAATCCATAACTAGATATATGGTCTTTTATCTGCGATAGGGGGATGTCGCAAAAGCTAACCATCGGAACATGAATGGTAGAGGTTTTTTTATTCCACTTTATTTGTTCTTTGCAGTATTTTACACGAAAACTATTTTCTAGGATTCCTTCGAGGGCTTTACGAGTACTTGTTAAGTGAATTAATGAGTTTGAACTAAGAGGCATATCATTGGCTCGTGATCTTGTTTGGCTTGCAAAAAAAATATAAAAAGCTGAACTTGATTTGTGCGTTATTCATGGCTTTGTGCGGGTAATGTACATCGTCAAAAAACAAAATGCCATCACGGCTTCTCTCTTTGGCATTTATGAGTTAGTGGTTTTTGCATTTAAGTAGAAAGCGGGCCTCATTAGGACAGCGGACTTACATCCATCTCCTTGGGTTTTTTGATGCTTTACCGGGCTTGCGCTTCGGAAGTCCTGTCGTTAACCTTCCCCCCGTCGCTGCCAATTCAGCGAACGGGTGTGGTAGCCCGGTTTCTTCATAGACCCAGAACGCCTCAGGGCGTTTTTTTGTGCTGGCTGCTTTGTGGCGGCTGTGCATGGGAGGCTTCGGCCTGCCGGGTTTCTATGACCGGTCTACCACCCTGTGTACAGCCGTCTCCCTATCTTGCGTGGTAGCGAATGGGGAGATGCTCACTTCATAGGAGCTTCACAATGATAAAACCAACTCCGAATCCCCCTGATACGGCCGCGCAGATAGACGTCGATTCCGAGTCCTCATCTTGTAAGCCTAAATTGGCCGAGCGCCGCCCCAACCCCATCTTCACCATCGCCCCCAACGTCAACAACGAAACCCTCCTGGTTCACGCCTGTGAAACCCTTGCGTCGGCCAGTGTCATGGCCAGTGAACTGGCGTTTATCCTCTCCGGCCCAAAATGCAATTTGGCGCTGGGCATTCAACAGATGATTGCCTTGGCAGAGCTATCGGTGAACCGCGTGCTGGATCAGGTCGATCCGCAGTAGCAGGCTAGGGCCGATTTTAGGTAGATGTGAGAAAGCCCGCTGAACCGGTGACGGTTGGCGGGCTTTTTTTGTAGCGATTTTTCCGTTTATCGCGAACCCAACTGATTTTGCGGATGTATGAAGTCCCTTTGTAGGAGCGAGCCTGCTCGCGAAAAACGCCAGGACAACGCGGGCACTCAGGCAGCGCGCGTTATCGTTGACTTCCATCGCGGGCAAGCTCGCTCCTACAAGCTGGCGTTTATGCAATTTGGACAGACCATTGCCTTGGCGGCAGCAGGCGAGTGCAGTTTTTAGACTGATGTGAAAAAGCCCACTGAACCGGCGACGGTCAGTGGGTTTTTTTGTGGGCGATGGCACAGGCAACGCTTTGAGCTCGGAGCGTCTACGCCGGCCGTAACGGGGGTTCCTGTCATCAATTGTCAAGTCACTGACGCTCAATGAGAAGCAGGCACTTTGGCCCTGACGATACTGGTTTGTTTTCCGACCTCGGTAAGGCGAAACCGTAAGCCTGATACCTCTCCGCCCTGGCGGGAATTTGTAGGAGCGAGCTGGCTCGCGATGGACTCAAGTGCGCTGCGTTTAGTCAGTAAGCACGCGTTTTCGTTAACGACCATCGCGAGCAAGCTCGCTCCCACAGTCAGTTGCATCTCAATAAAACAATCATAGAGAGCGCAGAATGAAGTTCAGTTTTGTAGACAGCAGCCAGCCGAGCCGCCGGCGGGTTTTACGCGATGCTTTCACTTTGGCTTTGGTGGCGTCGCCGCTGGCAAGCCTGGCCAGGGCAGCCCATGAATCCGCAGCGGCCAGCGAATCCGTCGAAGACGTGACCTTTGCCGCAGGCCCACGACCGCTGGTGCAATACCCGCAAAAACGCCCGTTGACCCTGGTGACCACTCGGCCGCCGCATCTGGAAACGCCGTTCCCGGTCTTCAACGAAGGACCGATCACGCCCAATGACGCCTTTTTCGTGCGCTACCACCTGGCCAATTTCCCGACCAGCATCGATCCGGACAGCTACAGCCTGACGATCAAGGGCTCGGTCGAGACGCCGCTGTCGCTTTCCCTTGCCGAGCTCAAGGCCCTTGCCGCACCGGTAGAAGTGGTGGCCGTCAATCAGTGTTCGGGTAACAGCCGTGGCTTCTCGATGCCTCGAGTGTTCGGCGCGCAGTTGGGCAATGGCTCCATGGGCAATGCGCGCTGGGTGGGCGTGCCGCTCAAGGCTGTGCTGGAAAAGGCCGGTGTGAAAGCCGAGGCCCGGCAAGTGACCTTCCGTGGGCTCGATAAACCGGTGTTGCCAAGCACGCCGGAGTTCATCAAGGCGCTGGACATCAGCCATGCCATGGACGGCGAGCCCATGATCGCGTGGTCGATGAATGGCACCGACCTGCCATTTCTCAACGGATACCCGATTCGTCTGGTGGTGCCAGGCTACTTCGGCACCTACTGGGTCAAGCACCTGAGTGAGATCGAAGTCGTCGACCACACCTACGACGGTTTCTTCATGGCCAAGGGTTACCGGGTTCCGGATAACGATTGCTTCTGCATTGCCCCAGGCACCACGGCGGCGAAAACCCAGCCGATTTCCAGATTGCCGGTCCGCAGTTTCATCACCAGCGTTAAACACGGCGATGTATTGCCGCTGAACAAAAGCGTGGTGCTCAAGGGCATCGCGTTCGACGGTGGCGTTGGGGTCAACAAGGTGGAGGTGTCGATCGACGGCGGAAAAACCTGGCGTGAATCCACGCTCGGGCAGGACCTTGGCCGTTACTCCTTCCGTGAGTGGACACTGCCGATCACCTTTACCGGCAAGGGCGCCACACCGTTGATGGTGCGGGCCAGCAACAGTGCTGGCGAGACGCAACCGCTGCAGGCTGACTGGAACCCAGCGGGCTACCGCCGCCACGTCGTCGAAACCACCCATGTGACCGTCGCCTGAGGAGAGCCGCATGAAACTTGTGAAATGCATGACCGCCTTGCTCTGCGCGGCTCAGGTTTGTCTGGCGACCCTGGCTGGTGCCGCGCCGCTGTCCATCACGCTGCCGCCTGAAACCGCTGCGTTCAAGCCCAGCACGATGCCTGGCTACGCTTTGGCGCAGCAGAAGTGTTCCGTCTGCCATTCGGCCGACTACATCAACTTCCAGCCGCCAGGCCTGAGCATGGCGCAGTGGACCGCCGAAGCGGGCAAGATGCAGCACGTGTACGGAGCCCCGATCAGCGACCGGGATGTGAGTGTTATCGGCGCTTACCTGGCGGTGACCTACGGCAGTGCGAAGGCCAATGATGCCGATGTTCTGGCGGCCTCGAACGCCCCGGTGGCCCAGCTCCCGCCGGTGGCTGGGGCTGGGGCAAATGTCGACGCCAAGGCTTTGCTGCAGAACAACGCCTGTCTGTCCTGCCACGCGATCGATCACAAAGTGGTAGGCCCGGCCTACCGCGACGTGGCGGCCAAATATGCCAAGGACCCGCAGGCAATGGACAGGCTTATGTCCAGCATCCAGCACGGTGGCAGCGGGAAGTGGGGGGATGTGCCCATGCCGCCTTTCGCGCAGTTGAGCCCGGACGACCTGAAAAGCCTGGCGACCTTTATCCTGCAACAGTGAGCCAGTATTAGCCTGATGCGAAAAGCCCGCTGAACCGGCGACGGTCAGCGGGCTTTCTTGTGGGCGCTGGTTTATTCAAGACATCGAGGAGTGGGTTGCACTGAAGCGCTTGAGAATATCCTGGTACATTTTCGTCCGTCGATGACCTTGGCCATATCCGCCCGCAGCAGCGACGGTGCCAGACTGGACGTGGTCCAGGTACTTGAAGATTTTGCCGGGCGAAAGGAACACGACTTTGTAGCCAAGCCTGATCACGCGGTCTTGCAGCTCATAACCGGGCACACGGTCATCAATCTGAAAATGCAAACCCTGCTGCTTCATCAGCCTGCCATTCCATAGCGTGCAAAAGCTTTTCAAGTGGGTTTCCCGGTAGGGTTTCGGCTCCTTCGAGCGCAGGCCGAGCGATTGCTTCAGGCGTCGGTAGTGGTGCTTGATCAGGCGTGAAGTGAAGCGCCAAACGGTCCTTGGCAGTCCGCGGTTGAGTTGCTCCGTGCAACCGACCGCGATGACGTTTTGATCCTTGGTGCAGTGGTCCATCATCATCGCAAAGACGTTTGCATCGAAGACGAACGTGTCGGTGTGCATCAGGAACAGGTAGTCGGTATTGACCCTGGCCAGCGCCATGTCCAGCGCTTTGCCATGGGCGATGTGCCCCGGTTCTTTGGTGGGGGCATCGCGTTCGATCAGGTTGATCCAGTCGAGCGAGCGCAAATACTCGACGCTGGCGTCCGCCGAACCGTTATCGACCACCCAGACCGCAATGCCTGATTTTTGGACATGCTCCTGCAACAGTTCCAGGCAGATCCTGGTGAGCTCCGGGGTTTTGTAATTAACCAGAACGATGCTGAATGGTGGCTTGGCGTTTGTATCGACACTACCCATCTTCGAAATGCTCGACGACTCAAAAGAGTCGAAGACTAAAGGGGCAACCTTAGTTCAAGCTTAATTTCACCTGGGCGACACGACGCTGGCTATCGCTACCTGACGCCTTCGAATGAACCTGTACGCACTTCGCCACTGCGGATGTAGCGGGCGATCAGTACACCCCCGGGTGAGCTGATCGAATTCACCAGGGTGAAGGCAGACGCTTGTGCGTTGTCGTCGAACAGGCGCTTGCCGCGCCCCAGCAGGATGGGATGAATCATCAGCCGCAGCTCGTCCACCAGGCCGGCGGCAAGCAGTTGGCGCACCAGATCGCCGCTGCCTTGGGTCAGTAGCTGAGGACCGTCCTGGTGTTTAAGCGCGTTGATCGCGTCGACCAGGTTGCCCTTCAGCGCATGACTGTTGTGCCAGGCCAGCGAGTCGGCGTGATGAGTGGCCACATGCTTGGGAACGGCGTTGAACAGGTCAGCGATGGTGTGATGGGTTGAATCGGCCTGAATGTTCGGCCAATAGGCGGCGAAGATGTCGTAGGTGCGACGCCCCAGCAGCAACTCGAATGGCTGTGAAAACAGGTCCATTACGGCCTGGCCGGTGGTTTTGTCGGCGTAGGGCACGATCCAGCCACCGAAGCGGAATCCGCTACTGCAATCCTCCTCAGGCCCGCCGGGCGCTTGCATGACGCCGTCCAGACTCACGAACGCGGCAACGGTCAGTGTGCGCATGCTCTTCTCCTGATTCATTCCGGTTTAAGCGTTTAGACAGGGAAGTCTGCAATTCCTTGAGACCGTTCCCTGAAAGGTAGTCGAACCAGACGCTGTGAAATCGACAACAAAGTGCGCGGCCCATATACGACGAAAGTCTTATGGTGGTCTGTGCAGGTGCGTGTTAGCGAGGATTTGTCTTGAAGATGCAATTGCAAATTTGTATCATTCGGTTTCAATTCAGCGAAGCAGGGAACGCAGCGCCAAAACAATAATAAGGTCAAGGCAATGCTCAAAATGCTTCTCGTGTACGGTCATCTGCTCGCTACGTGTATTGCCCTGGGGAGGGTGTTGCAGGCGGATCACAAGCTTTGGAGTTGGCGCAAGGAAATACTGGACCAGGCGAGGCTTGAATACCTCGATGAAACTCAGAAGATCGTCAGCCTTGCACTGCTGGCCCTTTGGGCAAGTGGACTGTTGCTGGTGCTTCAGGGTTACCTCAATGAAGGCGACGCGTATCTGCTCAATCAGAAACTATGGGCCAAGGTGACGGTCGTCGCGCTGCTGAGCCTCAACGGTGCACTCTTGCATCGAGTCGGCTTCCCGCTGCTGCAGAAGGCTCCATTCGTCGCGCTGCGCAGTGCAGGCCGCACGCGGCTCGCCTTGTTGGGTGCGCTTTCCATGAGCGGTTGGCTATTCGCCGCTTTCCTGGGCGTGGCTCGAGCCTGGAATCACGTGTTGCCTTACCTGCATGTGATGGGCGCATTCGTCGCATTCTCGTTTCTGGCCTGTTGCGTGGCACTGGCAGTTGCCGGCAGGGCGGGCAGTGTCGGTGCGCAAAAAAACTCGGTACCGGGGTAGCGATCCATTCCTGTAAATTCGCGCCAGCTTCATTGCGCGGGAAAAGTTCCCGCGCATGAAATTCAGGCGAAGCTGTAAGTCTGACGAATTGCTCCCAAGCTGCTCCCGGATAGCAACGGGTATTGCGTTGGCACGGCTCTCGGTAAATTCATGGGATTATTTCCCACGCGGCTATACTGGGGTTATCTACCCAGGAATTCGCTGAATGCAATCGTCAACGCTGCCCACCTCGCTCCTCAAAGCCTTGCGGCATGTCATGCAGCCGCTGGTGCGCCTGATGCTGCGCAAAGGCGTCACCTACCTGGTGTTTGCCGACCTGCTCAAGGAGGTTTTCGTCGAAGTGGCGGACCGTGAGTTCCGCCTGGGCGAGAAGGCACCGACCGACAGCCGCATCAGCCTGCTCACCGGTGTGCACCGCAAGGATGTACGGCGCTTGCGCAATACCGCTGATCCGGCTGCTTCCACGCTTCCGGAAAACATCACGTTCGGTGCGCAATTGGTCAACGCCTGGGCCAGCGCGCCCTTCTGCAACGACGCCGGCCAGCCACTGCCGTTGCCTCGATTGGCCAGTGTCGGCGGCGACCGCTCCTTTGACGCCTTGGTGGCGAAGGTCAGTACCGATATCAGGGCACGGGTGGTGTTGGACGAGTGGTTGCGCCTGGGGGTCGTGCGCCTTGACGAACAAGAGCGCGTGCACCTTGAAGCCCAGGCCTTCGTGCCACAAAAGGGCTTCGATGAGAAAGCGGCTTACCTGGGGCACAATCTGCACGATCATGCCTGCGCTGCGGTTCACAACCTGAGCAGCGAAGCCCCGGCCTTTTTTGAACGCAGCGTCCACTATGACGCACTGGCCCCGATGAGCGTCGAGGCGTTACGCGAGGCCGTGGCCAGCGAGGGAATGCAGGCCCTGTTGAGCTTCAACCGACTCGCCGCCGAACTGGAGTCCCGGGACCTGCCCAGCCTTCAACCGCGCCAGCGCATCACAGTCGGCTTGTACTTCTACACTGAAGCTTCCGATCCCAATTCGCCAACAGCCCCTGAACCATGACCGTCAAATTGCGCCTGATTCGTGCAATCGCCCTCGTTCTGGGCCTCGGGCTTGCAAGTGTGTTGCAAGCCGCCCCAGCCTGTGTCAGCCAGAATGATGCGGGCACCAGCGAAGTGCCGGTCATCCAGGCACCTGGTGGCACCGGCGGCACGGGCGCAACACCTGGCGGCATGGGCGGTACCGGCATCGACACCGACAACGGCGGGATCGGTGGTACCGGCGCACCACTGAAAAAGAGCCCTGGCGGCATTGGCGGCACCGGTGCCGTTGCAGGCGGAGTGGGTGGCACGGGCATCAGCAACGATAACGGAGGAATCGGTGGTACCGGCATTGTCGGCACCATCACCGGGTTCGCCTCGATCTGCGTCAATGGCGTGGAAGTGCACTTCAACAAAAACGTTCCTGTCAGCGAGAACGGCATCGCCAGCTCCAGTGCCCGCCTGGCGGTAGGCCAAGTGGTTGCCGTGGAAGCGTTCAGTTCCCGGCGTGGTCTGGAGGCCGGGCGCATTTCTATCCTGCACGCCTACGAAGGCCCTTTGACAGCCCTGCCGCGCGACTCCATGCCGATGCGCGTCATGGGGCAACCGGTACGCCTGGCCAACGGTGCCCAGGTCGCTGCCGGCCTGCGTCCGGGGGATCCCGTGCGGGTCAGCGGGCTACGCGATGCTCGTGGCGAAGTGGTGGCCAGCCGCATCGACCGGGCGCCCGGCCTCAAGGAGGCCAGTGCCATCGGCCCGGTGGATCGCAGTGGCTATCTCCAGGGGCTCAAGCTCAGCAATCACCCGGGCCCGGCGCAGGAAATGCTGGTGCGCGGCCATTGGTCCGGCCGCGAGCTGGACGTGAACCAAAGCCGCCCCGATCCGAGCCTGCCTTTCATTGGCCGGGCACACAATGCGGTGATCGAGGGTCTGGTACAGGGTCGGCAGGACCGCCATTTGGTGGTGGGCGGCATTAATGTGACGCTGGCGCACGACACCGTGTTTGTCGGTGTGCAGGCTTCGGAGCTGGCGCTGGATCGACGGGTGCGGATCAACGGCGTGTTCACCGGCGCGCGGGAGGTGCAGGCAACGCGTATTGAATTGCCCCGCGATCGCTCCGATTCGCCAGCGAGCAACCGGCACGGACGACACGGCACCAACGAGCAAGACACCGACGACTCAAGTGGCTCGGGCAACTCGATCGACTCAAGCGGCTCCGGCAACTTTGACAGCTCGGGGAGTTCAGGGAGCTCGGGCGGTGACAGGAGCGGCCGCTCCGAGAGCGAAGGCCGCGTTGTCGACGATACTCGCCACGGGGGGAGTGACAGTCATGGCGGTGGCGACAAGATTGAACGCGTGGGCGTGGACGTGGACAAGTCCGGCAAGTCAGAGCGAGTCGAGAGGGTCGAGCAATCCGGCAAAGTCGAGAAAGTGGAGAGGGTGGAGAAGGTAGAGAAGGTGGAGAAAGTCGAACGTCCGGAGAAAGTCGAGAAAGTTGATCGGCCAGAAAAGGTTGAGAAGATAGACAAAGTTGATCGGCCAGAAAAAGTTGAGAAGGTCGAAAAAGTCGAGCCGGTTGAAAAAGTCGATCGCTCTGGCAAGTCGGGTTAAGCAGTGCAGTCATGATGCACTTTCGTCATAAGTAACTAGGCTGGGTAAGTCACGCAACAAAACATGCGTGTGAACTTCGATGACGTCAGACACGAGGTGAACATGGACCCCAAGCGCATCCTGCTCGTCGGTTGGCTTGCCAGCCTGGCCTTGCCGACCTTGGCCGATACCTTTACGACCTCGATCGGAACCGACTACTCCCGGGGCGACTATGGCACCGGTACGACTTCCGAAACATGGTACGTCCCGCTGGTGGGCAGATACGAAACCGGCCCCATGACCTACAAGCTCACCGTGCCCTGGCTACGCATCACCAATCCTTCGGTCGGCCCTGACGGCGAACCGCTGCCCGGCGGTTGCGGCAAGGTGGAAAGCGGTCTGGGCGACACCGTTGCCGGTGCCGGCTATGCCGTGCTGGACGGAAGCGTTGGCGGGCTGTTCGTGGACCTGATCGGCAAGGTCAAGTTGCCCACCGCCGACGAAGACGAGTGCCTGGGCACCGGCAAAACCGACTATTCCGCCCAGGTCGATGTCGCCAAAGCCTTCGGTCCTGTGACCGGGTTCGCGACCCTGGGCTGGAAAAAGTTCGGCGACCCGTCGGGCTCCGACTTCGACAACCCGATATTCGCCGGCCTGGGCTTTGCCATGCCCGTGTTCGTGCGCACCACGGCGGGCGTGTCCTACGACTGGCGGCAGAAGGTCGTTTCCACGGGTGACGAAATCAAGGAGCTGACGCTCTTCCTCACGCACAAGCTCAATCAGGAATGGAAGTTTCAGTTGTATGCCGTCAAGGGCTTTTCCGACGCCAGCCCGGACGGCGAGGCCGGGCTGTTGCTCAGCCATGCTTTCTGATTCCTGGCCATTGCCTGTCAGATTACTTCCAGCGTTGATGCCGTTTCACCGTCTCGACTCAGGCCCTTGCCTCACTCCCGGGCGTTTTGCAGTTCAGTTTTTCTTCTTGATCAGTTTATTGATGTAGTACTTCAGGCTCAAACGATCCTTGGGCCTTGGTTTGTAGTGGGTTTTGTTTCTTTGTGCCGGATCGATCGCCATGGTTCCCGCAGTGTAGTAGTAAAGCGCGATAGACCTGCGGGTGATGTGTTCCGGAGTCGTTAAAGGCTCCGGGTGCCCATGATTACTGTCCTTGTCTGTGTTGAAAATGACACAGCGATTGTAAATGGGCAGGACTTTTTTAAGGCAGGTCTTCATGCCGACATCCCACAGTTCCAGGTTGCCGCCGTATTCCTCTTGCCAGTCTTCATTCAGATAAATGATGATGTTCAGTCTGCGTTCAACATTAAGTTTTTTGTTGAGCCGGAAGTCCGAGTGCACCCCCAGGAAACCACCGCTTTTCGTTTCGTGCAGGCCGCCACCGGTAAAGTAGGGGTCGGGTATCAAACCTTCGATGCCTGTGAGCTTTTCAAGAAACTGCAACATGGGGGCCGAGTTAAAGGCGTTGAAAACAGTCTTCAAATAGGGGTCGCATTCGTTGGGACTGATTTGACGTTTGCGTTGACCTTTATAGCCGCGCTCGTAGAGCATTTCGTTGTTGGTTGGCTCGACCGGGAAATGCGAGCAGATGCTCGCAATCAGGTCTTCGTGCAAGAAGTTGTCGATGACTATGTGCGGAAATGGCGTAGCCTGAACATAGCTATCGGTCAATGAGGCACCAAAGGCGCTGGCGGCATTCTGGTCGAAATCAAGCTCCGGGGACAGGGTGATAGGTAGTGCCTGAGTGATGGGTGCCATTACCGCTCCAATGACCTGATATAAAAACCTGTGGGTGACTTCATGCAGCGTTGAATGCACTGCTTGTTGCGTCTATTCGCAACTCAATTTGTTCTGTCGTCCTTGTTCAGACGCTTAAGGATGTTGTTGTACATTTTGGTTCGTCTATGATTTTTAGCATAGCCGCCAACCGCTGCAACAGTGCCGGACTGAATGTGATCCAGATAGCTGAAAATTTTACGCGGTGAAAGCATTTCAACGGCATAACCCAGTTCGGTCATGCGGTCCTGAAGCGTATAGCCTGGCACGCGATCATCCATCGAAAAGTGCATGTTGTGCTGTTTTACAAGTTTGCAGTTCCACAATGTGCAGAAACTTTTCAAGTAGACTTCTTTGTACGGCTTTGGTTCTCTGGAGCGCAATCCCATGGAGATTTTCAGGCGTCTGAAGTGATGCTTGAATAGTCGTGAGCTATAGCGCCAGACAGTTCTGGCGGTGCCGCGGTTAATTTGCTCGACACAACCGACGGCCACGACTTTTGGGTTTTTCAAACATTTATTCAGCATCATCGGAAAAACATTCTTGTCGAAAACAAATGTATCGGTGTGCATCAGGAATAAATAATCGGTGTCAATACGCTCGAGAACCAGGTCAAGTGCCTTGCCATGGGCAATATGGCCCGCTTCTGGTTCAGAAACAGAGCGTTCAATCAAATTGATCCAGTCAAGCGTTCGTAAGTACTCAGTGCTCTCATCGGCGGAATAGTTGTCAACCACCCATACCGGGACGCTGTTGCTGCCAAAATGCTGGTGTAATAAGTCCAGGCATATCTTGGTGATTTCAGGTGTTTTGTAATTTACTATAACTATGCTGAAGGTTTTGGAGTTTTCAGTCAGTAAATCAGGGTTGTTCATCGTTCAGGTGCTCAATGTTATTCTATTTAATTGTATGAGTTAACTTGTATACAATTTTTTCTTGTTTGCCGCGCAAAATCTTGCATGGCCATAGAGCACAATTTTTTAAGTCGCTTTGTCATGCATAATAACCACGGGCTGCTCAGACCCGATGGAGAGCGGTAGAAGCGGACTTCATCGTATAAGGATCTGCTCTGCAGGTAAACATTTTGACTTGATTCGTTACATCAGGAGGCTGGCCGGGCCAGCATCCCGGGACGGTGTGAACTGCTTTTACGCAAGGCATTCAGGCAATTTGTTACGACATGTGGTGTGCCAGCACGTTCTGCAATTCACTGCTTGTAGCCAATCTGCCGCAACAGGTTCTTGCGCCACAGGATGTCTTCATCGCCTTCGATGTCATTGGCACAAAAGCCATCCACTACGCCAAGGATCGCTCGCCCTTGCTGCGTCTCAGCGAGAATCACTTCGGTTGGATTGGCTGTTGCACAAAAAATACGGCATACCTCCGGAACCATTTTGATGGTGTTCAACACGTTCAGCGGATAGAAACCGTCGCCCAGGAAAATGATGAAACTATGGCCGGCGGCGATGGCTTTCGCATTTTTCTGTGCAAGTTCAATCATTGAGCTATCGGTGCCAGACCATCGCACCAGGCATTGACCAGAGGCTTCACAAAAGGCCACGCCAAACTGGATACCTGGCACGGTATTGACCAGCGCTTCGTGGATGTCCTCGACGGACTTGATGAAGTGCGTCTGGCCCAGAATGAAGTTCGTCGCATCCGGCTTTTCGATTTTCAACGTGATGAGTTGCATCTCAAACGCCTCCTTTCACGATGTTGCCAGGAGAGCCTGGCCACAAACCAAAGCATAGCTACTCATTGGTTGTTGCTGCGTCCTCTGTCTGTTTTTGGCCAATTGCTCAACGCGTGCCTTGGACCTGATATGTGGTCGTTGACACTTGGGCTGAGGGTACTAATCTAAGGTGTGTGGGAATATTTCCCACGCAAAGATACCAGCTGGCTTTGAGGGATCGTACGGATACCGCAGTGGCTCGTTATTGCTGCAGATTGATGGCCGTGCCGGTTGGCGGGCCGCTCCAATGGGCGGCCGGGAACTCACTGGACATTGCGTTCGATACGGAGGTGAAAACGCAACTCCAATCGGAGGTGCATCATGCTGCTCAAGAAATGTTTGTTGGCTCTGGCAATAGGCGGGGTCCTGTCGGCATCGACTGTCCTTGTGCCCGATTACATCAGTAGTTTCTCCAGCGTGTATGCCAAAGATGGCGGCAGCGGCGGTGGTGGTAGCGGCGGAGGCGGTGGCGGTCACGGCGGTGGCGGCGGTTCCGGAGGCGGTGGTCACGGTGGTGGCGGCGGTTCCGGAGGCGGCCATGGTGGCGGCAGCGGCGGTGGCTCCGGCAGTGGAGGCTCCGGAGGCGGTGGTCACGGTGGTGACGGCGGTGGCGGTCATGGAGGAGAGGGTGGCGGTCATGGTGGTGACGGCCACGACGGTGACGGTCGTGGAGGCCCGGGGCGCGGCGACGCTGACCATGGTGGTATAGCCGGGAACAAAGGCCCGGGCAATGCGCGTGACAACGACAACGCCAAAGACAACGACAACGACAACGACAACGCCAAAGACAATGATAACGATGCCGCAGATGCTGCCAGGGACGCGGCCAGGGCTGATGCCAATGCAGCCCGGGATGCGGCAAAAGCGACTGCGGATGCCGCCCGTGACGCCGCCAGAGCTGAGGCGGATGCAGCCCGGGATGCCGCAAGAGCTGCTGGCGTATCGCGCGCAGAAGCGGATGCAGCCAGAGACGCTGCCCGGGCCGCTGCGGATGCAGCCAGGGACGCTGCCAAGGCCGAGGCAGATGCAGCCAGAGATGCTGCTCGGGCTACCGCGGATGCCGCGAGGGACGCAGCCAAAGCCGAGGCGAACGCAGCCAGAGAGGCTGCCAAAGCTGAGGCGAGGGCGGCCAGAGAGGATGTAGCGGACGCCCCGGATGCACCGGATGCACCGGATGCTCCAGACGCACCAGACGCACCAGACGCGCCGGATTTCGACACGGTTGAGGTGCAGAACTAGGCCCGCACGTTCGGCAATGAACACGGCAGGCATACCCGTCGATGACGTCCGGGGAGTTTGAAGGACGTATCGGCAATGAGTCGCAAGCCCTGAAGAATCTCGGGGCTTGCGACTTTTTTTCGAAATCTGTTGCAGGTCCGAAACACTGACGAGGATGACGCAAGAGGAGACGGAACTGGACGGGTAAGCAATTGCCAGCCGTTCAAAATCCCCCGAACCCTCCGTTTTTCCTGAACCAGCCGATTTAACGGGTTAGTCCGGCACGACAATATGTGCCGGACACTTCCACCACCGGAATTTACTTGTTAATCGACACGATCGAGGCGCTGTTACCCTCTAGCCGGAAGGAAAACGATACCCGGTCTCCAGGCGCCAACCCTGACAACTGATCTTGCGTCACGGAAAAGGCCATCGTCATCGGTGGCCATTGCAGGGCGGGAACGGCGCCGTGGGAGATGGTCACCGTATGCTTCGTAGTATCGATAGCCTTGATCGTGCCTTCGGCATTGGATACCGGAGCCTGTTTTGTTTCCTGCTTCATTTGCATGCCTTCCATGCCGTCCATTTTCATGCCTGGCATGTCCTGCGCGTGGGCAGAAAGTGAAAGCGCGAATAGGGTGCTTGCGACTGCTGTCAGGGTGAGTTTCATATGACTTTTCCTTGATGTGTGGTGGGTACAGGCAGGAGGTGCCGGCGGCGCATCAATCGAAAGGCTGCCGGAATGACAAACAGGGACAGCAAGGGGGCCGTGACCATGCCGCCGACCATGGGCGCGGCGATTCGGCTCATCACCTCACTACCGGTTCCGCTGCCCAACAGAATGGGCAGCAGACCGGCAATGATGACGGCAACGGTCATGGCCTTGGGTCGAACGCGCTGCACAGCGCCTTCACGAATCGCCGCCACCAGCCCGCATTCAGTGCTGTCACCGAGGTCTTCACGTTCGGCCCAGGCGTTTTTCAGGTAGAGCAACATAATCACGCCGAACTCGGCAGAAACGCCGGCCAAGGCGATGAAGCCGACCCCCGTGGCGACCGACAGGTTGAAGCCCAACAGATAGAGAAACCATGCCCCCCCAGTCAGTGCGAATGGCAGAGTGGCCATGATCAGCAGGGCCTCATCGAATCGGGCAAAAGTCAGGTAGAGCAACACGAAGATGATCAGCAGCGTGGCAGGCACCACCAGTTTGAGTCGTGCGTTGGCCCTTTCGAGAAACTCGAACTGTCCCGAGTAACTGAGGCTCATGCCTGGCTGCAACCTGACCTGTTCATTGACGACCCGACGAAGATCGGCAACCACCGAGGCAATATCCCTGCCTCGAACATCGATGTACACCCAGCCTGAAGGCCGTGCGTTCTCACTCTTGAGCATCGGTGGGCCGTCACTGACCTTGACCTTCGCCACTGTGCCAAGGGTGATCTGACTACCCTGCGGGGTGTAGATCGGCAGTCGTTCCAGGGCGCCGAGCGAGTCGCGCCACTCCCGTGGGTAACGTACGTTGATCGGGAAACGTGCCAGACCTTCAATGGTCTCCCCGACATTTTCACCACCGATGGCACCGGCCACGATGGACTGCACATCGGCGATGTTCAGCCCGTAACGAGCAGCAACCTTGCGGTCGATATCCACATCGATGTAGCGGCCGCCAGTCAGCCGCTCGGCCAGGGCCGAACTGACACCGGGCACGTCCTTGGCCACTCGCTCGACCGCCTGGGTGACCGCATCGATTTCCACCAGATTGGTGCCGGCAACCTTCACACCGATCGGGCTCTTTATACCCGTCGCCAGCATGTCGATACGGTTACGAATCGGCGGTATCCAGATGTTGGTCAAACCGGGAACGCGCACCACGCGATCCAGTTCATCCACCAGCTTTTCCTGAGTCATGCCTGCACGCCATTGCTCATGTGGCTTGAACTGGATGGTGGTTTCGAACATTTCCAGCGGTGCCGGGTCGGTGGCGGTTTCGGCACGACCGGCTTTACCGAAGACGTGTTCGACCTCTGGTACGGTCTTGATCAACCGGTCGGTCTGTTGCAGCAGTTGCGCCGCTTTCTGCGCCGACAATCCCGGCAGGGCAGAAGGCATGTAGAGCAGGTCGCCCTCGTCCAACGGGGGGAGAAACTCGCCACCCAGACGAGACATTGGCCATAGCGCACTGACAAAAACCAACAGCGCGACCAGTAGCGTGATCTTTGGGCGGTGCAAGACCGCGTCCAGTGCCGGCTGATAGATACGAATCAACCACCGGTTCAACGGGTTCTGTTGCTCACTGGGAATTCGCCCCCGAATCCAGTAGCCCATCAGCACCGGCACCAGGGTCACTGACAATCCCGCCGCTGCGGCCATGGCATAGGTCTTGGTGAAAGCCAAAGGGCCGAACAGCCGTCCTTCCTGAGCTTGCAGCGTGAACACCGGAATAAATGACAGGGTGATGATCAGCAAACAGAAGAAAAGCGCCGGGCCTACCTCCACCGCTGCTTCGGTCATTACATGCCAATGACGCTCGCCCTTCAATTCCTCCCCTGGATTGGCTACGTGCCAGGCCTCAATCTTTTTGTGGGCGTTCTCGATCATCACCACGGCGGCATCGACCATGGCGCCGATGGCGATGGCAATCCCGCCCAAGGACATGATGTTGGCGTTGATGCCTTGGTAGTGCATGACGACGAAGGCAGCAAGCACCCCCACCGGCAGCGAAATGATCGCCACCAGCGATGAGCGCAAGTGCCAGAGAAAGATCCCGCAGACCAACGCGACGACGATGAACTCTTCGATGAGCTTGTGGCTGAGATTTTCCACAGCGCGGTCGATCAGCTTGCTGCGGTCGTAGGTGGTGACGATTTCCACCCCGGCCGGCAGACTGCTTTTCAGTTCGTCGAGTTTGCTCTTGACCGCTGCAATGGTCTCGCGAGCGTTCTTGCCGCTGCGCAAAATCACCACGCCGCCGACGGTCTCGCCTTCGCCGTCGAGTTCGGTGATGCCACGGCGCATTTCCGGTCCCGACTGAATCGTGGCGACATCGCCAAGGGTCACCGGAACGCCGCCCGAGCCCAGCTTGAGCGGGATTGCCCGAAAGTCATTGAGCGTTTTCAAGTAGCCGGACGCGCGCACAATGAACTCGGTCTCGGCCATCTCCAGCACCGCGCCACCGGTTTCCTGATTGGCCTTGCCGATAGCGTCGGTCACCTCAGCCTGAGTGATACCGAAGCTTGCCAGTTTCAGCGGGTCCAGCTGCACCTGGTACTGTTTGACCATGCCACCCACCGTGGCCACTTCCGCAACGTTCGGCAGCGTCTTGAGTTCGAACTTGAGGAACCAGTCCTGAAGCGCGCGCAGTTGCGCCAGGTCGTGTCCACCACTGCGATCCACCAGTGCGTACTGGTAGATCCAGCCCACTCCCGTCGCATCCGGCCCCAACGCCGGCTTGGCGCTGGCCGGCAACCGGCTTTGTACCTGGCTCAGGTACTCCAACACCCGCGAGCGAGCCCAGTACAAGTCAGTGCCGTCTTCGAACAGCACGTAAACGAAGCTGTCGCCGAAGAAGGAGTAACCACGCACGGTTCTGGCGCCCGGCACCGAGAGCATGGTGGTGGCCAACGGATAGGTCACCTGATTCTCGACAATCTGCGGCGCTTGTCCTGCATAAGGGGTGCGGATGATCACCTGCACATCCGAGAGATCTGGCAGTGCATCAATGGGGGGGCTCTGCACCGTCCAGATACCCCAAGCCGCGACGAACAACGTCGCCAGTAGCACCAGGAACCGGTTGGCCACTGACCAACGAATGAGGGCAGCGATCATGGCTGGCTCCCCGATTTGGCCAGGCGCTCGACACGCAAGCCATCGTCGGTCTGGCTCACCGCGACCCGAACCTTGTCACCCGCCTTGAGGCCCTGCATCAGCGCCGCACTGGCGAGAGGGAAAGTCATCGTCATGCCAGGCATGCCCAGCGTCTTGAAAGGACCGTGGGCGAGCGTAACTTCTTTGTCGTTGATCTCAACGATCTGCCCATCCGCCTCATGCAAACTGGCGGCTGCTCCACTGGCGGGTGACTCTTGCTCGGAGGTAGCAACAATGCCCTTGAGACTGGCCTCGGAATCGAGGAGGAACTGGCCAGACGTAACCACCTTCCGGCCTTCTTCCAGACCTTTTAAAATCTCCGTCTTGCCATCGCTTTCCTGCCCGGGTTGCACCTCCACCGGGCGGTAGCGGCCGGCGTCTTCGGCGAGCATTACCAGGGCACGTCGGCCAGTGCGGATAACCGCCTCACTAGGCACCCACAACACACTGTGCCCGGTCGAGTGTTTGAGGCGGACCTGCGCTGTCAAACCTGGTCTCAGGCGCCCGTCGGGATTGGGTAACTCGACACGTACGCGAAGGGTGCGGCTGTCCGGGTTGGTCTCGGGCAAAATCGCGCTGACCTTGCCATTGAACATTGTCTCCGGGAAGGCGGGCAGTCGCGCTTCGACTGCCTGCCCCACGGTGATGGCTGCGGCATCCGATTCCGGAACGGCCACGGCGAGCCAGACACGGCTCAAGCCATTGACGCGTGCCAGAGTCTCGCCAGCCGTCACGGTCATACCCGCACGTACGTTCAACTCTTGCAGCACACCGCTGATGGGGCTGGTGATGGTCAGGTTCGGCTGGACTTTGCCACTGCGCTCTACCTGGCTGATCAGCGCCGCCGGCATCCCTGTGAGCCGCAGTCGCTGGCGGGCCGCAGCCAACAGGTCGGCATCACCGTTGCGCTTGAGGGCAAGGAACTCTGTCTGGGCGGCCGCCCACTCCGGCACCAGGATATCCGCCAGTGCCGCATTGGCTTTGAGCAGGTCGCCTGGAGCATGGGCATAGACTCGCTCCACGAAGCCGGCTGTACGTGCCTGTATCACCGCCACATCACGTTCGTTGAATGCCAGGACACCTGTCACATCGAGGCTGGAGTCAAAGACTCCACGGGTGACGGTCGCAAAACGCAGACCAAGATTCTGGGTCAGACCCGGATCGATGCTCACGGTCGCACGATCCTCGTCACCGCTGGCGTACCGGGGAACCAGTTGCATGTCCATGAAGGGGGACTTGCCCGGTTTATCGAACTTTTGCTGCGGGTACATGGGGTCGTACCAATACAGTGCCTTGCGTTCGTCCGGCGAATTGATTTTCTGCTCCCGGGCGGTAACAGGTACCTCGCTCATGCGCGGGTGAGCGAACCAGTAGCCACCGGCAACACCCAATGCCAGCGAGATGCCAACCAGCAATGCTCCGTTCCATTTTTCAAGGATCATTGGCCGGACTCCCCATAAGCAAAATACAGACGCGCATTGGTCAGTGCTCGCTGCTCCTCCACGTCGATCTGTTTGAGTCGGGCTTCGATGAGTTCGCGTCGGGCGGCGACAACGGCGTTTAAATCGCCTGTGCCGGCACGGTAGCTGGTCATGCTGAGTTCGACCTTTTCCCTGGCCAGCGGCAGCAGGCTTTCCTGGTTGCGGCTTACCGCACGATTGAGGCGCTCATAGTCAGCCAGTTCGTTTTCCAGTTGCTGAGTGTGCTCCCGTGACAGGGCTTCGCGCTCAGCCTCAAGCTGGCTGAGTTCAGCCTGTTTGGCTGCGATTTTTGGGTTTTGCCGGGAGTCAGGAAACAGTGGCAAGTCCCAGGACAATTGCACGCTGACCATGTCGCCGAATTGGCGATCGCGATGTTGATAGTCAAGCTCCCAACTCCAGTCTGACTTTTTCTCCGACTCGGCTTCACGAACCTTGGCTTGCGCTTCGCGGGTCATCGGCGCAAACGCTGCCAACTCGGGGTGGTGTTGCAGTTTATGGGCGTAGCTCGAGGCATCGACAGGCCACTGCGGCAAGCGGCCCACAGGCTTGTCGTTGGCAGCGGAGCCAATCCAGCGTTTGAGGGCCGCTCGGGCCTGCGCTCTCTGGAGCACCAGATCGTCCTGCTGCTCCGCCAGTCGAGCCGCTTCTTGCTTGGGCGTCACCGCATCGGCGGGTTGAGCGCGACCACCGGCAATCCGGGCCCGGACGGTATCGGTCAGCAGGCGGTTTTCTTTGTAGAAGTCCTGGAACAGCGCATCTTTGCGCTCGACTGAGTAGCTGTTGATCCAGGCCAATGCCGTGGACTGGCGTACGTTCAGTCGTGCAACCCGACGCTCGGCGGCAGCGCGATCAACGGCGGCGTTGGCGACCTCGATGCGAGCTTTGCGTTTGTCACCGTTGGGCATCTCTTGCCTGACCCCGACCATTTGCATGGTCATGAAGTCGTCGTTGATGCTCCAGCGATCCGGGCCGCCAATGGGGTAGTTCTGCACACCTGCCAGCAACTTGGGGTCAGGTAATTCACCCGCTGGAATAGCCGCACTGCTGGCAGCCTGAATCTTTGCATCTTGTGCAGCCAGCGACGGCGCATTGTTTTCGGCCAGCCGCAGCGCTTCATCGAGGGTCAGTGCGGCAGCGAAGCTCGGCAATGCCAGTACGCTTGCCGCCAGACCGGCCACGAGGGACCAGCCTGTGCAATAGCACTTGGAGTTCATGTTTACGATTCCTGTGATCATCCACTGCACGCGTCAAAAAGACATGCGCACAGCCAGTCCATCCCGCTAATACGGAATGAGGCTCAATGTTGGACAGGAATCAAACGCGAGGCGGTCGCCATACCCCGGACGGGGTTTGTACGGGCATGGAATCACTGAAGAAGGAAACCACTACGGGGTTGAACACGGTTACAGGAGGCTTGAGGATCGAGACTTGCAGCATACCGCCTGTCTTGCATTCCTGGCCCGGCTTGCAGGGCTTGCCATGCTCTGTCGGGCTTTTCATGTCGTTGCAGCAGTCCATTCCCATGTCATCCATCATCGCCATGCCCATCGTCTTCATCGGGCACGGTTCTGTGGGCGCCTGGACACCCGCCATCCCGCTGAGGGGAAGCACCAGGCTAATCACGAAAATGAGGCAAAACCGCAGGTAGCGTTTCATGGGCTGGAGTGTAGAGGCTGAAATGGACTCTTACAATTGGATGAATGTTCTCACAGCCTGCCGAAGGCGTTGATTCAGGCGATATCACCGTGCCGGAATTAAGCCAGCATTATCGCTGACAGAGGATTTACGCAGCCTGTGCAATAACCCACAAGCGACATGTGTTGAAATTTCCTGCCGCCATCCCGCCCATCCTTGGTGGATTGTGCGAAAGCCCGCCGGGCCGCCTGGGTTTTTTGCACGAATCTTCACGGCTGTCGCTCGTATCATTTCACCCGGAAACCACGGTGAGCATTGCGATGACAAAAAACACAACGTTGTGGGACATCAGTCCATCCTTGAGTAGCGAAACACCGACCTGGCCGGGTGATACGCCTTTTCGGGAGGAGCGCGTCTGGACCTACGGTCCCGAGTGTCCGGTGAATGTCGGACGCATCACCTTGTCGCCCCATACCGGCGCCCATGTCGATGCGCCGCTGCATTACAGCGCCGACGGCGCGGCGATTGGCGAGGTCGGTCTGGATGTCTATATCGGGCCTTGCCGCGTTTTGCATTGTCTGGACAGCGGCGAGCTGGTGCAGCCCGGGCAACTGGAAGGGCGTTTGCACGATGTGCCCGAGCGGGTACTGCTGCGAACCTATCGACAGGCACCGCTGACGACCTGGGATTCGAACTTCACGGCGGTTGCCAAGGAAACCATCGACCTGTTGGCGAGCCTTGGCGTGCGCTTGATCGGCATCGATACGCCGTCACTGGACCCGCAGCAATCCAAAACCATGGATTCCCATGGCGCCGTGGCCCACCATCACATGGCGATTCTTGAAGGCATCGTGCTGGATGAGGTCCCGGAAGGGGATTATGAGTTGATCGCCTTGCCGTTGCGGTTTGCTCATATGGACGCCAGTCCGGTCAGGGCAATTTTGCGGCCGCTGAGTACGTCACAACGCGTGTAACCCATTCAACAGATCCGAAGGTGACGCCGGAACCGGGCACCCGCCTGGCGCCCGGTTCCGGCGTCCCCTTCGGGTGAGCGGTATCAGGCATTACTCTCGGTGAATTTTTCGTAGTACAGGTGCACGCTGTCCAGTACCTGTGCCTGCAACCAGGTCTTGATCGACTCCACCATCGGCGGTGGCCCGCAGACGTACATGTCGACCTGGCCATCGCGCAGTTCGGCGATGTCGAAGTGTTCGGCGATGTAGCCGCGCTTGCCAGTCCAGTGCGGCGACGGTTCGCTGACCACCTCGGTGTAGCGAAACCCCGGGATGCGTTGTTCATACGCCTGGATGCGCGCCTGTTCGCACAGGTCTGCCGCATCGCGCACGCCGTAGTACAAGTGCACGGGCTGCTCGCAGCCGCGCTCGGCCAGTTCGTCGAGCATGCCCAGCAATGCCGAAAGACCGGTGCCGCCGGCCACCAGGATCAACGGCCTGGCGACGTGTCGCAGATAAAACGCCCCCAGTGGTGCCTCCAGGACGATTTCGTCGCCCACCTGGCAGCGTTCGCGGATGTAGTTGCTCATCACCCCATCGGGAAGCAGGCGAATCAGAAACTGCAGCTCATTGCTGGCGCTCGGCCGATTGGCGAACGAGTAGGAGCGCTTGTTCTCGGTCCCAGGGATCGACAGACGGGCGTACTGCCCGGGCAGGTAATCCAGCGACTGGCCCGCATTGCCCAGGTTCAGATGCAGGATCGCCGTGCTGGCCGACACTTGTTTGACATCGGTAACCCTTGCCCTCAGTTGATCGGGGCCGGCGGCGTTGCACAGGCTGGATGCGAAGTCGAAATAGAACGCGGCGTCGGATTTTACCCGTGTCTGGCAGGTGAGCATCTTGCGTTGTTGCAGGTCCTGGCTGGAGAGGGCTTCCTCATCCACATAGTCCTGGCTGTAATCGCCTGACTCGCAACGCCCCTGGCAGGTTCCGCAGACGCCTTCACGGCAATCCAGGGGAATGTTGATGCCATTGCGCAGGGCGGCGTCGAGCAGAATTTCGTTGGGTTGCACGGGAAAGAACAGCGTTTTGCCGTCGGCAAAGCTGAACGCGACCTTATGGTTCATGCCCCGGTCTCCTTGGGTTCAGAGGTGGTAGAAATCGAGTACCGAGTTGATGGTGTCGTTGAGCAGCAACACATGCTTGCGGGTGATCAGCCAGCTATCGGCGTGGGGCTTGAGGTGATAGGTCGCACGACCGAAAAACTGTTCGGATGTCGCCAGGCGGTAGTACAGCGTGTGCCAGTTCAGGCGCACCTCCAACTCGCCGTTTTCCAGCTCGCTGATTCGCACGTTATTGATCTGATGCAAGGTGCGCGGCATTGGCGTCGAGGACGCGGACTTGCCGGTGCGCAGACGGAACACGCGGTCCTCCAGCCCTGAACGGTTGGGGTAATAGATCAGCGACATTTCGCGCTTGGGGTCGCGGGTGTAGACATGTTCGGAGTCCCATTGCGGCAAGTGGAACTCGCTGTGTTCGGCGAACAGTTGGATGTAGGTATCCCAGTCCTGGGCGTCGCACAGTTCGGATTTGCGATAGAAAAACTGTTCGACCTGGTACTGCAATTGCGCATTCATCATTGCACCTCACGGAGTTTCAGGGATTTGGCGTCCAGACCATCGAGCAGGAATTTCTGCCAGTTGCTGTGCTGGTTGACGTACAGCCCTTCGTGGGTGAATTCGGTGCCGGTCATGGCCGGGGCAATGCCGATCGATTCGCTGTTGGGGGTGGCGCCGCTGGCCCAGCGGTGACTGCCGCGGGAGATGTCGCTCCAGCGCTCCAGTCGCGCCTGGAAACCACGCTGGGCTTCACGGAACTCCACCAGGTCATCCGGTGTGCCCAGGCCCGAGACATTGAAGAAGTCCTCGAACTGGCGAATGCGGTTTTCACGGTCGGCGTCCGACTCGTTCTTGACCCCCAGGCACTGGCTGATAATTTCAGTCTTGTTCCACGCCACCGGGCGGATGATGCGCAATTGCGAGCTGATCTGATCGAGGAAAAACAGGCTCGGATAGATGTTCAGGTTGCGCAGGCGATGCATCATCCACTCGGCCTTTTGCTGGCCGTGTTCTTCGATCAGTCGCGGCATGATGGTCGAGTATCCGGAGCGTACCGACGGGTTTGGCATGTCGCTGAACAGCAGGCTGTGGCCGTTATCGAACGCGAACCAGCCGTCATCGGTATTGGCGTCGCCGGCGCCTAGCTTGCTGTAGTCGAGGGTGCCGCTGGCGGCGGTGCCGTTCTCGCTGTTGACCTGCTGGCGATGCTGCACCGTGGCCACGTAGTTGTAGTGAACGGTGCTGACGTGATAGCCGTCGAGGCCGTTTTCGTTTTGCAGTTTCCAGTTGCCGTCGTAGGTGTACGCCGACTTGCCGGGCAGTACCTCCAGCTCACCGGTGGGCGACTGGGCGACCATCATGTCGAAGAACACCTTGGCATCGCCGAGGAAGTCTTCCAGGCTGTTGTCGGCCTGCACATCGAGGCTGATGAAAACGAATCCCTTGTAGCTCTGGATGCGCGCCTTTTTCAGGCCGCGAGTGGCTTTGTCGAAGCCTTCCGGGTACTCGCCCGGTGCCTTGACCTTGACCAGGCGGCCATCGCTTTTGTAGCACCACGCATGGAAGGGGCAGGTGAAGGTCGACTGGTTGCCCTTGCCGACGCGGGTCAGCGTCGTGCCGCGATGCTGGCAGGCATTGATCAGTGCATTGAGCTGGCCGTCACCGTCGCGGGTGATGATCATCGGCTGGCGGCCGGCGCGCAGGGTCACGAAGTCGTGGTTGTTGGCCAGCTCGCTTTCGTGGCAGGCGTAGATCCAGTTCTTCTCGAAGATCAGTTCCATTTCCAGATCGAACAGCTGCGGCTCGGTGAACATGTCCCGGGCGATGCGGAATACGCCTTCTGCCGGACGGAAGTCCAGACAGCTTTCGATAAACGTTTTCCATTGCTCGACGTTTCTTTCGCCACTCATGAGGTGTACCTGTTTTTATTGGGGCTAATCGGTGCGTCATTAGAGGGAGTGGGGCGTGCCTGGGTCTATCCGCTTTATGGGCGAAGGCAGTCCGTAAAGTTTGGCGGTAACACTCAAGGGGCGGGCTGGGCAGCGAATACCCAGCGGTATGCACAAGGCGATAAACGGCTGCTGCGGTTTGCGGTAATCAGGTACTGTTCGAGCGGGCGTTCGAGACCCTTTGATGGCATTTCCAGGCTGCAGTCGCCAGGCGTTATCCACTTAATTGGCGATTGCTATCCACCCGGTCAGCGCCGTCTTTTTGTGGCTTGGAACTTGCCTTGGCAAACCCTATACGCGCCATCAGAGCGCGCTGAAAAAAAACCTTGAGTGCACCGTGATGAGCAACAAAGTCGATCCGCAGTTTCGCGACATTCGTGTCGACAGCGATGACCTGGAGGCCGCCAGAAGCTGGATGTCCGGTATCTGCGGACCCCATCGGCTGGTGAGCGCGAATCCCGAGCGGATCCGCTTTCATCACAACGCCAACATGTTCAAGTCGATGGCCACCACCCTGGGCACTATCGAATACGGTACCGATGTCACCATCGATATCGAGGACGCCGAGCACTTCAGCAGCTACAGCCTGAGCTTGCCGTTGGTGGGTGAACAGGAGCTGAGCAAGGATGGCAGTGTGGTCAGGTCCGACCGCGATCAAGGGGTCATCATTTCCCCCAATGAAAACCAGTTGCTGGCGATTTCCGGTGACTGTCGCAAGGTCCAGGTGGTGATTACCCGAGTGGCGATGAGCGAGGCTCTGGAGGGGATGCTGCAACGGCCTCTGGATGCGCCGCTGCGTTTCGAGCCGATGATGGATGCGATCGATGGGCCATCAGCGTCCTGGTGGCGCATGGCGCGTTATTTCATCGACGAGATGGAGCGCAGCAGTGAACTCTTCGAGCAGGTGGCCTTCACCCGGGACATTGAAAGCTCGCTGATCAAAGGCTTGATCCTCGCCCAGCCAAACAACTATTCGCAAGAACTGCGGGACGCACTGGGGGTGAAGTTGCCGCACTACCTGGTCAGGGCCCGGCAATACATCCACGACAACGCGCGGGAAGCGCTGCATCTTGAGGACATCGAAGCCGCTGCCGGCGTTTCGCGCTTCAAGTTGTTCGACGCATTCAAGAAGTACTTCGCCCTTTCGCCGATGGCCTACCTGAAAAAGTATCGCTTGAATGCCGTCCGCCAGGAGATCCTCGAGCACGGCACGGCACGCAGTATTTCCGGGATCGCCATGGGCTGGGGGTTCATGCACCTGGGGCGTTTTTCCACCGAGTACCGCAAGCTGTTCGACGAAACCCCGAGCATGACCTTGCAGCGCAACGAAGCCCGGCGCCAGCAGGGACTTTGACGGGCTGCCCCGGCCTTACTTGCGTACCACCAGATCGAGCAACTGCTCGCGCTCCTTGATTTTTTGCAGGACGATCTCCGAACGTATGTCGGTGACGCCGGCGGTGCGGTTGAGGTGATTGACGATGAAATCCGAGAAGTGCTTGAGGTTGCGGGCCTGGACCCGCAACACATAGTTGCTCGCCCCGGTAATGACGTACGCGGTGACCACCTCCGGCCACTGCTGAACCTTCTTGATGAAGGTCTCGTGCCAGTCCTCGACGTCCTGTCGCAACGACACATGAACGATGGCTTCCAGCTCAATGCCCAGCCGCTCGGCATTCAGCACCGCGCGATAGCCGGTGATGATTCCTTCGCTTTCCAGCAGGCGTAAACGTCGCAGGCAAGCCGAGGGTGACAAGGCGACTTTCTCCGCCAATTCCTGATTGCTGATACGGCCATCCTGTTGCAATTGATGCAGGATTCTCAGGTCTGTCGAGTCAAGATTCATGGTTTGAATAAATCCGCGTTTATTGGGGTTTGATTCGAATATTCTGCGAAATAACTACTACGTTGGCGGTTACTTTGCACGAAAATTCTTCAAAGGTTCGTTCATTATCTCTCCATCGAAAGGCAGGCGAATTGCCTGGTGTCGGTCGGTTAAGCGATTGAACACTGCAATCCTTGTGGGAGCGAGCTTGCTCCGGGCGGCGATCCGACGATTGCGACGGGTTAGTCAACATTGATGTTGAACATCAGGCCCCCATCGCGAGCAAGCTCGCTCCCACAAATTTTGAGTGTTAACTGATCAGTATCAGATGAATTGCCTTTATTCAGGGCGCCTGAACCGGCTGATGCAACCTGCCCGGATGGCGTCGCATAACAAAAAACAGGACACCCGATGACGACAAGAAACAGTTGCCTGGCGCTTGATGCCCAGGACGCGCTGGCGCCCCTGCGCCAGCAATTTGCGCTCCCCGAAGGGATTATCTATCTCGATGGCAATTCCCTGGGTGCGCGGCCGGTCGCTGCATTGGCGCGGGCGCAAGCGGTGGTTGCCGAGGAATGGGGCAATGGCTTGATCCGCAGCTGGAACAGCGCAGGCTGGCGCGAGCTGTCCGAGCGATTGGGCAATCGCCTGGCCGGTTTGATCGGCACGGGGGAGGGTGAAGTCGTGGTGACCGATACCACCTCGATCAACCTGTTCAAGGTGCTGAGCGCTGCCTTGCGCGTACAGGCTACAAGGTCGCCGCAGCGGCGAGTGATCGTCAGCGAATCGAGTAACTTCCCCACCGACCTGTACATCGCCGAAGGCCTGGCGCAGATGCTGCAACAGGGTTACACCCTGCGCCTGATCGACAGTCCCGAACAGTTGCCGCAAGCCATTGACCAGGACACGGCAGTGGTCATGCTCACCCACGTCAATTACAAGACCGGCTACATGCACGACATGCAGGCGTTGACCGCGCTGACCCACGAATGTGGCGCGTTGGCCATCTGGGACCTGGCCCATTCCGCCGGCGCGGTGCCGGTCGACCTGCACCAGGCGGGTGCCGATTACGCCATCGGCTGCACCTACAAATACCTCAATGGCGGGCCGGGTTCCCAGGCCTTTGTCTGGGTTTCGCCGCAGTTGTGCGATCTGGTGCCGCAACCCTTGTCCGGCTGGTTCGGCCATTCGCGGCAGTTCGCCATGGAGTCGCATTACGAACCGAGCAGCGGCATCGCGCGTTACCTGTGCGGCACCCAACCGATTACCTCATTGGCGATGGTCGAGTGTGGCCTGGATGTGTTCGCCCAGACCGACATGGCCAGCTTGCGCCGCAAATCCCTGGCCCTGACGGACTTGTTCATCGAATTGGTCGAGCAGCGTTGCGCGGCGCACGAGCTGAAGTTGATCACGCCCCGTGAGCACGCCAAACGTGGCAGCCACGTCAGCTTCGAACACCCCGAAGGTTATGCGGTAATCCAGGCCCTGATCGAGCGGGGCGTGATAGGTGACTACCGCGAGCCGCGCATCATGCGTTTCGGTTTCACCCCGCTGTACACGACCTTCACCGAAGTCTGGGATGCGGTACAGATCCTCGGCGAGATCCTCGACCGGAACACCTGGTCGCAAGCGCAATTCCAGGTTCGCCACAGCGTGACCTGAACCCCCGATGTCCGTGTCCTGCTGCGGGATTTTCCACGCGGCAGGGTTTCGCTCGTCCAATAACCAGTTCTGCAATCACAATAATAAGGAGCACGCAGAATGAAACTGTCCCTCTGGCCTGCCTTGCCGCTCGCCATCTCCAGTTGCCTTGGCCAAATGGCCTGTGCTGCCTCTGACAACGGATTTGTCGAAGACAGTAGCCTGACCCTGACCAACCGTAACTTCTATTTCTACCGCAATAACCTCAACAACCCGGGCGGGCAGAACTATCGGGACGAGTGGGCCCACGGGATCATGCTCGATTACCGCTCCGGCTACACCCAGGGAACGGTGGGGTTCGGCGTCGATGCCTATGCGCAGTTGGGCCTCAAGCTCGACAGTGGCAAGGGACGCACGGGCACGGGTTTGTTGCCGGTCGACTCCGATGGCCGCCCTGAGGATGAGTACTCCGAAGCGGGCGGTGCGGTGAAGGCGCGGATTTCGCAGACCGAGCTCAAGTACGGCAACCTGACACCGCTCAACCCGGTGTTCGGCACTGGCAATGCGCGATTGTTTACCAGTGTTGCCACCGGCTTTCAGCTGACCAGCAATGAACTCAAGGCGTTGCAACTGGACATCGGTCACTTCACAGCCGGTAACGACAGCAATTCGACCAATGCCGATGGCGCGCTCAAAGCGCTGTACGCCGGCGTGGAAACCCGCAGCGTCGATTATCTGGGCGGCAGTTACGCCCTGAGCGATCAACTGAGTGTCAGCCTCTACGGTTCGCAGTTCACCGACATCTGGCGCCAGTACTACGGCAACGCCAACTACACCTATGCCCTTGGTGAAGGCCAGTCGCTGAACCTGGATTTCAATCTCTATCGCACCAACGACAGCGGCCAGAGCCTGGCCGGCAAGATCGACAACACCACCTGGTCGCTGTCCACCGCGTACAGGTTCGGTGCCCATCGAGTGACCCTGGCGTACCAGCGGGTCGATGGCGATGAACCGTTCGATTACCTGGGGTTCGATCGGCAACCGGGCACCTCGATTTTCCTCGCCAACTCGATTCAGGTCCTCGATTTCAACGCCCCCAACGAACGCTCCTGGCAACTGCGTTACGACCTGGACATGGCACCTTTCGGCGTGCCGGGCCTGAGCTTCATGTCGCGTTACGTCAATGGCGACCACATCGATGACAGCCATTATGACGGCGGCCCCAATGGCGCCTACGGACGTTACGGCGATGACGGCAAGCGCTGGGAGCGCGACATCGAGGCGCGCTACGTCGTGCAGTCGGGCAAGGCCCGGGATCTTTCAATCCGCGTGCGTCAGGCCAGTGTGCGTTCCACCGCGCAAGTCGCCCGCGCCGACACCACGGACAACAACGAAGTCCGGGTGATCATCGAGTATCCACTGAGTATTTTCTGATCCGTGTCCTGCTGTGTGTGGCTGATCCCCACCGTTAAACCCACGACGTGCTCTTCAAGAAAGACAAAATCCAGAGGACATAAAAATGACCGATAACTCCGGTTTCGAAACGATATCCAACCGTGAACACGGCCTGCGGCGTCAGCTGACGTCGGGGCAGATGAGCATGATCGCCATTGGCGGTGCAATCGGCACCGGGCTGTTCATGGGCAGCGCCTATGCCATCGGTTATGCCGGGCCGAGCGTATTGCTCAGCTATGCCATTGGCGCAATCATCACGTTGCTGCTGATGGGCTGCCTGGCGGAAATGACCGTGGCCCATTCGACCTCGGGTTCGTTCGGCGCCTACGCCGAATTTTATGTCAGCCCGCTGGCCGGGTTCCTGGTGCGTTATGCCTACTGGGCGGCGATTGTGCTCGCGGTGGGCACGGAAGTGACGGCGGTGGCGATGTACATGAAGTACTGGTTTGCCAACGTGCCGGAGTGGATATGGATCGTCTCGTTCTCCAGCGTGCTGATCGTGCTCAATGCCATCAGCGTGAAGACTTTCGGCACCTTCGAGTACTGGTTCTCGACCATCAAGATCGGCGCGATTGTCGGCTTCATCATCCTGGCGGTGTATGTGGTGTTCGGTTCCGGCAATCCGGAATACGGCATGCACAATTACAGCGCTCACGGCGGCTTCTTTCCCAATGGTCTGCAAGGGATGTGGATAGCGGTGATCGTGTCGATCTTCAGCTACCTGAGCGTGGAGATGATCGCGGTGGCTGCCGGTGAGGCAAAAGACCCGGAGCAAGCGGTGAAGAAAGCCTTTCGCGGGACTATCGTGCGCCTGGTGGTGTTCTACCTGCTGACCCTGGCGTTGATGCTGGCGATCGTGCCTTGGGTCCAGGCTGGCCATGCCCAGAGTCCGTTCGTCACCGTGATGCAAGCCATCGGCATTCCCGGCGCCACGGGCGTGATGAATTTCGTGATCCTGATTGCGGCGTTGTCAGCCATGAACAGCCAGTTGTACATCACCACGCGCATGATGTTCAGCCTGTCCCGTGCTGGCTACGCGCCAAAATCCATGGGGGTGTTGAGCAAGACCGGGATCCCGCTGAACGCGCTGTTGCTCTCCAGTTCAGGTATCGCCCTGGCGACCTTGCTCAACATCCTGTACCCGGAAAGTTCGTTCACCCTGATGATGGCGATCTCGATGTTCGGCGCGATCTTTACCTGGTTCATGATCTTCCTGACGCACTTCTGTTTCCGTCGTTTTCACGAACGCAATGGCAACCGCAAACTGTCGTTCCGCATGCGCCTGTTTCCCTACAGCACATTGCTCGGGCTGGTACTGATGGGGGCCGTGATGATCACGACATACTTCACTGAAGCCTTCAAGATGACCCTGGTATTCGGTGTGCCGTTCCTACTGGTGCTGTCGATTGTCTACGGTGTTTTCTTCAGGAAAACCAGGACCGTTGCGGTGCTGAGTGCGCAGCCCAAGCCATAGCCTGAAGGGCGTGCCGGGGCGGCAATCAGCAAGAAGCGGGCGTTGGATTTCCATCGCTCACTTTTTCGCTGGTTTACCGCTGGCAGGGATGTGCAGGTAGGACATCACGCTTTCAGTCAGTTCGGTTGCCAGTTTGACCGCTTCTTTATTGCGTGCCATCACGCCGGCGACCAAGCCTTCGATCAAGGCCAGTACGGCGATGTTGGAACTGGTCAGCACCGGGTGATCGCAAGGCGCAAACAGCGTGTGCTCGGCAATGCCGGTGAGCGGCGAGGCGGGTGAGTCGGTAATTGCCAGCACTGATGCGCCACGTTCATTGGCGAAGCGTGCCAGTTGCAGGGTGTCGAGGGAGTAGCGTGGCAGGGAGATCGCCAGCAGCACGTCCTGGTCGGTGATGGCGGCCAGACGGTAAGCGGCGTTTTCGTTACCGCCCTCCATGCTGATGGCAGTGGCGTCCGCACAAAAGGGCATCAGGGTCGAGGCGGCGAGACCGGCGAAGTAGACACTGTTGCCAAAGCCCAGGATGTAGATTTTGCGCGCTTTGGTCAGGCGAGTGACGAAGGCTTCAAAGGTGTCGGCGTGGTTGTTGCCCGCAGCGGTGGCCAGGTTACTGCTGGCGCTCTGGAGTTGCTCATGCAGACCAAACGCGCCGCCCGGGCGATGGGCAAGTTCGTTGCGCAGTTTGTCGACCGGCGACACCATTTGCTGCAACGTTGCGACCAGTTCGGCCTTCATGCCGCTGTAGCCACCGAGGTCCAGTGCTTTGGCCAGGCGGTTGACGGCGGCGGGTGAGGTCAACGTTTCGTGAGCCATCTCCTCGATGGTCAGCGTCGCGGCTTTGAGCGGGTGACGCAGGATAAAGTCCGCGACCTTGCGCAATGACGGCGGCAGTTCGGAAACGATTTCCGTCAGTTTGCGCATGACCGGCGCGGCATAGACAGTGGTGTCTTTCGATGGGGTGGGCATATCCGGCTCAACATTTCCTGAAGGTGAGAGAAGGGCTGTGCCTGATGCCCTGACAAGGTTGGCTGGAGTGTATCCGAAGCCAACCTTGTCAGGGCAGCGCCGAGCAGTCGATGGCTAGGCGGCGGTCTTACTTCAAGCTCCCGGCCAGAAACTGCCGGAGGCGTTCGGACTGCGGGTTGACCAGCACTTCGCGCGGGTCGCCGCGCTCTTCGACAACGCCCTTGTGCAGGAACACCAGTTGGTTCGAAACCTCGCGGGCAAAGCCCATTTCGTGAGTCACCACCACCATGGTGCGGCCTTCCTGCGCCAGATCCTGCATGACTTTAAGCACTTCGCCGACCAGTTCGGGGTCGAGCGCCGAAGTCGGCTCATCAAACAGCATCACTTGCGGTTCCATCGCCAGTGCGCGGGCAATGGCCACGCGCTGCTGCTCGCCACCGGACATATGCGCCGGCCAGGCGTTCATGCGGTGCGCTACACCAACTTTGTTCAGGTAGTGCTCGGCCTTTTCCCGTGCCTCTTTCTTGCCCAGGCCCAGCACATGCACCGGGGCTTCCATGACGTTTTCCAGAGCGCTCATGTGTGACCAGAGGTTGAAGTGTTGAAATACCATCGATAGCTGCGAACGCATGCGTTGCAACTGCCTGGGTTCGGCCGCCTTCAGCCCGCCAAGTTTGTTGGCCACCAGCTTGAGCGGTTCGCCATTGAGCACGATATTGCCCGCATTGGGTTGCTCCAGCAGGTTGATGCAGCGCAGGAACGTACTTTTGCCAGAGCCGCTGGAGCCGATGATGCTGATCACGTCACCGGCCTGTGCTTGCAGGGATACGCCGTTGAGCACCTGGTGCGCGCCGTAACTTTTATGCAGGTCCTGAACTTCAAGTTTGTACATGGTTTGAACTCTCTGGAATCAGTCGCTGAGCAAGCGACCCTGGCGAATGGGGGTAGAACCGGCAACTTTGGCCAGCCACAATCCAGGCTGGGCAAAGCGCAGCCGTTCGCGGGCATAAAGAATGCCGTCGGTGCTGGCGCTCACCACGCTATGGCGGTCGGTCAGCGGGTCGATGACCTCGAACAGCGGATCGCCGACCTTGACCTGCGCGCCCAGCGGTTGCAGAAAACTCACCACACCGGGATGGGGCGCACAGGCGTACTGCGCGCCGGCGAATGGCACGGCCTGGCAATGGCTCGGCGGTGCCGCTGGCCAGTCACCGCTGATCAGGCCTTGTTCGGCGAGATACCCGAGAATGGCTTGGGCACTGTCGACGCATTGCTCGCGTTCGGTGTCTGCCATGCCACGCAATTCAATGGTGGTGGCCACGCACGCCAGGGGAATGTTGGCTTGGGGAAACAGCTCGGCCAGGCGTAGCCATGCAATGGCGCAGGCTTCGTCGAAGGCACTGCCGCCCGCATCTTCGGCCAGTAATGTGACCTCGGCACCGAGGCGAGCGGCCAGTGACTGCAGGCTTGGCCAGTTTTGTGGCATCGCATACAACAACATGATCGATTCGAAATCGCAGTGCAGGTCCAGCACCACATCGGCGTCACAGGCATGCTGCAGCAACAGGCGGCGCAGGCCGTCGAGTTCCGAGGTTGGTGCCGGCATGGCGGCGAGGGCATCGCCCATGGCGCGGCGTATGAGTGCGATGTTGGCGTCGGCATCGCTTCCCAATCGGCCTTCCAGCAGCGGTGCTACGGCATCGACCAACTCCGGGAAGTCGCGATTGAAGTTCTTGCCGCTGGAGAACTCGAAGCGCCCCTGATGGGTGGCCTGGAACATCTGGGCGATACCGATCGGATTGGCCATTGGCACCAACTCGATCACCCCGGTCAGGCGGCCTTGTGTTTCCAGTTCCAGAAGACGGCGCTTGAGCTCGACGGCGACGCGCATCCCTGGCAATTCGTCGGCATGCAATGACGCCTGGATGTACGCTTTGCGTGCTCCACTGCCAAAACGAAACAGTGACAGCGTTCGTTCGGTGCCCGAGGCACTCCACGGCAACAGGTATTGAATGTGCTCCATAGCAGCTCCTTAGTGCTTGCGCGGTGCCAGATACGCCAGCCAATGGCGCTCGGCCAGCTTGAACAGGCGCACCAGAATGAAGGTCAGGGCGAGGTAGAAGAGGCCGGCGGTGATAAACGCCTCGAACGGTAGATAGAACCGTGAGCTGACAGTACGCGCGGCCCCGGTGATGTCGACGAGGGTAACGATGGAGGCCAGGCTGGTGGTTTGCAGCATCATCAGCACCTCGTTGCTGTACTGCGGCAATGCCCGGCGCAAGGCCGACGGCATGAGAATGCGGCGATACAGGGTCAGGCGTGACATGCCCATGGCCCTCGCGGCTTCGATCTCGCCATGGGGGGTGGATTTCAAACTGCCGGCCAGCAGCTCTGCGCTATAGGCGCTGGTGTTGATCGCGAAGGCCAGGCAGGCGCAAAAGGTAGCGCTGGAGAGGTAAGGCCAGAGCACGCTTTGGCGCACTGCTTCGAACTGCGCCAGGCCGTAATAGATCAGGAACAATTGCACCAGCATCGGCGTGCCGCGAATCACGTAGGTATAGAGCCAGGCCGGGAAGTTGATCAGCGGTGATCGCGACACCCGCATCAACGCCAGTGGAATCGCCAATACCAGGCCCAGGGCCAGGGAAATAAGCAGGACTTTGAGGGTCAACAAGGCGCCATTGAAGTACAGCGGCAGGTTTTCCCAAATCAGGTTGTAGTCGAGAATCATGGGCGGCTCCCCTCACAATTCGGCGGCTTTGATGCCGACCGAGTAGTGTTTTTCCAGATAGCGCAGCACCAGCAATGACAGGCTGGTGAGCATCAGATACAGCGCCGCCACCGCGAGGAAAAACGTGAATGGCTCGTGTGTGGCATCCGCGGCGTTCTTGGCTTTGAACATCATGTCCTGCAAGCCGATCACCGAGATCAGCGCGGTGGATTTGGTCAGTACCAGCCAATTGTTGGTGAACCCGGGAATGGCGAAACGAATCATCTGCGGTACCAGAATTCGCCAGAACACCTGCGCCCCGCCCATGCCATAGGCCACGCCGGCTTCGGCCTGACCTTTGGGGATTGCCATGAAGGCGCCGCGAAAGGTTTCCGAGAGGTAGGCGCCAAAAATGAAGCCCATGGTGCAGACGCCGGCGATAAAGGGGTTGATGTCGATATAGCGGGTGTAACCGAGCGCCAGGGCAATGCGGTTCACCAGATCCTGGCCGCCGTAGAAGATCAGCAGGATCAGCACCAGGTCTGGAATGCCGCGAATCAGGGTGGTGTAACTTTCCCCGAGCAGGGCCAGCCATTTGAGCGGTGACAGGCGAAAGGCCGCGCCGACCAGGCCCAGGGTAATCGCCAGGGACATGGAAGTCAGGGCCAGGTTTATGGTCAGCCAGGCGCCATCGAGAATGCTCGATCCGTAGCCGTGAAGCATGATGAAGTTCCTCAAGCGAGCGCCGCGAGGCGCGCAAGACAAGCCCGAATCGGCGCCTGCAATAGGCCGGCACCGGGGCTATGGGTAAGGCTTACTTGCCGTAGATATCGAACGCGAAGTACCTGGCCATCACTTGCTGGTACTTGCCGTTGGCGCGAATGGCGTCGATCGCGGCACTCAGGCGCGCAACGTTGGCACTGTCGCCTTTGCGCACGGCGATCCCGGCGCCACGGCCAAAATACTTCGGGTCGTTGATGTCGGGCCCTGTGAGGGTGAAGCCCTGGCCAGCCGGTGTTTTGATGAAGCTCTCATCGGTGTTGACGATGTCGGCGAGGGTGGCGTCCAGACGACCCGAGGCGAGATCGAGAAAGGCTTCATTTTGTGAGGAGTAGCGCACCACGACGACGCCGGCTTTTTCCAGTTGCTCGGTGGCAAAACGATCGTAAGTCGAGGAGCGTTGCACGCCGACTTTCTTGCCCTTGAGGTCCACCAAAGGATCATTGATCACGTTGCCGGCCTTCATCGCGAACTTGCCCGGTGTGTGGTAGTACTTTTTGCTGAAGTCCACGGACTTCATCCGGTCTTCGGTGATTGACATCGACGACAGCACGGCATCGATCTTGCGCACTTTGAGCGACGGGATCATGCCGTCGAACTCCTGAATGACCCACTCGCACTTGACCTTCATTTCTTCGCACAAGGCGTTGCCGATGTCGTAATCGAACCCGCTGACGTTGCCCTCTGGTGTCTTGAAGGAGAAGGGTGGGTAGGCGGCTTCGATACCGATACGCAGGCTGTCTTCGTCGGCATGTGCCAGGAAGCTGAAAGCGCATAGCGCCAGAGCACCTAGAAGTTCTGTCTTGTTCATATTGTTGACTCCTTGGAAGGCATTTGGGGGAAACGGGTGCCCGCCATCCAGGTTGGCGTGGTGGATCAGTCCTGTGATCGGCGAGTCTATAAATGACACAATAAAATTCTATATGCAAATAAACTGAAAATAAACATATCAGTTTTGAGCGCAACGATGCTCCATTGGGCCAGGTAGACGTTTTTGCTCAACCCATGGGTAAGCCCTGATGCTCATTTTTTGAACTCGGGCTGAAAGCACTTATCCAAAAAATATGGGAATGTTTCCCACGCAACGATGCCAACTGGCTTTCAGGGATCGTGCGGATACCGCAGTAGCTCGTTCATGCTGCAGATTGATGGCCGTGCCGGTTGGCCGGCCGCTCCAACGGGCGGCCGGGAACTCACTGGACATTGCGTTCGATACGGAGATGGGTACGCAACTCCATGCGGAGGTGCAGCATGCTGCTCAAGAAATGTTTATTGGCTCTGGCAATCGGCGGAGTCCTGTCGGCTTCGACTGTCCTGGTGCCCGATTACATCGGTAGTTTCTCCAGCGTGTATGCCAAGGATGGCGGCAGCGGTGGAGGCGGTGGAGGTCACGGCGGTGGCGGTGGCGG
>NZ_JAHBDG010000039.1:0-53351 GCF_019956305.1 Pseudomonas sp. BF-B-30 | reverse complement strand
GCGGTGTGTCATTCAGCGATGATCTGACTGATACACCGCCTTCGCGAGCAAGCCCGCTCCCACCTGTAGTTCGGTGTGTTGCCGAGCTGCCCATAACAACAATAAAAATGCTGATTCAGAGACTGACTGCCATGGCCGCACCCGCCTCGCCGCTGTCCCACGACGCCATCATCCAGGACTCCTGGTCCCGTTGCCGCGCGTTCGGCCTCAGTCATCAGAGCACACCGGCATTCGACCAATTGCCGGCCGCGGGCATCGCGCAACTGCTGGAGAGCCAGCATTCACTGGTGCAAACCACCCATCAGGAAGTGCTGCCCTACTACGAGAACATCCTGAGCAACTCCAATTGCCTGATCATGCTCGCCGACCATCAGGGCCAGGTACTCACGTCGTGGGGCACCCAGCGTTTTATCGAACCGAAACTGGCCCGGGGTTTCAGCGCCGGCGCCAGCTGGATGGAACGCTGCACCGGCACCAACGCCATTGGCACCGCCCTGGCCTGCGAGCAAGCGGTGCACATCGAGCACGACGAACATTTCCTCAAGGCCAACCGCTTCATGACCGGTTCCGCCGCGCCGATATTCGATACCGAGCGCAAGGTGATCGCGGTGCTGGACGTGTCTAGCGACAGCTACCTGCCGCCCTCCCACACGCTGGGCATGGTCAAGATGATGAGCCAGACCGTGGAAAACCGGTTGATCCTCAACCTGTTCCATGGCCAGCATTTTCAGCTGACGTTCAACACCGGGCTGAACAACCTCGACAGTCAGTGGGCCGGATTGCTGATATTCGATGAAACCGGCCAAGTGCTGTCGGCCAACCGCCGGGCCGACAACCTGCTGGGCATCAGCCTGTCGCGGGTCAGTGTCGAAAGCCTGTTCAAGGTCTCGCTGCTGGAGTTGTTGAACCAACCCGAAGGCTTGCCCTTCTCGCTGCAGGCTTCCGGGCGCAACCGCTTCCAGTGTCTGCTGAAAAGACCCAAGCAGGTTCCGATTCAGCCGCGAGTGTTCGCCGAACCTGCCGTGACTGCGCCAACACCGGCCGCGATCAGCCTCAACACCCTGCACTTCGGCGACAGCCGCGTGGAAAAAGCTGTGCGCCAGGCCGAGCGGTTGCTGGAAAAAGACATTCCGCTGTTAATCCACGGCGAGACTGGCGTCGGCAAGGAAGTTTTCGTCAAAGCCCTGCATCAGGCCAGCTCTCGCAGCAAACAGGCGTTTATTGCGGTGAACTGTGCAGCGATCCCCGCCGAACTGGTCGAGTCAGAGCTATTCGGCTACGAGAAAGGCGCGTTCACCGGCGCCAACCAGAAAGGCAGCATCGGCCTGATCCGCAAGGCTGACAAAGGCACGCTGTTCCTCGATGAAATCGGCGATATGCCACTGCCAACCCAGGCGCGACTGTTGCGGGTGTTGCAGGAGCGTTGCGTGCAGCCCGTGGGCAGCAGCGAGTTGTTTCCTGTGGACTTGCGCATCATTTCAGCGACCAATCGCTCGTTGCGCGAACAGGTACAACTGGGGCGGTTTCGTGAGGACCTGTATTACCGCATCGGCGGCCTGACCCTGGAACTGCCACCGTTAAGAGAGCGCAGTGATAAAGAGGCGTTGTTCAAACGCCTGTGGGAACAGCATCGCGAACCAAGCCAATGGGCCGGACTGAGCCGCGAGGTATTGGAGCTGTTCGAGCGCCATCCGTGGCCGGGAAACCTGCGTCAGGTCAGCAGCGTGATGCAGGTGGCGTTGGCCATGGCCGAGGAACAACCGATAAGGCCGGAGCATTTGCCGGATGATTTTTTTGTCGATCTGGAGATGGAGCCGGTGGAGACGCCGGAGCCGTTGGCGGTTGATCTTGATGATGCCGAGGAGTTGAATCGGCAGCTGCAGGCGGTTGGGGGGAATATTTCCCATCTGGCGCGCAGGCTCGGAGTAAGCCGTAATACCCTTTACAAGCGATTGCGCCAAGTGGAATGACGAGTGATCGGCACTGGCAATGTTCGGCTTGAGACCGTTCGCGAGCAAGCCCGCTCCCACATTGGATTTGCGTCGTACACCAAACTCAAACACACCGTAGATCAAATGTGGGAGCGGGCTTGCTCGCGAAGGCGTCAGCACTGCTGGAATAGCATTTTCCTGCCATACCCACAAACAAAAACCCGCACAAGGCGGGTTTCTGCTTTTGTAAAAGGCGTAGCCAACAAGGCAATCAGTCAGCCAGACGCCAGGTCGTGCCGCCCTTGCCGTCTTCCAGCACCACGCCCATGGCGGTGAGCTGGTCGCGGATGCGGTCGGATTCGGCCCAGTCCTTGCCGGCGCGTGCCGCCAGACGCGCGGCAATCAGCGCCTCGACTTCGGCTGCATCCACGCGCCCTTCGGCGCCGGCCTGCAGGAAGTCATCGGCTTCGAGTTGCAACACACCCAACACGCTGGCCAGTTCTTTCAAACGGGCGGCCAGACCGGCCGCAGCGTTCAGGTCACTCTCACGCAGGCGGTTGATCTCGCGGACCATCTCGAACAGCACCGCACAGGCTTCCGGCGTACCGAAGTCGTCGTTCATCACCTGGGTGAAGCGCTCGACGAAGGCTTCGCCGCCCGCTGGCGCCACGTTCGGCAGGCCTTTCAACGCGTGGTAGAAACGCTCCAGAGCGCCTTTGGCGTCCTTGAGGTTGTCTTCCGAGTAGTTGATGGCACTACGGTAGTGGCTCGACACCAGCAGGTAACGCACGACTTCCGGGTGGTACTTGTCGAGCACGTCGCGAATGGTGAAGAAGTTGTTCAAGGACTTGGACATCTTCTCGCCATTGATACGGATCATGCCGCAATGCATCCAGGCGTTGGCGTAGGTCTTGCCGGTGGCCGCTTCGCTTTGGGCAATTTCGTTTTCGTGGTGCGGGAACTCAAGGTCGCTGCCGCCGCCATGAATGTCGAAGGTCTCGCCCAGGCAGCAGGTGGACATCACCGAGCACTCGATGTGCCAGCCCGGACGCCCGGCGCCCCACGGCGATTCCCAGCTCGGTTCGCCCGGTTTGGCGGCTTTCCACAATACGAAGTCCAGCGGGTCCTGCTTGGACTCGTCGACTTCGATGCGTGCGCCGATGCGCAGGTCTTCGATCTTCTTGCGCGACAGCTTGCCGTAGCCCATGAACTTGCCGACGCGGTAGTACACGTCGCCATTGCCCGGGGCGTAGGCGTAGCCCTTGTCGATCAGGGTCTGGATCATCGCGTGCATGCCAGGGATGTGATCCGTGGCACGCGGCTCCATGTCCGGCTTCTTGATGTTCAGGCGCGCTTCATCTTCGTGCATCGCCGCGATCATGCGTTCGGTCAGCGCTTCGAACGACTCGCCGTTCTCATTGGCCCGATTGATGATCTTGTCGTCGATGTCGGTGATGTTGCGCACGTAGGTCAGGTCGTAGCCGCTGAAGCGCAACCAGCGCGTCACCAGGTCGAACGCGACCATGCTGCGGCCGTGGCCCAGGTGGCAATAGTCGTACACGGTCATGCCGCACACGTACATGCGCACCTTGTTGCCATCGAGCGGCTTGAAGACTTCTTTGCTCTTGGTGAGCGTGTTGTAGATCGTAAGCACGTTTATTCCTTGACGCTAAATCACTGGCCCCACGAATCACGCAGGGTCACGGTACGGTTGAATACCGGCTGACCTGGTTTCGAGTCCTTGAGATCGGCGACGAAGTAACCTTCGCGCTCGAACTGGAAACGGTCTTCCGGCTGTGCATTGCCCAGCGAAGGCTCGGCACGACAACCGGTGAGTACCTGCAGCGAATCAGGGTTGATGTTGTCCAGGAAACTGGCGCTGTCTTCGGCCTTCTCCGGGTTCGGAGAACGGAACAGACGATCGTACAGACGCACTTCGCACTCGACGCTGGCAGCGGCCGGCACCCAGTGGATCACGCCTTTGACCTTGCGACCTTCCGGGTTCTTGCCCAGGGTGTCCGGATCGTAGGAGCAGCGCAGTTCGACGATGTTGCCATCGGCGTCCTTGATCGCTTCGTCGGCGCGGATCACGTAGCTGCCACGCAGACGCACTTCACCGGCCGGCTCCAGGCGCTTGTAGCCCTTGGGCGGCTCTTCCATGAAGTCGTCACGGTCGATGTAGATTTCACGGGCGAACGGCAACGCGCGCACGCCCATGTCTTCTTTCGGGTGGCACGGCAGTTCGAGGTTTTCGACCTGGCCTTCCGGGTAGTTGGTGATCACGACTTTCAGCGGACGCAAAACGCACATGGCGCGCGGGGCGCTGTGGTCGAGGTCGTCGCGGATGCTGAATTCGAGCATGCCGAAGTCGACCACGCCGTCGGAACGGTTGGTGCCGATCATTTCGCAGAAGTTGCGGATCGATTTAGGCGTGTAGCCACGGCGGCGGAAACCCGACAGCGTGGACATGCGCGGGTCGTCCCAGCCGTTGACGTGCTTTTCATCGACCAGCTGCTTGAGCTTGCGCTTGCTGGTGATGGTGTAGTTCAGGTTCAGGCGGCTGAACTCGTACTGGCGCGGGTTGGCCGGTACCGGCAAGTGCTCGAGGAACCACTCGTACAGCGGACGGTGGCTTTCGAACTCCAGGGTGCAGATCGAATGGGTGATGCCTTCGATGGCGTCCGACTGACCGTGGGTGAAGTCGTAGTTGGGGTAGATGCACCACTTGTCACCGGTCTGGTGGTGGTGAGCGTGACGGATGCGATACATGATCGGGTCACGCAGGTTCATGTTCGGCGAGGCCATGTCGATCTTGGCCCGCAGCACCCGTGCGCCGTCCTTGAACTCGCCGGCTTTCATGCGGGCGAACAGGTCCAGGTTCTCTTCGACGCTGCGGTCGCGGAACGGGCTGTTCTTGCCCGGCTCGGTCAGGCTGCCACGGTATTCCTTGGCTTGTTCCGGGGTCAGGTCGTCGACGTAGGCATTGCCGGACTTGATCAACTCCACCGCCCAGTCATGCAACTGGTCGAAATACTGCGAGGCGTAGCGCACTTCGCCGGACCATTCGAAGCCCAGCCATTTGACGTCGCTTTCGATCGCGTCGATGTATTCCTGGTCTTCCTTGGCCGGGTTGGTGTCGTCGAAACGCAGGTGCGTGACGCCGCCGAACTCCTGGGCCAGGCCGAAGTTCACACAGATCGACTTGGCGTGGCCGATGTGCAGGTAGCCGTTGGGTTCAGGCGGAAAACGGGTGACGATCTGCGTGTGCTTGCCCGAGTCCAGGTCTGCCTGGATGATCGGCCGCAGGAAGTTGACCGGCACGGCAGGGCCGGTCTTGGCATTCGAGGTAGGGTCGACAGTGGGCTTGCTCATAGGATCCTTGAACGTACAAGTGCGTGGCCGTAATGAAGGCCGGACAAAACAAAGCCGCTATCATAGCCGATGCCGTCAAGTACCTGACAGAGCGCACTCTGTAAACCGTCGCATTTAATAGGCTGCAAATGAAAAAACAGCCTCGAAATTCGCGTCTGGCACGCTAAACTGCGCACCTTGGCCAAAAAGGCTGAACCGGTGGCGGGACGCGATGTTCCAACACCACGAATTCCTCAAGTGAGTAACGATCATGACCCAAGTCAAACTGACTACCAACTTCGGTGACATCGTCCTCGAACTGAACGCTGACAAAGCCCCGATCACCGTGGCCAACTTCGTTGAGTACGTTAAAGCCGGTCACTACGAAAACACCGTTTTCCACCGTGTCATCGGTAACTTCATGATCCAGGGCGGCGGTTTCGAGCCAGGCATGAAAGAAAAGAAAGACAAGCGCCCAAGCATCCAGAACGAAGCCGACAACGGTCTTTCCAACGACAAGTACACCGTCGCCATGGCCCGCACCATGGAGCCGCATTCGGCTTCCGCACAGTTCTTCATCAACGTGGCGGACAACAGCTTCCTGAACCACAGCGGCAAGAACGTTCAGGGCTGGGGCTACGCAGTATTCGGTAAAGTGACCGCAGGCACCGACGTTGTCGACAAGATCAAAGGCGTGGCCACCACTTCCAAGTCCGGCCACCAGGACGTACCGGCAGACGACGTGATCATCGAGAAAGCCGAGATCATTGAGTGATATTGCTGATTTCAGATTTACATCTGGAAGAGGAGCGCCCGGACATTACCCGGGCGTTTCTGGATTTGCTCGCCGGACGCGCCCGCTCGGCGAGTGCGTTGTACATTCTGGGCGACTTCTTCGAGGTGTGGATTGGCGACGACGCCATGACACCCTTCCAGCGTTCCATCTGCCAGGCCCTGCGCGAATTGAGCGACAGCGGCACGGCCATTTTCCTGATGCACGGCAATCGCGACTTCATGTTGGGCAAGGCCTTCTGCAAAGCAGCCGGCTGCACCTTGTTGAAGGATCCGAGTGTCGTGCAGCTCAACGGCGAGCCGGTGCTGCTGATGCACGGCGACAGCCTCTGTACCCGCGACGAAGCCTATATGAAGCTGCGTCGCTACCTGCGCAACCCGATCACCCTGTTCATCCTGCGGCATCTGCCGCTGCGCACCCGGCACAAGCTGGCGCGCAAACTGCGCAGTGAAAGCCGTGCGCAAACGCGGATGAAGGCCAATGACATCGTCGATGTCACGCCCGAAGAGATTCCGCGGATCATGCAGGAATTCGGCGTGAAAACCCTGATCCACGGGCATACCCACCGTCCCGCGATTCACAAGTTGCAGCTTGGCGAGCAAGCGGCCCGGCGCATTGTGCTGGGGGACTGGGATCGTCAAGGGTGGGCATTGCAGGTGGATGAGCAAGGGTTTGCGCTTGCGCCGTTTGATTTCACTCCGCCACCGCAACTGGCAGCACCCGCGAACTGAAGCCAGACACATAACCCTGTGGGAGCGGGCTTGCTCGCGAAGAGGGCGTGTCAGTCGACATCTATATTGACTGATCCACCGCTTTCGCGAGCAAGCCCGCTCCCACAATGGTTTTGCGGTGTTTAGTGTCCCGCGGAAGCCTCTGGCCCGGCCTTCGCCGTAAACGGCGGCTTCGCCAGCCAGACAATCAGGATCAGCCCCAGGAACATCCAGCCCAGCAAGGTGAAGTAGTCCACCGTGGACATGATGTACGCCTGGCTGATCACCGTCTGCTCCAGCTGCGTGTAGGCCTTGGCCCCTGCCCCGCCCAGGTGGGTCAGCGCTTCGCGGGTCGCCGGATCGAAGGGGGTGATGCTTTCGGTCAGGTAGGCGTGGTGCTGGTCCGCCCGACGAATCCAGATCCAGGTGGTCAACGACGCCGCGAAACTGCCGCCCAAGGTCCGCAAGAATGTCGCCAGCCCCGAACCGTCGGCAATCTGGTTCGGTGGCAGGTCCGAGAGCAGGATGGTCAGGGTCGGCATGAAGAACAGCGCCACGCCGATCCCCATGAACAGTTGCACCATGGCGATGTGCTGGAAGTCCACTTCATTGGTGAAGCCTGCGCGCATGAAACAGCTCAGGCCGATGGCCAGGAACGCCCCGCCCGCCAGCAGGCGCATGTCGAATTTCGGTGCGTACTTACCGACAAACGGCGCCAGCAGCACCGGCAGGATCCCCAGCGGGGCCACGGCAAAACCGGCCCAGGTCGCGGTATAGCCCAGCCGCGTTTGCAGCCACTGCGGCAAAATCAGGTTGATCCCGAAGAACCCGGCATAGCCCAGGATCAGCACGATGGTGCCGTAGCGGAAGTTACGATGGGCGAACAGGCGCAGGTTGACCACCGGGTGTTCGTCGGTCATTTCCCAGATCACGAAGAACGCCAGGGCCACCACCGAAATCACCGAGCCGATCACGATGAAACTCGATTCGAACCAGTCGGCATCGTTGCCCTTGTCGAGCACGATCTGCAAAGCCCCGACGCCGATGATCAGCGCGATCAGACCGACGTAATCCATCGGTTGGCGGCTGGTGACCACCGGGCGCTTTTTCATCTGCTGGGTGACCACCCATGCCGCGAACAGGCCGATCGGCACGTTGATGAAGAAAATCCACGGCCAGCTGTAGCTGTCGGTGATCCAGCCGCCGAGGATCGGCCCGGCAATCGGCGCGACCACCGTGACCATCGCCAGCAGCGCTAGCGCCAGCCCCCGTTTCGCCGGGGGGTAAACCGCAATCAGCAGGGTCTGGGTCATCGGGTACAGTGGCCCGGCCACTACCCCTTGCAGCACCCGGAAGCCCACCAGCTCCGGCATCGAGGTGGAAATCCCGCACAGGAACGAAGCCAGTACGAACAGCAGTGTCGCCCAGACAAACAGCTTCACCTCGCCGAAACGCCGACTGAGCCAACCGGTCAGCGGCAAGGCGATGGCGTTGCTCACGGCGAACGAGGTGATGACCCAGGTGCCCTGCTCCGAACTCACGCCCAGGTTGCCGGAGATCGTCGGCAACGCCACGTTGGCGATGGTGGTGTCGAGCACTTGCATGAAGGTCGCCAGCGACAGGCCGATGGTGCTGAGCAACAGGCTGGGCGGTGTGAAAGACGCGTTATTGCTCATCGCAAATCCTTTGAAACCAGACGGGCGCAGCTAACCCTGTGGGAGCGGGCTTGCCCGCGAAGAGGTCGGCACATTCAACATGGATGTCGCCTGACGCTCCGCCTTCGCGAGCAAGCCCGCTCCCACAGGGTCGATGTAATGGCATATCAGCGTTGCGCGGTCTTGCTGACCGCGGCGCTGTTGTCGTGGATCAACTGGGTGATCATCGCGTCGGCCTCGGTCAGCTGACGGTCGTAGACGCTAGTGCTGAACGAAGCCTTCTGCGGCGGCTGTTGCGCCAGCACCGGCCCGCTCTGGTCGTGCAGGTCCACATCGACCATGGTCGACAGGCCGACCCGCAGCGGATGTTTGGCCAGCTCCTCGGCGTTGACGTGGACTCGCACCGGCACGCGCTGCACGATCTTGATCCAGTTGCCGGTGGCGTTTTGCGCTGGCAGCAAGGCAAACGCACTGCCGGTCCCGGCGCCGAGGCTGTCGATGGTGCCGCTGTATTTGACGCTGCTGCCGTACAGGTCCGTCTCGATCTGCACCGGTTGGCCGATGCGCATGTCACGCAACTGGGTTTCCTTGAAGTTGGCGTCGATCCACAGCTGATCCAGGGGAATCACCGCCATCAACGCGGTACCCGGTTGCACGCGCTGGCCAAGTTGTACAGAACGCTTGGCCACGTAACCGGTCACCGGCGCAATCAAGGTGCTGCGGGCGTTGTTCAGGTAGGCCTGACGCAGTTGCGCGGCGGCGGCCATCACGTCCGGGTGCGATGAAACCACGGTGTCATCGACCAGCGCGCTGGTGGTCTTGAGCTTTTGTTCGGCATTGGCCAGGGCGTTTTGCGCCGAGGTCAGGTCGTCGCGGGCGTGGGACAGCTCTTCCTGGGAAATCGCCCCGCCGGCGGCTAGGCTCTTGCGGCGGCTGAAGTTGTCCTGGGCCTTTTGCACTTCGGCTTTCTGGGCGTTGACCTGGGCCTTCATGCCGTCCACATCGCTATACAAGCCACGCACCTGACGCACGGTACGCGCCAGATTGGCCTGGGCATTTTGCAGACCGATTTCGGCGTCGTTCGGGTCGAAGTTCACCAGCACCTGGCCTTCGTGCACCAGATCGCCATCATCGGCGCCGATGCTGACCACGGTGCCGGTGACCAGCGGCGTGATTTCCACCACGTTGCCGTTCACATAGGCGTCGTCGGTGCTTTCGCTCCAGCGCCCGTAGAATTCGTGGTAGGCCCAGACACCCGCGCAACCGAGCACGACGACGGCAGCCAGGACCAGCAGCATGAACTTGCGCTTGCCCGAATTGGGGTTGCCCTGGGTGTTTTCAGGAGGTTGAGTTGTATCGGCAGTGGCCATGACAAGTACCTTGAATTAGTGGGTCAGCGTGGCTGACGTGGCGTTGGCCGAGGCGATGGCCTCAGGCTGGAAACCGCCGCCCAGCGCCTGCATCAGTTGGATCGACAGGTCAATCTGCTCGGCATTCAGGTTGGCCAGCTGCCGCTGGGCCTGGAGCAATTGCTGCTCGATGCTGAGCACGTCCAGGTAGTTGCCGATGCCGGAACCGTAACGCTGGACCACGGTGTTGTAGGAATTCTGGGCGATGTCGGTGGCGTGCTGCTGGGCAGCGATCTGCCGGCCGATGTCACGCAACTGGTTGACGCTGTCGCTGACATCCCCCAGCGCCTTGACCAGGCTTTTGTTGTACTGCGCCACGGCGAGGTCGTAATCGGCGTCACGGGAATCGAGGTCGGCGCGCAAGCGGCCACCGTCGAAGATCGGCACAGAGATCGTCGGTGCAATGTTGAAGAAACGGCTGGCCGAACCAAACATCGCATCGCCCAGCAAGGATTCGGCGCCGGCAGCGGCACTGAGGTTCAGGTTGGGATAGAACCGGGTCTTGCCGGCGTCGATGCTTTTGCTCGCCGCCTCGACCCGCCAGCGCGCGGCCACCAGGTCCGGGCGACGCCCGAGCAACTCGGCCGGCAGCACCGAAGGTAGCGCTACCGCACTCGACTGAAGAATGTTGGGTCGGGCAATTTCATTGCCGCGGTCCGGGCCTTTGCCGAGCAGAACGGCCAGGGCAATTTTCGCGCTGTTCAAGCGTTTTTCGGCGTCGATCAGGTTGGCCCGGGAAGTGGCTTCCAGGCTTTCGGTCTGCTGGAACTGGTACTGGCTGTCGATCCCGGCAGTCAGGCGCCGCTGGCTGAGGTCGAGCATTTGCCGGGTGCGCTTGAGGTCCTCGTTGGACAGGTCGTAGACGATGTGCGCCTGACCGAGATCGCTATAGGCCCGGGCGACATCGGCGGCCAGCGTCAGTTGCGCAGCCTGCTGGTCGACTTCGGCGGCGCGAGCCTGGCCGAGGGCCGCTTCCCAGGCATCGCGTTGACCGCCCCACAGGTCGAAGTCGTAGTTGAAACCGGTGCTGATGTTGCGAACGGTGGCGTAAGCGTCACCCTGCCCGAGCGGGTCCTGGTCCCGGGCCAGGCGCGAGCGGCTGATACCAGCGCTGGCATCCAGGGTCGGCATCCGCGCAGCGTCAGCGGCGTAGGCTGCGGCGCTGGCCTGATGGGCACGGGCATCGGCGATCTGCATGTCCGGGCTGTCGCGCAGGGCCTCGCGGATCAGGTCATCGAGTTGCGGGTCGCCGAGGCTTTTCCACCAGTCGCTTTTTGGCCAGGCCGCGGGGGACAACGTCACACCGCTGAGGGATTGCCCCGCCTTGAGGGTCTTCGCGTCGAGGCTGACGCCTTCGGTTTTCAGGCCGCTGTAACTGGCGCAACCGGCGACGCTCATGGCCAACAGCACCAGGCTCAAGCCGGTACGCAAGGGGTTACTGCTCATTTGTCACCTACCCGCAGCAGGGTGATCGCGTCACCGGCTGCCACCAAAATTTTCTTCAGGATCAACTCCAGGGTTTTCAGTTCTTCCGGAGTGATGGCACCGGCCAGTTCATTCATGGCTTCTGCGCCGATGTGCGGCAACCGCCCGGCGAGCTTCTGCCCTTCTTCCGTGAGCACAAGCTGCACTTGGCGGCGATCTGCCTCGGAGCGTTGGCGAGCAAGGAAACCTTTCTGTTCCAGACGATCGAGCATGCGCGTCATCGAGCCGCTGTCCAGGGACAGGTGACGGCACAACTCGCCCGGCGAATCGACGCCGTACTGGGCCATGATGATCAACACCTTGAACTGCGCGGCGGTGATGCCGTGGGGTTCCATGTGGGTGTCGATGATCCGGTCCTTGAGCAGCGCGGCACGCCCGAGCAACAGGCCGAGATGGCAATTCTGGAAATCTTCCGGGGAGAAATGTTTCATCTGACCACCAATTAGCTGCCTAGGCAGTGAATGTATGTCAAGATGTTACTGCCTAGGCAGCGAATGTCAACGTAATAGTTAGGTTGCTTGCTAAATACCTGATAAACGGAGTCGGGTATTGCGGTGATAACTCAGACGCCTTCGCGAGCAAGCCCGCTCCCACAGGGATCACGCTGAACCTGTAGGAGCGGGCTTGCTCGCGAATGGGGCGACTCGGTCTTTTGTACGGAATGCGGGCCTAGAAATCCCGCTTGTAGAAGATGTCCAGCGAACTGGCCACGCCGCCGGCGGCTTCGAGGTAGACCCTCTTGCTCAGTTTGTAGCGCAGGGCAATGGTGTTGGCCGGTTCAAACACGCCGACGCCATAGCGCAGGCTGAGCTTCTCGGAAATATTGCCGCTGGCCACCACACTGGTGGCGTCACCACTGCCTTGGGTGTCCAGCTGGAAGTCCTGGATGCCCAGGTTCTTGGCGATGCCGCTGGTCACCCCGGAGCTGCCCATCAAGCCCAACCCGAGGGCCGCCTGGGCGAGCATGTTGTTGTCTTCGCCATTGCTGCTCAGCGGACGCCCGAGCACCAGATAGGACAAGGCCTGCTCCTGGCTCATGGCCGGTTCGGAGAAGATCTGCGTGGTCGGCTGCTCGGCGCTGCCACTCAAACGAATGCCGGCAATGATGTCGTCGGTCTTGCGAATGGCCTCGATGTCCAGGTACGGCTGATCGATGGGACCTGCAAACAGCAAGCGTGCCCGGCGCACCGATAGCCGCTGGCCGTAGGCGCGATATCGCCCATCGTTGAGCCACAGCTCGCCACGGGTGTCCATGTTGTCGCCGATGTGCACGTGCCCCTGCACATTCGCGGTCAGGCCAAATCCTGCAAAGCTCAGCTTGTCCTCGCCGACCAGCACTTCGATATCCATTTTCATTGCCAGCGGCGGCTTGCCCTCCTCGGTCTGCTGACCGACGATCACCGTGTCATCGGAGACCTTGACCGTCGATGGCGGCAACTCGCGAATGGTGATGTCGCCCCTGGGCACCAGCACTTTGCCGGCGATGACCAACTCATCGCCCTTCATCGAGATTTTCAGGTCAGGCGCGACTTCCAGCTTGGCGTAAGGCTCGACGGTGACTGGCAACTGCGAACCCTTGAGCGCCAGATCCACCACCAGCGCCTGGCCCCACGCGACGTTGCCGTTCAGGCTGCCATGCCCGGCCTTGCCACTGTCCCAGCCACCGTTCAGTTGCACGCTTTCACCGGCGATGAGCGCCTGGAGGTGCAGATTTTTCAGCTCCATCGGCAATTCAGGACCGGAGATCTGACCGTCGCTGAGTTGCAGGCTGCCATTGACCTGCGGTGCCAGCAGCCCACCGGAAATCGTGCCGCTGCCATTCAAGCGCCCGGTCAGCTTCTCGACCATCGGCACGAACGGTCGCGCCACTGAAAGGTCCAGCCCGCTCAAGCGGAACGAGCCGCTCAACGGTTTGTTCTTCGGCAACGGATTGAGCTGCGCCTGCACCATCAGCTCGCCGAGTTTGCCACCGACGAAGTTGAGCTCGGTGTCGATGCGCTTGGGCGTGAGTTTGCTGGTGAGTTTCAGGGTCTGGTACGGGAAGTCCAGCCACTGGTCCTTGTCCTTGATGCGCAACGTGCCGCCGCCGGCATCGACGCTGACCTGGCCGTTCGGGCCACTGGCCGGCAGGTCCAGTTGCAGCTCGGCGTTGAGCCGTCCCTGCCAGGCGAAATCCTTCGGCAACCACTGCGCGAGGCTGTCGATCGGGAATTGCTTGAGGTGATAACGCAGCTTCGGCTCGGGCATTAGGCGCGAGTCTTCACCGCAGAGGCTGGCCTGGCCGGAGGCCCAGCAATGGGCGCCAAAGGTGATTTTGCCGTCCGCCAGACGTTCGAGTTTCGCCGGCCCTTGCAGCTTCCAGTCCTGGCCACCGGCCTGGATATCACCGCTGGCCAGGCGTCCGCGCCAATTGCCTTTGTCCAGCGCACCGTCCAGACCCAGCGCCAGTTTCAGCTTCGGCCCTTGCAGATCGAGGTTCAGTTTCTGGTTCTTGATGTCGCCATGGCCGCTGGCGGTCAGGGTTCCCAGTAAAGTGTCGCCCGCCCGGATGCCGCTGCCCTTGAGGTCGACTTTCGCCCGTTGCGCACTGTCCAGCGTGGCGTCCAGGTTCAGGCTTTGCAGGCGATGGTCCTGGAAAGCCAGCTGCGAACCTTGCAGGTCAAGCTTGCCTTGGGGCGCCTTGAGTGTGCCGGCGACATCCACGCGGCCATTGAGCTGGCCCCGCAGTTGCGGCCAGAGCTGGGCCAGGCGCGGCAACTTGAGATCGATCTGGCCGGCGAGTTTCTGTTGCAGGCTGCCTTTGCCGCTGATGCTGTTGTCGCCGAGGCGAACTTGCAGGGTATTGAGGTTCCATTGCTCGCCACGGCCATCGGCCTTGGCCTGGATCACCGCCGGCTGACCGCGCAGTTTGCCCTTGAGGTCCAGGTCGGCGTTGAGGCTGAGCACCTCGTTCTTCATCTCGCCCGTGCTGCGCAACGGCCCGGCCAGTGTGCCCGGCAGCTCCGCGACCCAGTACGCCGGGTTGATCGCCGACAGGTCCAGCGCGGTGTCCCAGGCAATGCCGTCGGCAAATTGCAGGTTCAGGTGCCCTTCAGCCTTGCCCTGCCCGGCCTGGAGTTGAATCTGTTGCAGGTAGATTTTCGTCAGGTCGCCCGCGAAAGGGCTGGCCAGGGTGAAGGCGCCGGCCGGACCATCCGCCGCCGCGGCGAAATGCCCGAGGTACTTGCCGTCGGTGTAAGAGACTTCGCCAGTGAACGTGCGAAGCGCTACCTGCGGTTCGTCGATGAGCGGATAGAGCCTGTGCCACGGGAAATCCAGCCAGTCGATCTTCGCCTCGGCGCTCAAGCCCTTGCTCCAATCCAGCTGTCCGGTGAGCTTGAGGCTTTGCTTGTCGTTGGCGGTCAGGTCCAGCGCGGCGATCTGCGCGCCCTTGGCGTCGACCTTGCCTTGCAGCGCCAGGGTGACGGGCCCTTGCTCGGCGGGCAGCGTGGCTTTGCCGAGCAGCGCGTAGCCGTTCTTCAAGTCGCCTGCCCCCGTGAGTTCAAGCTGATTGAGTTGCAGGGTGTCCGGCAGATCGGCACTGGGCTTGAAGCCATCGGCGGTGATCCGCACCTTGGCCGGCAGGTTTTCCACCAGCGGTTGCAGTTCGCCGGTCAGTTGCCCGTTGAGGTAACCGCTGCTGTCGGCTTTCAGGTTCAGGGTCTTGAGCAGGTCGCCGTCGACTTTCAGCGCCAGCGCCAGCGGCTCAGGCGTCGACAACAGGGTCACCTTGCCGGAGGCGCTGAGGGGCCAGTTGCCGGAGGGCTGCAACAGGCCGGACAGGTTCAGGCTCAGGTCATCGCGCTGCAACGACACCGCGTCGATCTTCAAACCGGCCGTCGTCCAGTGCGCCGCCAGTTGCAAGCCCTTGAGTTCTTCGCTGCCGTTGAACAACAGGCTGCCGACCTTGATCTCCCCCAGTTCGAGGGCCAACGGTAACTTCAGTTCCGGGAGCGTGATCGGGCCGCTGTCTGGCTCTTCGGCACCCGGCGGGAACGTCAGGCTGACCTGATCGGCCTGCAATTGCTCGATGCACAGGGTCATGCGGGTCAGGCACAACGGCGACCAGGCGAAAATCACCTTGCTCAGTTCAACCCGGTTGCTGTCCTGCTGCCACAGCACCCGGTCGGCACTCCACTGCCCGCCCAACCGGCCCTGGAAGTTTTCCAGGGTCAAGCCCGGCACGAAACCCAATGCCCAGCGGCTGCCCGTCGCCGTGCCCAGCACCGTGGCCAGCGTCAGGACAACCACTGCCACCAGCGCCACCATCGTCAGCAGTGTTGCTTTCAAACCACGCGTCACAGCTCAGGCCCCATGGAAAAGTGCAGTCGAATACCGCCATCGTCGTCCAGCGCGTGGGCCAGGTCGAGGCGGATCGGCCCCACCGGCGATACCCAGCGCACGCCGATACCGACCCCGGTCTTGAGGTTCGGCAGTTCGAACGTGTTGAAGGAGTTGCCCTGATCGACAAAGGTCGCGATCCGCCATTTTTCGGCGATGGAATACTGATACTCCGCGCTGGCGGCGACCATGTAGCGGCCACCAATGCGGTCGCCGTCGGAGTTTTCCGGGGACAGGCTCTGATAGTCGTAGCCACGCACGCTCTGATCGCCACCGGCGAAGAAGCGCAGCGATGGCGGCACCGATTTGAAGCCGTTGGTGGCACTGCCGCCGACCTGCACCCGCCCGAGGAGGCGGTGTTTATCGAACACCGTGGTCAGGCCTTTGACCAATGCCGTGCCGTAGAGCAGGTTGCTGTCGGAACCCAGACCTTCCTTGGCCACTTTGGATTCGAATTGCAGGCGATAACCGTTGTGCGGGTCGATGCGGTTGTCGCTTTTGAGGTACGAATAGCTCACACCGGGCATCAGCAAGGTACTGAGTCCCGAGTCATCGCCCAGTTGGTAATCCTCGCGCTGCCACTTCAGCGACACCACCCGTTGCCAGCCGCTGGGCAGTTTGCTGTGCCACTCGGGGCCGAGGGTCAGCAGCTTGCTGTGGCTGTCCTTATCGGCGATTTCTTCATTCTGGTAGCCACCGGCAAAACGCAGTTTGTCGGTCAGTGGCGGGTCCAGCGGAATGTCGTAGAACAGCCCGACGTTTTGCCGAGGTGCCGAGACTTCGGTTTCCCAGCCATAACTGTGCCCTTGCGCGTTGACCCAGTGCCGGGTCCAGTTGGCCTTGGCCCGCGGGCCGACGTCGGTGGAGAAACCCAGGCCCAGGCCCATGGTCCGCGGCTTGCGGGTTTCGAGCTTGACGTCCACCGGGATCGCCTCGTCCCTGGACGCCGTGGGTGCCGCGTCCACGCGCACGCCTTCGAAGTAGCCGCTCGATTGCAGATTCTGGTTGAGCTCGGCGATCAGTTCCGAGTCATACGGCGTGCCGGTCTTGAACGGCACCATGCGTTGCAGCAACTCGTCATCGAACGGCGTATCGCCCTCGAAACTGACCTTGCCCAAGGTATAGCGCGGACCGCTTTCATAGATCAGTTCGATATCGGCAACGCCGGCCCGCGGATCGACCGACAATTTTGAACGGGTGAAACGGCCGCTGAAAAAGCCATAACGCGAAGCCTGATTCTGGATCAGGCGCTTGGCGTCCTCGTAATGCCCATGGTTGAGCACGGCGCCGGGCTTGAGCGCGTCGCTTTTGGGAATTCGAAAGGCCTTGAGGGAGGCTGCCGGACCGTCGACACGTACCGTGACGTTGCGCAAGTGCACCGGCTCGCCGGGGTCGACCGTCAACACCAGGCGCGGCTTTTCGCCGCCCTTCACCTCGCTGTCGATGTGCGGCTGATAATAGCCCAAGGCCTGGGCGGCCTTGCGCGCCTGTTCTTCGGCGCCACGGCTGAAGCGCAGCAACGCTTCTTCATCGCGATCGCCGAGGCTGCCGATATAGCCTTCGATATTGGCTTTCAGCTCGTCATTGGACGGTTTGATCCGTACATCCAATTCGCTTTGTGCCAGCGCTGCGCAGCTGGTCATCAGCATCAGCACACCGCTGGTAATTCTTCCTGGAAACTTCATAGGCGCGGATGCTATCACGAGCTTGAGAACGTGATAGAGCCTGACATGCCCGGAAAGTTCGAGGTTCAGGCCGTTGCGGTGTGTAACACCTGAGGATTGGGGTGAAAAAACACGTGCTCGCGAATCGGTCCTACAGCAACCTCACCGATTTCCTCGTAGCCCTGACGTTTATAGAACTCCAGGTAGCGAGGGTTCCCGGTATCGAGGATCACGCCCTGTGAGTTTTCATCCACGGCGCACCAGTTGTGCACGGCTTGCAACAGTTGTTCGCCGAAATGTTTGCCCTGGAACTGCGGATGAACCCCCAACAATGGCAAGACGTGCACCGATTCATTCGGCACACAGGCCTCCACGGCCGCGTGATATTCGAGGTAGCGACGGGTGCAGCGAAATCCCGTACTGAGCACCATGCGCAGGCGCCAGGCCCAACTTTCGGTGACGCCGAGGCGACGTTGCGGCGGTGCGATCAGGGCGATACCGATCAGGCGGTCGTTGACCAGCAGGCCGATGGCCGGCAGGTCCTGAAAAAAGTGCTGGGTCACCAACTCGCGCACGGTGGCGCGAACCCGCTGTTCGTAGCCGGGGCGCTCGGCTTCGAACAGATAGCCGAAGGTCGGCTCGTGTCGATAAGCCTGGTACAGCAACGAACGCGCTTCGCGGGCGTAGCCGCTGTCGAGCATGTGAATATCGGCGATGGCGGTCGAGGTTTCGGGCATGACGGTTGATCTCCCCGGCACAGCTCGGGTGGCTGCGCTCTTGTTGTTACGAGCCTGTTGGCGCTGACACAGTTCCGAAATGAGTGTAGGCAATGAAATCGCCTTCGCGAGCAAGCCCGCTCCCACAGGTGATGCGCCAGCCTTGCTTTTGTGGGAGCCGGCTTGCTCGCGAAAGGGCCATCACTACCCACACAAGACTGACAGGCAAAACCGAATCCCCTCAACCCACACTGGCCCGATTCCCACATGTCAGCTAGCATCGCCCTTTTGCCAGGACTGCCGACCATGAAGATCGTCTCCTTCAACATCAACGGGCTGCGCGCCCGTCCCCATCAGCTGGCGGCGCTGATCGAAAAGCACCAACCCGATGTGATCGGCTTGCAGGAAACCAAGGTCCACGACGAACAGTTCCCGCTGGCCGAGGTGCAGGCCCTGGGTTATCACGTGTACTTCCACGGGCAAAAAGGCCATTACGGCGTCGCCCTGCTCTCGCGCCAGGAGCCGCTGGCCCTGCATAAAGGTTTCGCCACCGACGAAGAAGACGCCCAACGACGCTTCATCTGGGGCACCTTCGCCGACGCCAACGGCGTGCCGGTGACCATCATGAACGGTTATTTCCCACAGGGCGAAAGCCGCGACCACCCGACCAAGTTCCCGGCCAAGCAGCGTTTCTACGGCGATTTGCAGCAATTGCTGGAAAGCCAGTTCAAGAACGACCAGCCGCTGGTGGTGATGGGCGATGTGAACATTTCCCCGGAAGACTGCGACATCGGCATCGGCCCGGACAACATGAAGCGCTGGCTGAAAACCGGCAAGTGCAGCTTCCTGCCGGAAGAGCGCGAGTGGATGGCCCGTCTGAAGAACTGGGGCCTGGTCGACAGTTTCCGTCACTTGAACCCGGACGTGACCGACACCTTCAGCTGGTTCGACTATCGCAGCCGTGGCTTCGAAGACGAGCCCAAGCGTGGCCTGCGCATCGACCTGATCCTCGCCTCCCACGGCCTGTTGCCACGGGTGAAGGCCGCCGGTGTGGACTATGAACTGCGAGGCATGGAAAAACCTTCAGACCATGCGCCGATCTGGCTTGAGTTGAGCTGACATCTAACAGACACATCAATACCTTGTGGGAGCGGGCTTGCTCGCGAAGGCGGTCTTACATTCAACATCGACATTGAATGTTATGGCCCCTTCGCGAGCAAGCCCGCTCCCACATTTGCAAAGCGTCATTTTTCGGAAACCTTACTGACTTAATCTCCCGACACCTCCTTTGGCTATATATGGTGCCGGCATGATGCTGCGCGTGTTGTTCCTGTTGATGCTGTGCACGGGCTTGCCGCAGGCGGCCTCGGCCGGCGACTTGCCGACACCCGAACACGGCCCGGCGCTGCGGATTCAGGGTTCCAACACCATCGGTGCGGCATTGGGGCCGGCGCTGGTCGAGGGTCTGTTGAGTGAACAGGGCCTGCGCAAGATCCGCCGTGAAACCCCGGACACCGCCAACGAACTGCGCATCGTCGGCGAAACCGTTCAGGGCCGTCGGGTCGTGGTGGAGGTAGCGGCCCATGGCTCCAGCACCGGTTTCACTGCACTCAAAGCAGCCAGCGCCGATCTGGCCGCCTCGTCGCGCCCGATCAAGGACAGCGAACTGGCCAGCCTGCAATCGCTCGGTGACCTGAAAAGCCCGAGCGCCGAACAGGTCATTGCCATCGATGGCCTGGCGATCATCCTTCATCCGGACAATCCGCTGAACCAACTCGACACCGTGCAACTGGCGCGCATTTTCAGTGGCGAGGTGAAGAGCTGGGAAGACGTTGGCGGTCGCGGCGGGCCGATTCATCTGTATGCACGGGATAATCAGTCCGGGACCTACGACACCTTCAAGGAACTGGTCCTCAGCGGCCACGGGAAAATCCTCGGCGGTACGGCGAAGCGCTTCGAGTCCAGCGAGCAACTGTCCGATGCGGTCAGCGCAGACCCGCAAGGCATCGGTTTCATCGGTTTGCCCTACGTGCGCCAGGCTAAAGCCGTGGCCATTGTCGACGGTCAATCGCAAGCCATGCCGCCGCTCAACAGCCTGATTGCCACGGAAGATTATCCGTTGTCCCGTCGGCTGTTCTTCTATCTGCCACCCAACGGGAAAAATCCCTGGGCCAATGCCTTGGTGGCGTTTGCCCAAAGCACTAAGGGTCAGGCCATTGTGGCCGCCAACGGTTTTATTGCCCAAACCGTCCAGGCCATGGCCGTTACCCCCAATGCGTTGATGCCAGAGGGTTATCAGGCACTAAGCAGACATGCTCAACGGTTGTCGGTGAACTTCCGTTTCGAGGAAGGCAGCGCCACCCTGGACAACAAGGCCCGACAAGACCTGTGGCGGGTGCTCGACTATATAAAGCAGCACGACAAAACGGCTGGGCAAGTGACGCTGGTGGGGTTTGGCGATGCCAAGAGCGACCCGGCGCGCGCCGATCTGTTGTCGAAGCTGCGGGCCATGGCGGTACGGCGGGAGTTGGTGAAGAGCGGCGTGGTGTTTCGCGAGATTCGCGGATTCGGTGCCGAAATGCCGGTGGCGGCCAATAGCGCCGATGAGGGAAGGATCAAGAATCGGCGGGTTGAGGTTTGGGTGTATTGAGCCAGATGTTGGTGCATTGAATGGAATGACGCCTTCGCGAGCAAGCCCGCTCCCACACTGAATCTTCGCCGTGGAGAGATCCAATGTGGGAGCGGGCTTGCTCGCGAATGGCAGGCGCCGCGGTCTTAGTGTCCGCTACGCATCATCTCCTTCGGCACATATTTGCCGATTTCGAACTTGCCGATTGCCGCACGGTGCACTTCGTCCGGGCCGTCGGCCAGGCGCAGGGTGCGTTGCATTGCATACATGTAGGCCAGCGGGAAATCGTTGGAAACCCCTGCCCCGCCATGGATCTGGATCGCCCGGTCGATCACCCGCAATGCCACGTTTGGCGCGACGACCTTGATCTGCGCGATCTCGCTTTTCGCCACTTTGTTGCCGACGGTGTCCATCATGTACGCCGCTTTCAACGTCAGCAGGCGTGCCATGTCGATTTCCATCCGCGAGTCGGCGATCTTGTCGATGTTGCCGCCCAGGCGTGCCAGAGGCTTGCCGAACGCCGTGCGGTTCACCGAGCGCTTGCACATCAGTTCCAGGGCGCGCTCGGCCATGCCGATCGAACGCATGCAATGGTGAATCCGGCCAGGGCCAAGGCGACCTTGAGCAATTTCGAAGCCGCGTCCTTCGCCCAGCAGGACGTTTTCGTAGGGCACCCGCACGTTTTCGAAATGCACTTCGGCGTGCCCATGAGGTGCATCGTCGTAACCGAACACCGGCAGTGGACGCACGATCTTCACACCGGGCGCATCCACCGGCACCAGAATCATCGAGTGCTGGGCGTGACGTGGCGCGTCCGGATTGCTCAGGCCCATGAAAATCAGGATTTTGCAGCGCGGGTCGCAAGCACCCGAGGTCCACCATTTCTTGCCGTTGATCACCCACTCGTCGCCATCGCGCACGGCACGGGCGGCCATGTTAGTGGCGTCGGAGGACGCAACGTCCGGTTCGGTCATGGCGAACGCCGAGCGGATCTCGCCCCGCAGCAGCGGTTCGAGCCAGCGTTGTTTCTGCTCTTCGTTGGCGTAACGCACCAGCACTTCCATGTTGCCGGTGTCCGGTGCCGAGCAGTTGAACGGCTCTGGCCCCAGTAGCGAGCGGCCCATGATTTCCGCCAGTGGCGCGTATTCGAGGTTGGTCAGGCCGGCACCCAGTTCGGACTCAGGCAGAAACAAATTCCACAGGCCTTCGGCCTTGGCCTTGAGTTTCAGTTCTTCCATGATCGCCGTCGGCTGCCAGCGATCACCCTCGGCGACCTGGCGCTCGAACACGGCTTCGGCGGGATAGACGTAGGTGTCCATGAACGCTGTTACGCGCTCACGCAGTTCCTGAACCTTGGGCGAATAAGCGAAATCCATGAGCGAGATACCTTCTTGGGGGAGGTTGTTTTAGGTCATGTATCGATGCTAGAACAGCGTTGATAATTTACCTAGCCTATTCTCGGCGTGTATAAACATTCATCACCGATATATGATCGGCTGATCGTCACGGTCAGCCCGCCCACACAATAAGAGAGCCGCGTAATGAATCTGAGCAAGGTCGATCTCAACCTTTTCATCGTCTTCGACGCGATCTACACCGAAGCCAACCTGACCCGCGCCGGGCAGATTGTGGGCATTACCCAGCCAGCGGTGTCGAACGCTCTGGCCCGGTTGCGCGAGACCTTCAACGACCCGTTGTTCGTGCGCACCGCCCAGGGCATGGTGCCCACGCCCATGGCACAGAACATCATCGGCCCGGTGCGCAACGCGCTCTCGCTGCTGCGCGTGTCGGTGCAGGAAAGCCGCATTTTCAACCCGCAGCAAGCGGTCAAGACCTATCGCATCAGCATGACCGACCTGACCGAAGCGGTGATCCTGCCGCCGCTGTTCCAGCGCCTGCGCCGCCTGGCTCCGGCGGTGATCATCGAAAGCTTCCTGTCCAAACGTCGCGAAACCACCAAGGAACTGGCCGCCGGCCGCCTCGACTTCGCGGTGGATGCGCCGCTCAACACCGACCCGCAGGTGCGTCACGTCAAGTTGATGGAGGACCGCTACGTGTGCGCCATGCGCAAGGGGCATCCGCTGGCGGGCAAGGAAAAACTCACACTGGACGATTACCTGAGCCTGACCCACATCCATATTTCCAGTCGTCGCAGCGGCCTCGGCTATGTCGACCTGGCGCTGGGCAAGATGGGCATCCAGCGCAAGATCGCCCTGCGCTCCCAGCATTACCTGATGGCCTCGCAAGTGCTGCAGCAGACCGACATGGTCATGACCGTACCGGAACGATTCGCCCGTCGTAACGATTTGCACGCCTTTTATCTGCCGGTCAACGATGTACCGCCGGTGGAAACCCACCTCTACTGGCACGAAAGCACTGACCAGGACCCGGCGAACCGCTGGATGCGCGAGCAGATGATCGAGTTGTGCCAGCAGGTGACGGCGCAGGAGAAAAAGCTCGAGAAGGTGTAGGGCGCTACACCGCGTTATCGTTCTTCGCGAGCAAGCCCGCTCCCACATTGGATCTTCAGTGGACAAAATACTTGTGTCCTACACAGATCCCTGTGGGAGCGGGCTTGCTCGCGAAGAGGCCAGCAAGAACAGCAAAAATCGCTGCCCCTTGACGTAAACGTCAACCTGCCATTAGCTTAGCGCCATGACCTTTTGCGAGCGCGTCCATGAGCAGCCAGACCTACAGCATTTCCGATCTCGCCCGCGAGCTCGACATCACCACCCGCGCCATTCGCTTTTATGAAGAGCAAGGCCTGCTCAGCCCCGAGCGCCGTGGCCAGGAACGCATTTACTCGCCCCGCGACAAGGTCAGCCTGAAGCTGATCCTGCGGGGCAAGCGCATCGGTTTCTCCCTGGCTGAATGCCGCGAGCTGATCGAGCTCTACGATCCGTCCAGCGGTAACACCAAACAGTTGCACAGCATGCTGGCGAAAATCAGTGAGCGCCGGGAGCAGCTTGAACAGCAAATGCTGGACATCGAACAGATGAAACTGGAACTCGATACCGCCGAAGAGCGCTGCGTGCAGGCGCTGGAGCAGACGCTCAAAAGCCAGGAAGTCATTCAGTAAAACCCGACCCCTTGTAGGAGCGAGCCTGCTCGCGATGGTCGTTAACGATAACCCGTGTTTGCTGGATAAACACGGTGCCTGGGAGCCCATCGCGAGCAGGCTCGCTCCTACAGGGTTCTCCGAACAATCAGCACAGGTCGAACCCCATGCCCCTCCCCACCCACGTACGCATTGTCGAAGTCGGCCCACGCGACGGCCTGCAAAATGAAGCCCAACCCATCAGTGTTACCGATAAGGTGCAACTGGTCGACGCACTGACCGCAGCCGGGCTCGGCTATATCGAAGTCGGCAGTTTCGTTTCGCCCAAGTGGGTGCCGCAGATGGCCGGCTCTGCCGAGGTCTTCGCGCAGATCCAGCGCAAACCGGGCGTGGTCTACGGCGCGCTCGCCCCCAACTTGCGCGGTTTCGAAGATGCCCTCGCTGCCGGGGTCAAGGAAGTGGCCGTGTTCGCGGCGGCGTCCGAAGCGTTTTCCCGGCGCAACATCAATTGCTCGATCAGCGAAAGCCTGGAGCGTTTCGGGCCGATCATGGACGCCGCCAGACAACATGGGGTGACCGTGCGCGGGTATGTGTCCTGCGTACTGGGCTGCCCCTATGAAGGTCATGTCGCCCCGGAGCAGGTCGCCGTGGTCGCCCGCGAGCTGTATGCCATGGGCTGCTATGAGGTCTCGCTGGGGGACACCATCGGCACCGGCACCGCTGGCGCAACCCGCAAGATGTTTGAAGTGGTATCGAAGGAGGTGCCCCGGGAAAAACTCGCCGGGCACTTCCACGATACCTACGGCCAGGCTGTGGCCAACATCTACGCCAGCCTGCTGGAAGGCATCTCGGTGTTCGACAGCTCCATCGCAGGTCTCGGCGGCTGCCCCTACGCCAAGGGCGCCAGCGGTAACGTCGCCACCGAAGACGTGGTTTACCTGCTCAACGGCCTGGGCATCGACACTGGAATCGACCTCGACGCCCTGATGCTCGCCGGTCAGCAGATTTGCACGGTATTGGGCCGCCCTACCGGTTCCCGCGTGGCCAAGGCCCGCAGCGCACAGTGAGTGCGCTGAGTGTGTCCGGGTGTTACCGCTGTGTCTGAAACGTGGGCACAAGCGAGTAACACGGAAACAAATTGTAGGGTTTTGCCTGAGGCGCAAAATCCTACAAATTTTCAAACCATTGATTTTAAAGGCTTTTATAAAGTTGGCACGCCTCCTGCTATATCTATCGCATAACAAGAATAAAAAAATTGCGGCAAACCTAATAAAAACAAGACGTAACGACTCTGACATAACAAAAACAACACGGCAGAGACGCAGCTAACAGATTTTTTTGGAGAAGATGTGCTTTTCAGGGTGCTTTTCGGAGTTACCCGCAACCGGGCAGAGAATAATAAAACTACCTTCAGGTAGCTCCCGAACTGGTTGGATCGCTCAGCGAGAAAGTAGATCAGCGCTCAAAAAAATACGTTTGCTCTTGATCCCGAATGGGGATCGCCAAAAACAGCGGTAAAGGGCAACGGTTGCCAAAAACAAAAACAGACCGACCCTCAATAATAAAAAAAGAGCACGCGCAACGAAAATTAAAGGGGAGCTTCGGCTCCCCTTTGTGCTGTCTGCGATTCTGAAAACTCTTCAAGACACTGTGGGAGCGAGCTTGCTCGCGATGGCGGTGGATCAGTCAGCACAAACGTTGAATGTCACACCCTCATCGCGAGCAAGCTCGCTCCCACAGGTTTCCTCTTCATTCCTGCTTTTCGCGCAACTCCTCGATACTGATCTCGCGCATCCGGAATTTCTGGATCTTGCCAGTCACCGTCATCGGAAACTCCTCGACGAACTTGAAGTAGCGCGGCGTTTTGAAGTGCGCGATGCGCTCCTTGCACCAGGCTTGCAGCTCTTGCTCGGTAGCGCTGTGGCCGGGGTGGAACTTGATCCAGGCGACAATCTCTTCGCCGTAGCGCGAGCAGGGAATGCCAATCACCTGCACGTCCGCAACGGCCGGATGAGTGAAGAAAAATTCTTCCAGCTCCCGCGGGTAAATATTCTCACCACCACGGATGATCATGTCCTTGTTGCGCCCGGCAATGCACACGTAACCCTCGTCGTTCATGCTCGCCAGGTCACCGGTGTGCATCCACCCAGCCTGATCGATGGCGTCCGCCGTGCCTTCAGGGTTGTTCCAATAGCCGAGCATCACGCTGTAACCGCGGGTGCATAGCTCACCGATGGTGCCACGCGGCACCAGGTTGCCCGCTTCGTCGATGATCTTGCTTTCCAGTTGCGGCTGGGTGCGGCCGACGGTGGTCACGCGCAGTTCCAGGTCGTCTGAAGGACCGGTCTGCAACGACACCGGACTGGTTTCCGTCATGCCGTAGGCAATCTGCACTTCGCTCATGTGCATTTCGCTGATGACCCGGCGCATCACCTCGATAGGACAGGTTGCGCCCGCCATGATCCCGGTGCGCAGGCTCGACAGGTCGAACCCGGCACGCTGAGGTTGATCGAGCATGGCGATGAACATGGTCGGTACGCCGTACAGCGCGGTGGCCTTTTCTTCGGCCACGGTGCCCAGGGTCAGCAACGGATCGAACGCGTCGTTCGGGTAAATCATCGTACTGCCATGGGTGATGCAGCCAAGATTGCCCATCACCATGCCGAAGCAGTGATACAGCGGCACCGGGATCACCAGGCGATCGGCCGCCGTCAAGCCCAGGCTTTCGCCAACCATGTAACCGTTGTTGAGAATGTTGTAGTGACTGAGGGTCGCGCCCTTGGGAAAACCGGTGGTGCCAGAGGTGTACTGGATGTTCACCGCCTGGTCGAAATGCAGGCTTTCCTGACGCTCGCGCAATTGTTCAGGAGACACGCTGCCAGCCAGATCCGTCAGTTGCGACCATGGCAGGAAACCGCTGGGCGGCTGCACATCCAGGCTGATCACGCCGCGCAACTCCGGCAACCGCTCGCTGAGCAATTTGCCGATGGACTGCTCCGCCAGTTCCGGCACCAGGCCCTGCACCATGGCGTGATAGTTCGAAGTCTTGAAGGCCCCGGCACACACCAGCCATTGGCAGCCGGATTGCTTCAACACGTATTCGAGTTCGGAACTGCGATACGCCGGATTGATGTTGACCAGGATCACGCCGATTTTCGCGGTGGCAATTTGACTGATGCACCACTGCGCACAGTTCGGCGCCCAGATACCGAGGCGGTCCCCGGCTTGCAGCCCCAGCGCCAGCAGTGCCCTGGCGTGCAGGTCCGCGGCCTCGGCCAATTGCTGCCAGGTGTAACGCAGCTGTTGATGGCGCACCACCAGCGCCTCCCCGTCCGGGTACTGCGCAACCGTGTTGTCGAACGCCTGGCCGATGGTCATCGCCAGCAAGGCTTTGTCCTGGGAACCACGGGTGTAACTGCGTTGCGGGCTTGCACTGGGTTGATCCATGACGACCCCTATTGTCTTTATTTATGGGCTTGCCGCGACTACCTATGGGAGCAACCTGTGGCGAGGGGGCTTGCCCCCGTTTGAGTGCGCAGCACTCACAAGATCTTCGAGACATCGAAAATTTTGGGGCAGCTTCGCAGCCCAACGGGGGGCAAGCCCTTTCGTCACAGACCATCACCACAGGGTAGGTCCGCGTTCTATCTTGAACTGCCTCTACTCTCGCTCAAGTTGACGTTAACGTAAAGGGTGATTGACAGCCATTCGTCACAGGCTTACGTTAACGTAAAGGTGAGAACCCAATCACGGCCTCCCCACCCTACAAAAAAGCCAAAAGGTGACCCATGAGCTATCCATCCCTGAACTTTGCCCTCGGTGAAACCATCGACATGCTGCGCGATCAGGTTCAGTCCTTCGTCGCCAAGGAGATCGCCCCGCGCGCCGCTCAGATCGACATCGACAACCTGTTCCCCGCCGACCTGTGGCGCAAGTTCGGCGACATGGGCCTGCTGGGCATTACCGTGCCGGAAGAGTACGGCGGCGCCGGCCTGGGTTACCTGGCCCACGTGGTGGCCATGGAAGAAATCAGCCGTGGCTCGGCTTCGGTGGCGTTGTCCTACGGCGCGCACTCCAACCTGTGCGTCAACCAGATCAACCGTAACGGCAACCACGAGCAGAAATCCAAATACCTGCCGAAGCTGATCAGCGGCGAGCACATCGGCGCTTTGGCCATGAGCGAACCGAATGCCGGTTCCGACGTGGTGTCGATGAAACTGCGTGCCGATAAACGCGGCGACAAGTACGTGCTCAACGGCAGCAAGACCTGGATCACCAACGGTCCGGACGCCAACACCTATGTGATCTACGCCAAGACCGACCTGGAAAAAGGCCCTCACGGCATCACCGCCTTCATCGTCGAGCGCGACTGGAAAGGCTTCAGCCGCAGCAACAAGTTCGACAAGCTCGGCATGCGCGGTTCGAACACCTGCGAGCTGTTTTTCGATGACGTCGAGGTGCCGGAAGAAAATATCCTCGGCGTGCTCAATGGCGGCGTGAAAGTGCTGATGAGCGGCCTCGACTACGAGCGTGTCGTGCTCTCCGGCGGCCCGACCGGGATCATGCAGGCGTGCATGGACCTGATCGTGCCGTACATCCACGACCGCAAGCAGTTCGGCCAAAGCATCGGCGAATTCCAGCTGATCCAGGGTAAGGTCGCCGACATGTACACCCAACTCAACGCCAGCCGCGCCTACCTGTATGCCGTGGCCCAGGCTTGCGAGCGCGGCGAGACCACACGCAAGGACGCCGCCGGCGTGATCCTCTATAGCGCCGAACGCGCTACGCAAATGGCCCTCGACGCGATCCAGATTCTCGGTGGCAACGGCTACATCAATGAATTCCCGGCCGGCCGTCTGTTGCGTGACGCCAAGCTGTACGAAATCGGCGCGGGCACCAGTGAGATCCGTCGCATGCTGATCGGTCGCGAACTGTTCAACGAAACCCGCTAAACGGAGCTGCACATGGCTACCCTGCATACCCAGCTCAACCCCCGTTCAGCGGAGTTCGCCGCCAACAGCGCAGCGATGCTCAAGCAGGTCGACGCGTTGCACACCCTGCTCGCCCAAGTGGCGCAAGGTGGCGGCCCGAAGGCTCAGGAACGCCATACCTCGCGGGGCAAATTGCTGCCTCGCGAGCGCATCAACCGCTTGCTGGATCCGGGTTCGCCGTTTCTGGAAATCAGCCAACTGGCAGCGTACGAGGTGTATGGCGAAGACGTCCCCGCTGCTGGCGTAATTGCCGGGATCGGCCGTGTGGAAGGCGTCGAGTGCATGATTGTCGCCAACGACGCCACGGTCAAAGGTGGTTCGTATTACCCGCTGACGGTGAAAAAGCACCTTCGCGCCCAGACCATCGCCCAGCAGAACCGTCTGCCGTGCATCTATCTGGTGGACTCCGGCGGCGCCAACCTGCCGCGTCAGGATGAAGTGTTCCCGGACCGCGAGCACTTCGGACGAATTTTCTTCAACCAGGCCAACATGAGCGCCCTGGGCATCCCGCAGATTGCCGTGGTCATGGGCTCCTGCACCGCTGGCGGCGCCTATGTACCGGCCATGGCCGACGAAGCGATCATGGTCCGCGAACAAGCGACCATCTTCCTCGCCGGCCCGCCGCTGGTGAAAGCCGCGACGGGTGAAGTGGTCAGTGCCGAGGACCTCGGCGGGGCCGATGTGCACTGCAAGATTTCCGGTGTGGCCGACCATTATGCCGAGAGCGATGAACACGCCCTGGCACTGGCACGCCGCAGCATCGCCAACCTCAACTGGCGCAAGCAAGGCGAGGTTCAGCAACGCACGCCGATCGCCCCGCTCTACAGCAGTGACGAGTTGTACGGCGTGGTCCCGGCCGACGCCAAGCAACCGTTTGACGTGCGCGAAGTGATTGCGCGGCTGGTGGACGGATCGGTGTTCGACGAGTTCAAGGCGCTGTTCGGGACGACGCTGGTCTGCGGTTTTGCTTACCTGCACGGTTACCCGATCGCGATCCTCGCCAACAACGGCATCCTCTTCGCTGAAGCGGCGCAGAAAGGCGCGCACTTCATCGAACTGGCGTGCCAGCGCGGCATTCCGCTGCTGTTCCTGCAGAACATCACCGGTTTCATGGTCGGGCAGAAGTACGAAGCTGGCGGCATCGCCAAGCACGGCGCGAAACTGGTGACCGCCGTGGCCTGCGCCAAGGTGCCGAAGTTCACCGTGATCATCGGCGGCAGTTTCGGTGCTGGTAACTACGGCATGTGCGGTCGCGCCTACGATCCGCGCTTCTTGTGGATGTGGCCGAATGCGCGAATCGGCGTGATGGGCGCCGAACAGGCGGCCGGCGTGCTGGTGCAGGTCAAGCGCGAACAGGCCGAACGCAGCGGCCATGGTTTCAGCGCCGAACAGGAAGCCGAGATCAAGCAACCGATCCTCGACCAGTACGAAGAACAGGGTCACCCCTACTATTCCAGCGCGCGTCTGTGGGACGACGGTGTCATCGACCCGGCCCAGACCCGCGACGTACTGGCCCTGGCCTTGTCCGCGTCGTTGAACGCGCCAATCGAACCGAGCCGCTTCGGCGTGTTCCGGATGTGATTTTTTGTAGGAGCGAGCTCGCTCGCGATGGTCGTCAACGATAACGCTGAAAGCCTGACACCCAGCGGCGTCCTCAAGACCATCGCGAGCAGGCTCGCTCCTACAGAACAGAGTTGTGGAGACGGACAATATGAGCGACTTCAACACCCTCGAACTGCTGACCGACCCCCGTGGATTTGCCACGCTGTGGCTCAGCCGTGAAGAAAAGAACAACGCCTTCAATGCCGAAATGATCCGCGAACTGATACTCGCCCTCGACAAAGTCGCCAGCGATGCCAGCCTGCGGTTTCTGATCGTGCGCGGTCGTGGTAAACATTTCAGCGCCGGCGCCGACCTGGCCTGGATGCAGCAATCGGCCGAGCTCGATTACGCCACCAACCTCGATGACGCCCGGGAACTGGCGGAATTGATGTACAACCTGGCCAAACTGAAGATTCCGACCCTGGCCGTCGTGCAAGGCGCAGCCTTTGGCGGCGCGTTGGGCTTGATCAGTTGCTGCGACATGGCCATCGGTGCCGATGACGCGCAATTCTGCCTGTCGGAAGTGCGCATCGGCCTGGCACCCGCGGTAATCAGCCCGTTCGTGGTGCAAGCCATTGGCGAGCGCGCTACACGTCGCTACGCCTTGACCGCTGAGCGCTTCGGCGGGCAACGGGCACGGGAAATCGGATTGTTGTCGGAGAGCTATGCAGGTGCCGAGCTGGAACAGAAAGTCGGTCAATGGATCGACAATCTGCTGCTCAACAGTCCGGCCGCGATGCGCGCCAGCAAGGACCTGTTGCGCGAAGTCGGCGACGGTTCACTGACCCCGGCATTGCGCCGCTACACCGAAAACGCCATCGCCCGCATCCGCGTCAGCCCCGAAGGCCAGGAAGGCCTGCGCGCCTTCCTGCAAAAACGTCCGCCGAGCTGGCAAGCCGAAACCACCAAGGAGCCCCGTTGATGAGCGCACCTGTCCTCACCACCCTGCTGGTGGCCAACCGTGGCGAAATCGCTTGCCGGGTAATGCGTACCGCCAAGGCCCTGGGCCTGACCACCGTGGCCGTGCACAGCGCCACCGACCGTGACGCCCGGCACAGCCGCGAAGCTGACATTCGGGTTGACCTCGGCGGCAGCAAGGCCGTCGACAGCTATCTGCAGATCGACAAACTGATCGCTGCCGCCAAGGCCAGCGGCGCCCAGGCGATTCACCCCGGCTATGGCTTTCTGTCGGAGAACGCCGGGTTCGCCCGCGCCATCGAAGCGGCCGGCCTGATTTTCCTTGGCCCGCCCGCCTCGGCCATCGATGCCATGGGCAGCAAGTCCGCCGCCAAAGCCCTGATGGAAACCGCTGGCGTGCCACTGGTGCCCGGTTATCACGGCGAAGCCCAGGACCTGGAAACCTTCCGCGCCGCCTGCGAACGCATCGGCTATCCGGTGTTGCTCAAGGCCACGGCCGGGGGTGGCGGCAAAGGCATGAAAGTGGTCGAGGACGTCAGCCAATTGGCCGAAGCCCTGGCCTCGGCCCAGCGTGAGGCGCAATCGTCGTTCGGCGATTCGCGGATGCTGGTGGAAAAATACCTGCTCAAGCCACGTCACGTGGAAATCCAGGTCTTCGCCGACCAGCACGGCAACTGCCTGTACCTCAACGAACGCGACTGCTCGATTCAACGTCGTCATCAGAAAGTCGTCGAAGAAGCACCGGCGCCGGGCCTGAGTCCGGAGCTGCGGCGCGCCATGGGTGAGGCCGCCGTACGCTCGGCGCAGGCCATCGGCTACGTCGGTGCCGGCACCGTGGAGTTTTTGCTGGATGCGCGCGGCGAGTTCTTCTTCATGGAGATGAACACCCGCCTGCAGGTCGAACACCCGGTCACCGAAGCCATCACGGGCCTCGACTTGGTGGCTTGGCAGATTCGCGTGGCACGCGGCGAAGCGTTGCCGATGACTCAAGACCAGGTGCCGCTGGTGGGGCACGCGATCGAAGTGCGGCTGTATGCCGAAGACCCGGGCAATGATTTCCTGCCGGCGACCGGTCGCCTGGAGCTGTATCGCGAATCCGCCCAAGGGCCGGGGCGTCGAGTGGACAGCGGCGTTGAAGAAGGCGATGAAATTTCGCCTTTCTACGACCCGATGCTCGGCAAGTTGATTGCCTGGGGTGAAGACCGTGAACAGGCGCGCTTGCGCCTGCTGAGCATGCTCGACGAATTCGCCATCGGCGGGCTGAAGACCAACATCAATTTCCTGCGGCGCATCATTGGCCACCCGGCATTTGCCGCTGCCGAACTGGATACCGGCTTCATTCCCCGTTATCAGGAACAGTTGCTGCCGACCCCAGCGGAACTCAGCGATGATTTCTGGCAAGCCGCCGCCCAGGCGTTCGCCCAGAGCCAGCCCCATGCAACCCGCGCCGATGACCTGAGTTCGCCGTGGGCTGCACCTAACGGGCTGCGTGCCGGCTTGCCGAGAGAAATCACTCTTCACCTGAGTTGTGAAGGTCAGGACCGTGCGCTGACGCTGGGCGACATCAATGCCCACAGCGCTCGGCTCAAGGGCGAGCAACTGCTGACCGAGCACGAAGGCGTGCGCCGTCAGCACCGCGCAATACGCCGTGGCGACTATGTGTATTTGCAGTGGGATGGTGAGTTGCGCCGCATCGAGTCTTACGACCCGATCAGCGCCGTCGAGGCCAGCCACAGCCATCAGGGCGGGCTGACCGCCCCCATGAACGGCAGCATCGTCCGGGTACTGGTAGAGGCCGGGCAATCGGTCGAGGCCGGGGCGCAATTGGTGGTACTGGAAGCGATGAAGATGGAACACAGCATCCGCGCGCCCCACGCCGGGGTGATCAAGGCGCTGTATTGCCAGGAAGGCGAAATGGTCAGCGAAGGCAGTGCGCTGGTCGAACTGGAAGAAGCGTGAAATGAAGATCGGTCCTACGCATCGCGAGGACCGATCTGATCAGAACCTGGCTGTTGCCTGAACCACTACACCGATGATTCGACACTCTTCGGTGTACAAGGCTTTCGGATACGTCGGATTGAGCGGGACCAGATAACGCTGCCCGCCCTCTTCGATGAGCTTGCGGAACGTGGCTTCGTTGCTGCCCGGCCACTGGGCAATGACCAGTTTGCCAGGCTCGACGTCCACCGCAGGGTCCACCAGGATCAGCATGCCTTCCGGGATGCTGATGCCATTGGGTGCGGTCATCGCATCGCCTGCCACTCTCAACCAGAATGCCGGCCCCCGGGCGTGGTAATCGGACAGTTCAAAGTGCCCTTTTCCGTACACCGGAACCTCGCCGTCACGCACTTCGGCAGGTTCGCGCCAGTCACTGACCGGGTAGCGAAAGTACGGGTTGTACTTCTGTGTCAGGGGGATTTCGTCGTCCGTTGACGCCTGCGGCTCCCGGATCACCAGCGCCACTTCGAGAAACTCAAGGCCCAGCGCCCGCAGCACACGGTTCATGTCTTCGATGCCGGGTTCACGACGTTTGTTGAGCCAGTGGCCAATGCCGCCCTGGGACATCCCGAGGCGCTCGGCGAGTATCTCTTGAGTGATTTTGAGTTCACTCATCTTGGCCTTGACCAATTCAATCCATTTATCCATGTGCGGCACGATACGTGGGCGACTCCAGCCATCAAAACACAAAATGTAGTATTTAAATTGTCGTCACAAATACAGTTCGTATTAGGATCGGTTCACGGATCTGAATCTAACACGGAGCTTGCCATCGCCATGAACCAACCCACCAATGACCTGCCGGACATGCACATCGACACCACCTTTACCTCGCCCTTGGACTCGGCGGCGGCACAACGCGCGCTGGACTATTACTTGAAACCAGCTGTTTCGGAAGGAGTGGCCGAGCCGCGTCTTTTTGATGTAAACCGCAATATCAACGGCGAAGAGGCGCTGGTCCATGCCCTGGACCTGTTGCGCTGTGCTGCCGCCACCGCGTACGAGTCCGCCAATCACCTGCAAGGCGCAAGCCGCGACCTGGCATTTTCGACGGTGCACATGATCGACATGGCCAAGGCGATGGTCGATCGATCGCTAGAGAAGTATGAAAACGGTTGAGGTGAGAAGACAAATCGAGAGGGCAGGAAAGAATTTTCCTGTCGCGCAGGTAAAAACGTTTGACTTGCAAACGAGAATGATTATTATTGCATTAACTGATCGCGAGATCAGTCGATGGACCAGGTGACCTTAGGTCGGTCTCCTGGACTATCTCCTCATCAGGCTAATCACGGTTTTTGACCCGGCTTTTTGCCGGGTCTTTTTTTTGCCAGTTTTTCTGGCTTTGGCTTCAGGCTAATGAAGTCTTTGGGTGCCGCAAATTCGATGGCGCGGATGATATCAAAAGAATTCCAGTTGGCAAGAGAAGCCCGGCATCATTGGTTCAAACCAGCGACAGATAGCACTTGAGAATCAATCGCATAGCCTCTAAGCTGCGGCGGCGTCAAGGAGGACGCCCCCACCCTCGCACCCCGCAATTCCCCTCGGTTTCACCCCACTCTTGCGTGTAAAGTAGCCACCATAAAAATCATATTCAGGACCCGATTATGGCCGTGGCTAAATCTTCTTTCGACATCAGTGCCAACTTCGACAGCGGCAATATCCAGGTAATCGATGTCAGCGACCCGCTCAAGCCCCTGCTGGCGATCCGCCCCGATACCAAAAGCAACCATTTCCAATGGTTCCACTTCAAGGCCAGCGGCCTGCATGTCGGCCAGGAGCACTGGTTTCGCCTGAACAATGCCAGCCAATCCTCCTACAACAAGGCCTGGGCCGGCTATCAGGCGGTGGCGTCCTACGATCACGTCAACTGGTTCCGCGTACCGACCATTTTCGAAGGCGACTGCCTGCGCTTCAGCCTCGAAGCCGAGCAGACCCATGCCTGGTTCGCCTACTTCGAACCCTACAGCCGTGGCCGCCACGACTGGCTGATCGAGCAGGCGCTGACCAAGGCCGGCACCGAACTGCTGGTCACCGGCAAGAGTGTCGAAGGTCGCGACATCCAGCTATTGCGCAAAGGCACCGGCGCCGAAGGCCAGCGCAAAGTGTGGATCATCGCCCAGCAACATCCAGGCGAGCACATGGCCGAGTGGTTCATGGAAGGCGTGATCGAACGCCTGGAAAGAAACGACGACCCAGTGCTGAACAAACTGCTGGCCGGCGCCGATCTGTACCTGGTGCCGAACATGAACCCGGACGGCGCCTTCCACGGACACCTGCGCACCAACGCCATGGGCCAGGACCTGAACCGCGCCTGGCAGAACGCCAGCCAGGAAATCAGCCCGGAAGTCCTGTTCGTTCAGCAGCAGATGGAAAAATACGGCGTCGATATGTTCCTCGACGTCCATGGTGACGAGGAAATCCCTCATGTGTTCACAGCTGCTTGCGAAGGCAATCCGGGTTACACACCGCGGATCGAAAAACTCGAAGAACACTTCCGCAACCACCTGAAACACACCACAAAGGATTTCCAGACCAAACACGGCTACACCCGCGATGAACCGGGCCTGGCCAACATGACGCTGGCCTGCAACAGCGTGGGCCAGAAGTACGACTGCCTTTCGCTGACCCTGGAAATGCCGTTCAAGGATCACGATGATCATCCGAACCCGTTGACGGGCTGGTCGGGCAAGCGCTCGAAGCAGCTGGGCAAGGATGTGCTCACCACCATTGCGGATATGGTCGATACCCTGCGCTGATCTCCCTTCAAGATCAAAAGATCGCCGCCTGCCGCAGGCTGCGATCTTTTTCTCCATTGCAACTAGCCGCGATCCTTGCCCCGCAACATGCTGTCCAGCACATCATCCCGCCGCACCCAGCCGTGAAACAACGCGGCCGCCAAATGCAGCAACACGGTCAGAAACAGCAGATACGCCAAATACCCATGAGCCTTGCGCAAAAACGCAAACAGCTGCGCGTCCGCCGGCACGATCGATGGCAACTGCAACGAACTGCTGAGCATCACCGGTTCGCCCGACGCCGAAATCATCGTCCAGCCCAGCAGCGGCAAGACCAGCATCAAGGCATACAGCAATACATGCGAGGCCTTGGCCGCCATCGCTTGCCAACCCGGCAAATCCGCCGGCAGCGGTGGTTGCGTGGTGGAGAACCGCACCACCAGCCGCACGATCACCAGCAGCAAAATCGCGACACCCAAAGGTTTGTGCAGATTGATCAGCCATTCATGCCGTTCGGACACCGAGGCGACCATGCCGGCACCGATAAACAGCATGGCGATGATCATCAGTGCCATCAGCCAGTGCAGCAGTCGTGCCAATGGAGCGAAGTGGTTGGGTTGGGTGCTCATTGCTGGGCCTCCTGTTTGGCGGCGGGCAACTGGCTGACTTCGCTGGTGCGACGCAGGTAGGAATTGGCGTAACCGGCTGAACGAGCGGCGAGCAACGGGTCGTCGGACCCTTCGATGCCGGCGGGTAAAACCAGCGGGTCGTAATTGATGTCACGGCATTCGCCATTGAGTTGCGGCTGGGGTTTTTCCAGCACCAGCGTGCCTGCGTTCAACACTTTGCGCCCTTCAGGCCAGGCTTTGCTGGCGTCGTTCACTGGATCGCCGGGATTGGCCAGGATGATATTCAACTGCCAACGCAACGGTCCTGCGGCTATACGCTGAACCAGGTCTTTCTCCAGAAAGTCGCTGCCCTCGGGCGCCGTGGCACCCGACGCATCCTGCGCTACCGGCACCATGCTCCAGCGCACAGCCTGGCGTTGTCCGGCAGCGTTCACCAGATAAAACGCGTTGACGCTGTTATAGGTCTCGGTGACGTAACTGGCTGACGGTTTGGCAGTCTTGATCCAGGCCAGAAATGGCGCAGCTTCCGGATGCGCACCGAAAAACGCCGGAACCGCGGTCGGGTTCGGCTTGCCCGTAGCCGGGTCCGGCGACTGCGCCCGCTGCAATTGATAGAACGCCTCGGGCGTGCCCACCGGGAACACCGGCATGCTGTTCATCCCCGTGCGCCACTGCTGGCCGTTCGCCTGGGTGAAGCGCAAGGCCATGCTGCGGATCGGCACGGCACTGTCCGGAGCATAAGGATTGCCGGCCGGCAAGGCGAAACGTCCGACCACCGGCGTCCGAGCTTCGTTGAACACCTGGGCGGTGGAATAGCTGCGCGCCTCACCGCTGCTCTCGAAATGCCCGATCACGCACACGCCTTTGGAATGGTTGCGACGGAAACCCGGATGCACGCCGTTGTTGGTTTCCAGCACGTTGATCAGTTTCTTCGGGGTCAGGCGCTGTGGGTCAAAGGTGCCGTTGACGTAGGCAAACGCCCCAGCCACGGCGGCAACGACCACGGCAATGCCAGCCAGACGCAACGTCAGGCTGGCCGCACTCAAGGGTGGCCGGGTTGGCGGTGATGATCGATCTACCATGAAAGACTCCAGGGCCATCGGCCACAAGTGAGAAGAATCAAGCAGACGAACCGCATGCAGGTTTATTCCCACGCGCGGTGTTTATTTTTTCTGACGTGGAATAACCTCCGGTACCGGACGTCTTCCTAGTCCCAAGCGTAGTGACTAGTCAGAACTTCATGAACGATATCGACGAACAACTGAGGGAAATCATTCCAGGATTGCGACGGTTCGCCGTGTCGTTGACGCGCAGCACCAGCAGCGCTGACGACCTGGTGCAGGCGAGCCTGGAGCGGGCACTCTCGAGTTGGGCTGGCAAACGCGCCGAGGGCGACTTGCGCGCCTGGCTGTTCTCGATTCTCTATCGGCAGTTTCTCGATGCTCACCGTCGCTCCCGGCGCTACGCGCGCATGCTCGAATTCTTCACCGGGCGTGACGATGCCCAGCCCTCGGTGGAGCGCACCGTGATTGCCCAATCGACCCTCAACGCCTTCGACCGGCTGCCCACCGAGCAGCGCGCGCTGCTGCTCTGGGTGTCGGTGGAAGGTTTGAGTTACAAAGAGGTCGCCGAGATTCTCGACGTACCCACCGGCACCGTGATGTCCCGCCTGTCCCGGGCTCGCCAGGCCCTGCGCCAACTCAGCGATGGCGAAATCAACCGCCCTTCCCTGCGGAGACTCAAATGATCAGCATGCCCCCCAGCGAGCGTGACCTGCACGCCTACGTCGACCACCAACTGAGCGACGCCGACCGACGCCAGGTGGAGACTTTTCTGGCCGGTAACCCGCAGATGGCCGCGCAAGTATGCGCCTGGCAGCAGGATGCCCAGACACTGCGCGCAGCTCTGAGTGGCGCCTTGCAACAACCCTCGAACCCGGACCTGGATCCGGCGGTTATACGCCAGCGCCTTAAACGCCAATCCCGTAGACACCTGGCCAGTGCCGCGGTGTTGTTCATCGCCGTCAGCGTCGGCGGTGTCAGCGGCTGGCAAGCGCGGGAGATGACACTGGCGAGTCCCCAGCTTCCAATGACCGATGCGCTGCAGGCTTATCGCCTGATTGCCCAGCAAGGCCTCCTGCCGGCGGATTTCAAAGTCGGCGACGACGGTGACATGCAAGGCTGGCTCGACCGCTACTTCACACAGGCCAACCGCCTGCCCGACCTTTCGGATGCCGGTTTCAAACCGGTCAGCGGGCGCCTGCTGAGCACCGAGCAAGGCCCGGCGGCGATGGTGGTCTACGAGAACCAGAGCGGGCAGAAAATCAGTTTCTACGTGCGCCCGCCAGGGCCGAAAAACTTCCTGCTGCCCAGGGGCAGTCGCAGTGATGGCGAGTTGCAGGCCGAGTACTGGTCGGGAAGTGGCTACAACTATGCGATGGTCAGCCCGGCGGATACACCGGCGGCGCGGATGCTCAAACAGACCACTCAATTCTGATCGCCATCCAGCTGCTTTTTTTTGTGGGAGTTTGCGGTGTTCCTTTAGAGCCCAGTGACGGTGGCCCGGAATATTCCGACACTGCTGGAAGCAGATTCCCTGCTCTGGTTACACTATGGCGCCGCAGCACAAAGAGCCTGCCCGTACACCAGAGGTGATATCCCAGTGGCCGTTCGACCGCCCAGCCGTTCGCGAATCAAATCGCGCTGGCAAACGTTGCGCCGCCTTCTCGGCAAGGCACCGGCGCCCGGTAGCGCCGCGACAGGCCAGGTCATCCACGACTACTTTCGCCATCAGGCCCATGCACAGGGCTATACCCTCAGTCACAGCCAACAGCGGGTGATCGACTGCATGGCCCGGCATGCCTGCATGCTGATGGGCACTGCGGCGAAACCCCTTCCCGGCCTTTACCTGCATGGTGCCGTGGGGCGCGGCAAAAGCTGGCTGCTCGACGGGTTTTTCCGGGCCATTCCCCTCGCGCAAAAACAACGCCTGCACTTCCATCAGTTTTTCGCCCAACTGCACCAGGGCATGTTCGAGCACCGCGATCAGGCCGACGCCCTGGCGATCACCCTCGATGAACTGCTCAGCGATTGCCAGGTGCTGTGTTTCGATGAGTTCCATGTGCACGACATCGGCGATGCGATGCTCATCACCCGGTTGTTCAAGGCACTGTTCCAGCGCGGCATCCTGTTGCTGGTCACCTCCAATTATCCGCCCGAAGGCCTGTTGCCCAATCCGCTGTACCACGCCCGCTTCAAACCGGTGATCGACTTGATCAATGCGCGCATGCAGGTGATGGAGGTCGGCGGGCCCCACGACTACCGCAGCCAGGCCCGAACCCATGCGCATCAGTTGTTCACTCAAGGTCACTACGTCTGGCCGGCGAGCGTGGCGCAACGACAATCGCTGAACCTGCCCAGGCACAATGCCCCGCCTGTTTCGTTGCCGGTAGGTACCCGGCATTTGCGAGCACGTTTCTGCGAAGGGCGCGGCGTCGGTTTTACCTTCACCGATTTGTGCGATCAGCCCACGGCGGTGATGGATTATCTGGAGCTGTGCCGCCAGTTCGACCGCTGGATCATCGATGAACTGCCACTGCTGGGCGATTGCACGATTGCCGCCCAGCAGCGTTTTATCAATCTCATCGACGTGCTGTACGATCAGGACAAGCACCTGACGTTGCTCGGTCAGCACTCATTGCGCGAAAGCCTGGGTGGCGATGCCATTGATCTGGCGCGCACACGCAGCCGACTGGGACAACTGGTCGAAGTCAGCGAACCGGTCTGATCGATAGCTTTTTGTTGCATTGACTGACTTCTTCGCGAGCAAGCCCGCTCCCACAATGGATTTGTGTCGGATACAGAATTTGTGATCTACACCGATCAAATGTGGGAGCGGGCTTGCTCGCGAAGGCGGCCTGACAGTCGCCACATCTTTCCCGCTATCATGTCGCCCATTTCCGGGGCCCCGCGCCCTCCTCTAGGTTAATGGCGAATCTGTTCATGCATACCCTTGCTCAATTGCGCGCCGGCGAGTTGTCGGGCATCACGCGGCTGGATCTGGCCGAAGGCCTGACCGAGTTTCCCCGGGAGATCTTCGATCTGGCGGATTCGCTGGAAGTGCTCAACCTCAGCGGCAATGCTCTGAGCGCGCTACCAGAGGACTTGCATCGCCTGACCCGTTTGCGCGTGCTGTTCTGCTCCGATAACCGTTTCACCGAGTTGCCGGCGTGTGTTGGCCAATGCGCTGCACTGACGATGATCGGCTTCAAGGCCAACCGTATCGCCCACGTGCCCGCAGCGGCACTGCCACCGCTGCTGCGCTGGCTGATCCTGACCGACAATTGCATCGAGACGCTGCCGAGCGCGTTGGGAGAGCGGCCATACCTGCAAAAGCTGATGCTTGCCGGTAACCGCCTGAAGGCGTTGCCGGAGTCGATGCACAATTGTCATCGGCTGGAGCTGATCCGCATCGCCGCCAACCAGTTCACCGACTTGCCGCAATGGCTGCTGACGCTGCCAAGCCTGACCTGGCTGGCCTACGCCGGTAATCCGCTGGAAACCGAAGCCGATGCCGCCGCCCTCGATGCCACACCGCGCATTGACTGGTCGGCATTGCACCTGGAGAAAAAGCTCGGCGAAGGGGCGTCCGGAGTGATTCATCAAGCTATCTGGCAACCGACCGACCAACCGGCCATGCCAGTTGCGGTGAAGCTCTACAAGGGTGAAATGACCAGCGATGGCTCGCCGCTGCACGAGATGAACGCCTGCATCACCGCAGGCCTGCACCCGAATCTGATTCGCGTCGAAGGGCGGATTGTCGATCACCCGCAACAAACCGCCGGGCTGGTCATGCAGTTGGTCCCGCCGAGTTTTCGCAACCTCGCCAGCCTGCCGAGCCTGGCGTCGTGCAGCCGCGACATTTATGCCGAAGGCTTGCGTTTCAATGCGGCGGTGGCGCTGCGTATTGCCTCGGGCATTGCCTCGGTGGCCGAACACTTGCACAACCACGGCATCACCCATGGCGATCTCTACGGGCACAATATTCTGTGGAATGAACAGGGCGATTGCTTGCTGGGGGATTTTGGCGCGGCGTCGTTCCACGGGATTTCCGACAGCCTGGAAAGCCGCGCCTTGCAGCGGATCGAGGTGCGGGCGTTCGGGGTGTTGCTGGGCGAACTGCTGGAGCGGGTTAATTCGGAGTTGAGCGACGAACAGCGTGGGGTACTGGAAGATCTGCAACAGCGTTGCTGTCAGCCGCAAGTGCTGGCACGGCCGGGGTTCAGCGAAATCGTGCGGCAATTGGAAAGTCTGTGACCGCTGCGCGGTCAATCGCGAGCAAGCTCGCTCCCACATTAGATCGCGCCAGACCATGCAACTCGGTCAACTGTGGGAGCGAGCCTGCTCGCGATGACGGCCTGCCAGACAACAGAGCCGTCATTGACACAAAGACTTAACCCGCCAACCCGACAAACATGTCCTGCACGTCGTCGTGGTTATCGAGGCCTTCGAGGAACGCTTCGACTTCCGCCATCTGCTCATCGCTCAGGCCGCTGACCGGGTTTTTCGGCTGGTAGCCCAGTTTGGCCGACAGCACGGTGAAGCCTTGTTCCGGCAGGGCTTTCTGCACCGCGTCGAGGTCGGTCGGTTCGGTCAGGAACAGGGTTGCCCCCTCTTCACCCGGCTCGAAATCCTGTGCACCGGCTTCGATGGCGGCCATTTCCGGATCGGCGTCCGGGGTGTCCGGCGACGCTTCGATCATGCCGACGTGGTTGAAGTCCCAGGCCACCGAACCGGAAGCCCCCAGCTGACCCTTGCGGAACGCCACGCGGATCTCGGCAACGGTGCGATTGATGTTGTCGGTCACGCACTCAACGATCAACGGCACCTGATGCGGGGCGAACCCTTCATAGGTCACGCGATGGTATTGCACGGTTTCGCCCAGCAGGCCCGCGCCCTTCTTGATGGCACGATCCAGTGTTTCCTTGGGCATCGAAGCTTTCTTGGCCTGTTCAACCACCAGGCGCAAGTGCGCGTTGGTAGCTGTATCAGCGCCGTTGCGCGCAGCAATGGTGATTTCTTTCACCAGTTTGCCGAAGATCTTGCCCTTGGCATTGGCTGCCGCTTCTTTGTGTTTAACCTTCCACTGTGCGCCCATTTCTCACTCTCTTATCTGTGGCATCTGTGGCGCCGAGACATCTATTGGCCGACGCTTTGCACAAGTTTATACGGCCTAAAGTTGGCAATCGACCAAAAAATCCCGACTTGCATCGACATCTTCACCAGCGGTTGTAGGGCAATTCGGAAATGTCGCTTTACCGTGCCCGCAATGCGCCGGGGTTTCGTACGCTTTGCACCCTACTCCACAGCGGTAGCGCGTTCGATGCACAACGACAAGGAAAGTCCCACCACCCTGACGCTTCTCGAAGACGACCTGAACTTCCAGGTGGTCCGGTTCAGTGGTCATGAAGCTCTCAACCAGCCCTATCGATTCGACATCGAGGTGATCGGGCTGGCACCAGCCCTGAACCTTGAGCGATTGCTGCACCAACCGGCGTTCCTCGAATTCGGCCACGATCAAGGCATTCATGGCGTGCTGGACAGCGCCAGTTGTGAACATCGAAGCGGGCACCGGGTCGCTTACAAGCTGGTGCTGGTGCCTCGTGTCCAGGTGCTGGAACAGCAACGATGCCGACGTATTTTCCAGCACGCCAGCGTGCCCATGATCCTGCGCCAATTGCTGGAGGAACATGGGTTGCCCGCCAGCAGTTATCGCTTTGAACTGGCAACCAGGCACTATCCCCTGCGACCTTTTTGCATTCAGTACGAAGAATCCGACCTGGCGTTGCTGCAACGGCTGTGCGAGGAAGAAGGCATCCACTATCACTTCGAGCATCAACGCGACGGCCATGTGCTGGTGCTGGCCGACGACAGCCTGAGTTTTCCCCAGGAGCCACTACTCATGTCGATGAGCGACGGCGCCCCCGGCGAACACCAGGAACCGGTGATCAGCGAACTGTTCCAGCGCCATGACGCCACGCTCTCCCCTGTGCGTCCAGGTGCCAGGAATCCGGGTGCAGCGGACATCAGCGAAGGCGCAGCCAATCACTCGTTCGCCACGGCGAGGCACTGTCCCGCTGGCGAGCAACAACATCGCGACCAGCTCAGCCGTCGACAACTGGAACGCCTGCGCTGCCGTCACCAGCAGATCCACGGTCAAAGTAGCCAAGGGGCATTACGCAGTGGCCGGATCCTGCAAGTGGCCGAGCACCCGTTGGCGAACTTCAATGATCAATGGCTGGTTACCGAAATCCGCCATCAGGGGTGTCAGTCATCCATTCTGCTCGACGACACACCGGGCACGGCCTCGGGTTACCGCAATCAATTCAGCGCCATCCCCTGGTCGACGGTATTCAGGCCAGCGCTCAAACAACCCAGGCCGAGTATCCCCGGGTATCAGCCCGGTCGCGTGTGCGGCCCGGTCGGGCAACCGGCGGCAGTGGACGAGGATGGCCGGGTTCAGGTGAACCTCTGGCCCGCCACGCAACCAGCCGCAGCAGAGTCCAACGGCCTGTGGCTACCGCTGGCACTGACCACCGCCGAGGACTGGATCGATCCGGCCCGCTTGCCCGTGGCTGGCAGCGAGGTACTGGTGATTTTCCTCGACAGTGACCCGGATCGCCCGGTGCTTTGTACGACCATGGGCCCTCGACCACAACCTCACCGCCCTCGCCCGCATGAGCCCCGTGGCGATACCCGCCTGCTGTTCGACTGGCTGCTCACCCGCTCGGACCCTGCACCCTGACGCTCAACCCTTGTCAGCCTTGCCGGCTGCAGCAGCGAACTTCGCCAGACGCACGTCCAGATGCCGTGGCCGATGCCCGTGATCCTCTGCGCGCTCCTTGCGGCGGATGGCGTTGCGCACCATCAGCGAGCCGATATAGCGAATCGGCTCCGGCGGGAAAAAGCCCAGAGGGCCATTGACCAGCGGCGAACGGGTCCAGGGGTTGTCCAGGCCTTGAACCATCGACGCCAGAATCTGCCCGCCCATGTGGCAGGGGCCGACGCCGCTGCCGGAATAGCCGAAACCGTAAAACACATTGCCACTGGCGCTCATCTGCCCGAAGAACGGCAGCCCGGTCACCGATCGATCCGATGGACCGTTCCAGGTCGCCTCGACCTTAACGTCGGCAAACGCCGGGAAGAAATCCGCGAGACTGCTCTGCAACAGGCCGGCATAAGGCGATGGCTGATCGAACACCGGCAGCATGCGCCCGCCATAGGCGAAGGTGTTGCCGCCCTTGCCGAGCATGATCCGGCCGTCCGGCGTGTTGTGGTAGTAGTGCACGAAAATCCGCGAATCGAGCACCGTGACGCCGCTGGTCAGACCGATTTCGTCGAGTAAATCCGGTCGAGGCTCGGTGATCAGCATGTCGCTGGAAACGATCGCCACGCTGCGTTCGAACTGCGGAAACGCCCGGGCCATCCAGGCGTTCATCGCCAGCACCACGCGGTCGGCGCGAATGATGCCCTTGGGGGTTTGAATGCCCGCTGGCCGGCCCTCCTCCAGCCCGGTCATCGCGGTGTTTTCATGAATCCTCACCCCCAGCTGCAGGGCTACCCGGCGCAAGCCACGCACCAGTTTGCCCGGCTGCACACTGGCCGCGGCCGGGGAAAACCAGCCTTCCAGGTGTTTGCTGGAACCGGCCATGCGCTGCACATCGGCCACCGGCCGCTGGGTGAACGAGTTGATGCCGTTGCGCTCCAGCGCCGCGATCACAGCGTCGGTCGAGCCGACCTGCGCGCGATTGGTCGCGGTGTAGAGGGTGCCATCGAGGCGGTAATCGGCGTCCACCCCATACTGTTCGCAGAAGGCGCCGATGGCATGGATGCTGCGCTCGGACTCTTGGACCAGACGCACGGCTTCTTCGACGCCGAACAAACGTTCGAGGGTGAAATACTTGGCCGACCACGACAACGCACAACCGCCATTGCGTCCACTGGCCCCGGCACCGCAGATGTCCGCTTCGATCAGCAACACATCCAGTTCGGGGTTCTGCTCCTTGAGCATGATCGCGGTCCACAACCCGGTGTAACCACCGCCGACGATACAGACATCGGCGCGGGCGTCGCCTTCCAGTGGCGGACAGGTTTCGGATGCATCAGCCTTCAAGGCCTGGTCCAGCCAAAAGGGTCTCATGGGGTCAATCTCCGGTCAGTGGCCCACACGCCGGCCTGCCGCAGGTGCAGCAGGCGACGAGGGACAGGATTCAGGTACGCAGGGGTTTGATGGTCATCGCCTGATTGGGCACGTAGGCGAAGTGAGTGCCCAGGCCACCGGGGCGGCTGTTCCAGTGCGGGATCAATACCAGCGCCGAGAACATGGCGCAGCCGGCGAAGACGATGAACACGGTAACGGTGTCGAAGTAGCCTGGCAGCAGCCCGCCGAGAATCGCCCCGACCGAACCGCAGCCGTTGACGAAACCGGCTGCCGTGGCGCCGGCCTTGGCGGTGCCGAAGTCGATGGCGGCCGCGCCGCTGATCATCGAGTCCGGTCCGTAGAGGGTCAGGCCCATGACGAACAGCAGCGCCACCACCAGCAGCACGCTGCCGGTATGCAGGGCGCCCATGAAAAACGCCAGGGACATCGTCAGCGCCAGCAGGCTGATCACGCAAGCCGGCATGCGCCGGGCGCCGAACAGTTTGTCCGAGGCCAGGCCAATCAGGATTGGCCCGAGCAACCCGGCCAGCTCGAACGCAGTCGGAATGATCGCCGCGCCGACCTTGCCCACCGAAGGCATCTGTTCGAAGACGATCACCGGCCCCCACAGCAGAATCGCGTAGCGCGCCGGCTTGAGCATGAAGTACGCCAATCCCAATACCAGCACCGTGCGGTTGCGCAGGATTTCCTTCAAAGGCTCCCACATGCTGATTTTGCTTTGCGCCTCGGCTTGTTCGGCGGTCAGCTCAGGCTCCGGCTCCACCGCCGGCAAGCCGACGTCCTCCGGTTTGTTGCGTTGGAAAATAAAAAACAGCACGGCGACCAGCCCAACCACCGCCGCACTGGAAATGAACGCCGCATGCCAGCTGCCGATGAGCGTGTACGCCCACCAACCGGCAAACGGCGAGGCTACCAGACCGCCAAAGGCGTAGCAGGAACTCCACAGGCCCAATACCCGTCCGCGTTGCTCGGAGGGAAAGAAGCTGCCGAGGTTCTTGCACAGCCCCGACCAACCGGTGGACTGCGCCAGGCCTTGTATCAGCATGCAGGTAGCGAAAATCGGTAACGTTGCGAAGTTGCCCATCACCAGCGCCGCGGCGGCGGAAATCAGCAACCCGCCGAGCACCACAACTCGCGGGCCAAAACGGTCTGCGAGGATGCCCCAGGTGAACTGACCGACGGCGTAAGCCGTCAGGTAGATGGCGTCGAGGTTGGCCATGGCCATTTTGTCGAGCATGAAGGTCGGGTCTTCGCCAATACCGAGTTTGGCGACCGAGAATGCTTTGCGGGTGAAATAGAACGCGGCGTAGGCGAGCCAGGTGATCGCGAAGATCTGCACGCGCCAACGCTTGATGGTGCCGATGTGCTTGTTCATTGTGGTTCTGACCTCAGGGTGTGAGTGTGCCGGCAGAATTGGAAGAAAACGCCTGTGTTTTTATTGTTGAGCACTGCGATATCGCCCTGTCCCTACGGCGGATACCGGTCAGATGAGTCCTGTAGTTGCACGCACAGGCTCATGGCACCCGCTGCTGTTCGACTGACCAGTCAGCGGGGCTGAGGTGGATAAAAACAATTACTGATTAATAAGTGAAATCGATTTATCGTATTTCAAATATAAGTTCAGCTTGTTACTGGAGATTCCCATGTCGGTGTCCCACGCCCAGCTCAAAGCTTTCCACGCCGTGGCGGTCCATGGAAGCTTTACCAAGGCCGCCGAACGCCTGTTTCTGACGCAACCGGCGATTTCCGACCAGGTGCGCAAGCTCGAAGAGCGCTACGGTGTTTTGCTGTTTCACCGCAACAAGCGCTCGGTGCGCCTGACCGATCTGGGCGAGCGTCTGTTGAGCGTTACCCAGCGGCTTTTTGTGATCGAGGCGGAAGCCCAGGAACTGCTTCAGGAATCCCAGGCCTTGCAGACCGGTAGCCTGATTCTGGCGGTGGATGCACCGGTGCACGTGCTGCCGCAGATTGCCCGGTTCTGCGAACGCTACCCCGGGATCAGCGTGAAGATCGAAACCGGCAACACCGATGAGTCGCTGTTTCGACTGTTCAACTATCAGGCCGACCTTGCATTGCTGGGTCGTGATGTCAGCGATGAACGCCTGATTTCACTGCCCCTGCGCAACGACCCGATGGTGGCGTTCGTGTCGCGCAATCATCCGTGGGCCGACCGCGAATCCATCACCCTCGCGGACCTCGACGACACGCCACTGGTGTTGCGGGAAATCGGTTCGGTGACCCGGCAGACGCTGGAGGAGGAAATGGCGAGGGCCGGGTTTCGCATTCGGCCGGCGATTCAGGTTGAAGGTCGCGAGGCAGCTCGAGAGGCGGTGGTGGTGGGGATTGGTGTGGGCGTGGTGTCGGCTGCCGAGTTTGGCGCGGATTCGCGGGTGTGTGCGCTGCCGATTATCGATTGCAAGCGGCGGTTGACCGAGACGTTGGTGTGCTTGCGCGAGCAGAGTTCACGGCGGGTGGTGGCGACGTTTCTTGAGATGGTGCGCGAGAGTCTTATGTAAGCAGGTCCGGCCCCTTCGCGAGCAAGCCCGCTCCCACACTGGATTTGTGTCGGATACAGAATTTGTGATCTACACCGATCAAATGTGGGAGCGGGCTTGCTCGCGAAGGCCGCGCTTCGGTCTATCGGCCCGGCGCCAACCCGAAAAACGCCTGAATCAAGCGCAAATCCCTGCGCCGCTCCATGCACCCGATCATGTGCCGGTTCACCAACCCCTCGCCAATGATCGGTACCGCCGCCACCCGTGGATCGTGGCTGACCTCCACCGACGACACCACCCCCACCCCCAGTTCGGCGGCCACCGCCTCGGTCACAGCTTCGCGGCTGTCCAGTTCCAGCAACACCCGTGGATTGACCCTGGCCTGGGCGCAAGCCTCATCGAAGGTGCGCCGGGTAATCGAACTCGGTTCGCGCAACACCATGATCACCTGGTCCAGCTCCTTGAGCTGCACGCCTTTAGTCTTCTGCGCCCAAGGATGCCCGTCGGGCACCAGCGCGCAAATCCGCGATTCGTTCAGCGCCTGCAGATGCAGGCCCTTGCGCGGCTCGACCTCGGTCAGCACCGCCACGTCGGCATGTTCGGACAGCAGCGCCGCCAGGGTTTCCTGGGCGTTGCCCAGGCGCAGGTTCACCGTGATCCCCGGATAGCGCGCCCGCAGGCTGGCGAGCATCGGCATGACCATGTGCGGGCCGTCCGCCGCCACCTCCAGACGCCCGGTCAGCAATTGCCGGTTGGCTTCGAGCATCACTTGCGCCTCTTCGGCCAGGCCGAACATCGCCCGGGTGATGGCCGCCAGTTTGGTGCCCTCCTCCGTCAGCTCCACCCGTCGGGCGGTGCGGCGCAGCAGGGTGATCTGGTAGTGCTCCTCCAGGGCCTTGATGTGCCCGGTGACCGCCGGCTGGCTGATGAACAGCCGCGCCGCCGCCCGGGTAAAACTGCCTTCCCGGGCCACGGCATCGAAGGCGCGGAGCTGAAACAGGTTCATGAATAACCCTCACTGATGGCTGGCATAACAATAAACAATTTGATTGATAACACGGCAAATTGCAATTTAGGCCCCGTAGCTTCATCCCATCGATTGCGAGGACATGAGAATGAGTACTGCCGAACCCATCCTGCTCACCCCCGGCCCGTTGACCACGTCGCCCCGCACCCGTCAGGCGATGATGATCGACTGGGGTTCATGGGATGACCGCTTCAATCAACTGACCGCCAGCCTCTGCGAGCAACTGCTGGCCATCATCAACGGCACTGCCACCCACCACTGCGTGCCTTTGCAAGGCAGCGGCACCTTCGCGGTCGAGGCGGCGATCGGCACGCTGGTGCCTCGGGACGGCAAGATTCTGGTCCTGATCAACGGCGCCTACGGCAAACGCCTGGCGAAAATCTGCGAAGTACTGGGCCGCTCCTTCAGTACTTTCGAAACCGCAGAAGATGAGCCGACCACCGCCGCCGACGTCGACCGCCTGCTACGTGCCGATCAAGACATTACCCATGTCGCCCTGATTCACTGCGAAACCAGTACCGGCATCCTCAATCCGCTGCCAGAGATCGCCCAAGTAGTGGCGCAACACGGCAAGCGCCTGATCATCGACGCCATGAGCTCCTTCGGCGCGCTGCCCGTGGATGCACAGCAAGTGCCGTTCGACGCACTGATCGCCGCCTCGGGCAAATGCCTGGAGGGCGTACCGGGCATGGGTTTTGTCTTCGCTCGCAAAGAATCCCTGACCAGCGCCGCCGGCAACTCGCATTCGCTGGCGATGGACCTGCAGGATCAGCACGCCTACATGGCCAAGACCGGCCAGTGGCGCTTCACCCCGCCGACCCATGTGGTCGCGGCGCTGCACGAAGCCCTGCTGCAATACAACGAAGAAGGCGGCTTGCCGGCGCGGCACGAACGCTACGCCGCCAACTGCCAGGCATTGATGGAAGAGATGGGCAAACTGGGGCTGCGCAGCTTCCTGCCGGCGGCTATCCAGGCGCCGATCATCGCCACCTTCCACGCCCCGAAAGATCCGCGCTACGCGTTCAAAGAATTCTACGAGCGGGTCAAGGCCAAGGGCTACATCCTCTACCCCGGCAAACTGACCCAGGTCGAAACCTTCCGCGTCGGCTGCATCGGCCATGTCAACCCGGCGCAAATGCGCGAAGCGGTGGCCGCGATTGGCGAGGTACTGCGCGAGATGGAAGTCCTCGACATCTAAACCACACCACATTCCCCTGTGGGAGCGGGCTTGCTCGCGAAGAGGGTCTGGCATTCGACATTTATGCCGGCTGATACACCGCCTTCGCGAGCAAGCCCGCTCCCACCCAAACCAAAGCAGCTCCCCTATCAGCCAGTTGCCACAGGATTTGATCACCATGAACTACGCCAACCCAACCAAACTGCAAGCCGCCATCCTCGACTGGGCCGGCACCGTGGTCGACTTCGGCTCCTTCGCCCCGACGCAGATTTTCGTCGAGGCCTTCGCCGAGTTCGACGTCCAGGTGTCCATCGAAGAAGCCCGTGGCCCGATGGGCATGGGCAAGTGGGACCACATCCGCACCCTGTGCGACCTGCCGGAAGTTGCCGAGCGTTATCGCAAAGTGTTCGGCCGCACGCCGACCGACGATGACGTCACTGCCATCTACCAGCGTTTCATGCCGCTGCAGATCGAAAAAATCGCCGAGCACTCGGCGCTGATTCCCGGGGCACTGGAGACCATCGCCAACCTGCGCCAGCAAGGGATCAAGATCGGCTCCTGCTCCGGTTACCCGAAACAGGTCATGGACAAGGTGGTCGAACTGGCCGCCACCAACGGTTACGTGGCCGACCACGTGGTCGCCACCGACGAAGTCCCGAATGGTCGCCCATGGCCCGCCCAGGCGCTGGCCAACGTCATCGCCCTGGGCATCGACGATGTCGCCGCGTGCGTGAAGATCGATGACACGGTGCCGGGCATTCTCGAGGGTCGCCGCGCCGGCATGTGGACCGTTGCGCTGATCTGCTCGGGCAACGCCCTGGGCCTGGACTACGAAGGCTATCGTGCCTTGGGTTGCGACCAACTGGACAGCGAGCGCAAGCGCATCCACGGAATGTTCGAAGGTTCACGCCCGCATTACATGATCGACACCATCACCGATCTGCCGGAAGTGATCGCCGACATCAACAAGCGCCTGGCCAACGGCGAAATGCCACAGTCGAGCTAAATACCGCAACGCCCCCCTCCTGTAGGAGCGAGCTTGCTCGCGATGGTGTGTCAGATACATTGATGTCGACTGACACACCATCGCGAGCAGGCTCGCTCCTACAGTTTTTTCCGTCTGTTACCCGAACCAGAACACCCAGCGACCAATCGCCTCAGGCAAATCCGGTGAAACAGGATTACAGTTAACGCACACCGTCGGACAAGAACGGTGGCTTTAAACCGGACCTCTGAGGAACACCCCATGCCGTGGAAAAACTCTGAGTCGCGCTACAGCACCGTATCGATCGCGCTGCATTGGCTGATGCTGGTCCTGCTGGTGCTGGTTTACGCCTGTATCGAGTTTCGCGGATTCTTTCCCAAGGGCAGTGGCGCGCGCACGCTGATCGTCGAATCACACTTCATGCTCGGCCTGACCGTATTCGTTCTGGTCTGGCTGCGATTGTTCGCACGCAGCCTCGGCCCGGCGCCGCAGATCTTCCCGGCCTCGCCGCACTGGCAAACGACACTGGCCAGGCTGATGCACTGGGCGCTTTACATTTTCATGATCGTCACGCCGATTCTCGGGTGGCTGGTCACCAGCGCCAAAGGCAATCAGGTGATGTTCTACGGTGTAGACCTGCCGATGCTGGTAGCGGAAAACAAGGACCTGGCCAAACAGCTCCAGGGCTGGCATGAGCTCGGCGGCACTATCGGCTATTGGCTGATCGGCCTGCATGCCGTGGCCGGGCTGTATCACCATTATGTGGTGGGCGATAACACATTGCTGCGGATGATGCCCAAGCGCGTGAACCGCGATCTCTCAGACCAATGAACTCCAATGTGGGAGCGGGCTTGCTCGCGAAGGCAGTGTGTCAGGCTATACAAAATCGACTGATACTCCGCCTTCGCGAGCAAGCCCGCTCCCACACTGGATCGCAGCACCGCTCAGGTTTGTGAATTGAATCCCCGCCGGCCCTGCAAGCCGCCAGTGTGGACGAAGATCAGCCGCGTGCCCCGGGCGAACTTGCCCGCTTCCACTTGGTGCTTGAGTGCCAGCAGTGCCTTGCCGGTATACAGCGGCTCCAGTGGAATATTTCCCGCCTGCTCCGTCTTTTCAATAAAGTCGAGCAGCAACGGATCAACCTTGGCAAACCCGCCGCGACTGGCCTCGAACAGTTCATACACTGCATCGACCACCTCCGCTTCCTGCACGATCCGCTCGACCTGCTGCGCCACCCCGTGGTCATCAGGCACCGCCAGGGCACCATATACCGGATGATCCCCCGCCTCGGCCAGTACCAGGCCGGCCAGGGTCGTGCCGGTTCCGCAGGCCAGCCACCAGCCGTCATAGTCACTCCAGCCCAAGCCCGCCAATTGGGTACAAACTTTGGCCCGCAATTGCATGCAACCTTCAGCACCGGGTAATCCACCTCCCCCTTCAGGCACTGGATGCAATGTCGGATAGCGGGTTTGCCAGGGTTGCCAGAAACCCGCTTCATGCCTCGCTCGATAGCCTGCATAGCCCAGCCAGTGCAACTCCATGCCGAACGCCTGCAAGTCCTTGACCGTCGGGGTTTGCTGAGGATGCCCGCGCAACAGGCCGACGGTGGAAAAACCGAATCGCTTGCCCGCCGCCGCCAACGCATGAAGATGATTGGAGTGCGCGCCACCGAGACTGATGATGCCTTCGGCACCCAGACGGTCGGCGGCTTTAAGGTGTTCGATGAGCTTGAACCATTTGTTGCCGCTGATCAGCGGGTCGATCCGGTCCAGACGCTGTCTCTTATACCCATCT
>NZ_JAHBDG010000038.1:0-53792 GCF_019956305.1 Pseudomonas sp. BF-B-30 | reverse complement strand
GGCTTGCTCGCGAAAGCGGTGTGTCAGGCGACGTTGATGTCGACTGAAACACCGCTTTCGCGAGCAAGCCCGCTCCCACAGGGTATTGAGGTGCTTGATAGGGCGGGTTACACCAGAATCGAAGTCCCGGTCATTTCCTTGGGCTGCTCAAGGCCCAGCAACTTCAGCATGGTCGGCGCCACGTCCGCCAGCACGCCGCCTTCGCGCACCTTCAGGTCGCGCTTGCCGACATAGATGAACGGTACCGGCTCGGTGGTGTGCGCAGTGTGCGCCTGGCCAGTGGTTTCATCGGACATTTGCTCGACGTTACCGTGGTCAGCCGTGATCAAGGCTTCGCCGCCGACTTTTTCCAGGGCATCGACGATGCGACCCACGCACCGGTCCAGGCATTCAACGGCCTTGACCGCCGCTTCGAACACGCCGCTGTGGCCAACCATGTCGCCGTTGGCGTAGTTGACCACGATCACGTCGTAACGCTGGTTTTCGATGGCGTCGACGATGCGGTCGGTGACTTCCGGTGCGCTCATTTCCGGCTGCAAGTCATAGGTGGCGACTTTCGGCGACGGAATCAGGATGCGTTCTTCGCCCGGGAACGGTTCTTCGCGGCCGCCGGAGAAGAAGAAGGTCACGTGGGCATATTTTTCGGTTTCGGCGATGCGCAGCTGGGTCTTGCCGTTTTTCGCCAGGTAATCGCCCAGTACGTTTTCCAGGCTGCCGGCCGCGAAAGCCGACGGCGCAGGAATGCTGGCGGCGTATTGGGTCAGCATGACGAAACCGGCCAGTTTCGGCTGGCGGGTGCGCTCGAACTCACTGAAGTTGTCTTCGACGAACACGCGGGTCAGCTCGCGGGCACGGTCGGCGCGGAAGTTCATGAACACCACGGCATCGCCGTCTTCGACTTTTACCGGCTCACCGATGGAGGTGGCCTTGACGAATTCGTCGCTCTCGCCACGCTCGTATGCCGCCTGCAGGCCTTCCTGGGCGGTGGCGGCGTTGAATTCGCCCTGGCCATCGACAATCAGGTTGTAGGCCTGGGACACTCGGTCCCAACGGTTGTCGCGGTCCATGGCGTAGTAGCGGCCGATGATGCTGGCGATCCGGCCTTTGCCCAGGGCCTGGAAGGTAGCGTCGAGCAGTTCGATCGACGACTGCGCGCTTTTCGGCGGAGTATCGCGGCCGTCGAGGAAAGCGTGCAGGTAGATGTTTTGAGCACCGCGCTTGAAGGCCAGTTCGGCCATGGCAACCAGGTGATCCTGGTGGCTGTGTACGCCGCCATCGGACAGCAGGCCCATGAAGTGCACGGCTTTTCCGGCGGCGACCGCTTTGTCCACGGCAGCGCAGATGGTCGGATTCTCGAAGAACTCGCCGTCGCGGATCGATTTGGTGACGCGAGTGAAGTCCTGATACACCACGCGGCCGGCGCCCAGGTTCATGTGGCCGACTTCGGAGTTGCCCATCTGGCCGTCCGGCAGGCCGACGTCCATGCCGCTGCCCGAGATCAGGCCGTTCGGCACGGTGGCCCACAGGCGGTCCAGTACGGGCTTCTTCGCGGCGAAGATAGCGTTGGATTCAGGGCTGTCACTGTGACCGAAGCCGTCGAGAATCATCAGGACCAAAGGTTTAGGCGTGGTAGTCATGGAATCCACTCGTGGCTGAGGTAAAAGGGGTAATGGAAAAAGGGAGTCGCAGTTTAAAGCGAAGTTCCGGCCGCGTCACCGCCGGACGGGGTTTGGCCCACCATAGTGGCTGTGTATACTGGCCGACATTTTAACGCCCTGGAACCTCCTTCGATGGTTGCTAACCTGATTCAATTCGCCACTAACCACTACATTCTCGTCGGTATCTTCGTCGTACTGCTGGCGTTGCTGATTGCCTATCAAATGCAGGGCGGCGGCCGTAGCCTGAGCACCGGCGAACTGACCGGGCTGGTCAACAAGGACGCAGGCGTAGTGATCGACATTCGTCCAACCAAGGATTTCGCCGCCGGTCACATTGTCGGCGCGCTGAACATCCCTCAGGACAAACTGACCGCTCGTGTAGGTGAGCTGGAAAAGCACAAGGCCAAGACCATCATCCTGGTCGATGCCATGGGCCAGACCGCCGGCACCCACGCCCGCGAATTGATGAAATCCGGCTTTACCGCCGCCAAGCTGTCCGGCGGTATCTCCAGCTGGAAAGCCGACAATCTGCCGTTGGTGAAGTGATATGAGTAGCGTCGTCGTCTATTCCAGCGATTACTGCCCTTACTGCTCGCGAGCCAAGTACCTGCTCGAGAACAAAGGTGTGGCCTTCGAAGAGATCAAGGTCGATGGCAAGCCGCAGGTTCGCGCTGCGATGGCCCAGAAGGCCGGGCGTACGTCCGTGCCGCAAATCTGGATCGGCAGCACCCATGTGGGCGGTTGTGATGATCTGTTCGCCCTGGACCGCGCCGGCAAGCTCGACGCGCTGCTCAAGGCCTGACGGCAATACCCCAAACAAGCAAACCTAAAAGAACCCTGGATCAAGAAGGATCTGCGATGACTGACCAACAGAACACTGCTGCGAACGAAGAAGAAACTGCACCGCAATTCTCCTTGCAGCGCATTTATGTGCGTGACCTGTCCTTCGAAGCTCCGAAAAGCCCGGCGATCTTCCGCCAGCAGTGGGAGCCGAGCGTCGGTCTGGATCTGAACACCCGTCAGAAGACGCTGGAAGCCGACTTCCACGAAGTCGTGCTGACCCTGTCGGTTACCGTGAAAAACGGTGACGAAGTGGCGTTCATCGCTGAAGTGCAACAGGCTGGGATCTTCCTGATCAAGAACCTGGATGACGCTTCGATGAGCCACACCCTGGGTGCGTTCTGCCCGAACATCCTGTTCCCGTACGCTCGCGAAACCCTGGATAGCCTGGTGACCCGCGGTTCGTTCCCGGCACTGATGCTGGCTCCGGTGAACTTCGATGCGCTGTATGCGCAAGAGCTGCAACGCATGCAGGCTGCTGGCGAGACTCCGACCGTTCAGTAAGCCTTTCTGAGCGTCGAAGCAAGTCCAATGTGGGAGCGGGCTTGCTCGCGAAAGCGGTTTTTCAGTCAACATTCATGTTGAAGCTGATGACCCCTTCGCGAGCAAGCCCGCTCCCACATTTGCTATGCGGTGTTATTTGAAGTCGTTCTGACGCCAGGCTTCGTAAACGGCCACCGCCACGGTATTGGATAGATTCAGGCTGCGGCAGCCCTCGCGCATCGGCAGGCGCAGGCGTTGCTCGCCGGGCAGGGCATCCAGCACTTCGGCGGGCAAGCCACGGCTTTCCGGGCCGAACAGGAATGCGTCGCCCGGGGCGAAGCTGGCATCGTGGAACGGCCGCGAACCCTTGGTGGTGAAGGCGAACAGTCGTGGATGGCCGAGGCTCTCCAGGCAGCTGGCAAGGTCCGCGTGGCGTTGCAGGGTGGCATACTCGTGGTAATCGAGGCCGGCCCGGCGCAGGCGCTTGTCGTCCATCTCGAAGCCCAGCGGTTCGATCAAATGCAGGTGGCAGCCACTGTTGACGCACAGCCTGATAACGTTGCCGGTATTCGGCGGAATTTCTGGTTGGAAAAGGATGACGTGAAACATGCACGGCTCCGAAGGCAAAGATGACGCGCATTCTACGCCGCCAGAAGGCGTGCGTTCGAAACTATTCCTGCGGGTAATGGGCTCGCTGGCGATTGTCGGGGTGATGGTCGGGATGATGATCGGTCGCCTGACCACGCCAGACCCCAGTCAGTTGCAGCAGGTGGAAGTGACGAACGACGGGCTGGTGGTGTGGTTCAACAATGAACCCAAGACCCACGGCGAAATTGTAGACGGCAGTGTCGCGCTGCTGTTTGGCGCCGAGGGCCAGGCGCAGAAAGGTCAGCTCAAGCTCGGCGGCAAGGACGTGAACTGGCGGGTACGTTTGAGCGATGGGGGGTTGTTGCTGACACTGGTAGCGGCCCGGCCCCTGCGGGGCGAATGGACCGGTAGCGAGGTTGATGACCGCTGGCGACTGGAGATCCATCTCCGGGAGCAATAAAAGAGGGAATCCCCGGCCTGCCTGTACCAAGGTTCCCGAAACGGGAGGCTCGTCGCGAGTGCGGTGTGAGCCTGGTGTAAAGAAGGAACCCCTGACCTGCCTGTATCAAGGGCCCCAAAACGGCTGGGCTCGTCGCGGGTGCGGTGTGAGCCCGATGTAAAGAGGGGAATCCCCGGCCTGCCTGTACCAAGGTCCCCGAAACCGGGTAGGTGAACTGATTCACTTGAAAGGGTTGTTGCAGGGGGCGTGCCAGGTTTTAACAACTTGGAACAAAAAATCGCTTTGAAGCGTTGAAGGCCCCGAGATCCGGGGCTTTTGTGTTTTTGGGTGGCGGGTAGTATCGGGTTTTATGGCGAGGTTTCAGGACAGTGGTTGTGCGCGATTGCGGTTCACGGTGCATTCAGTCGGTGCATTGATGGCTCTAAAAGCATCGCGAGCAAGCTCGCTCCCACAGGGTTCGATGGTGTCTGCACGATCGTGAAAACACCGAAAATCCACTGTGGGAGCGGGCTTGCTCGCGAAAGCGGTGTATCAGTCAAAATTGAAGTCGACTGACACATCGCATTCGCGAGCAAGCCCGCTCCCACAGGATCGTGTGCTCAGTGATTACTTAGCCCTCATCCCCCTCATCTTCATCCCCGCCATCAACCTTCATCCCCAATTCCTTGATCTTGCGAGTCAGGGTGTTGCGTCCCCAACCCAGCAAGACGGCGGCATCGCGGCGGCGACCGGCGGTGTGCTTGAGGGCGGTCTCGATCATGATCCGCTCGAAGGCCGGTACGGCGCTGTCGAGCAGGCTTGACTGACCACGGGCCAGCGCCTGGTCGGCCCACTGGCGCAGGGCCTGCTCCCAGTTGGTCACGGGTGCCGAGTCCTGAGGCAGGCTCAGCAGCTCCGGCGGCAGGTCGCCGATGTGCACTTCGCGACCCGAAGCCATCACCGTGATCCAGCGGCAGGTGTTCTCCAGCTGACGCACGTTGCCGGGCCACGGCAAGTTCTTCAGGTATTCCTCGGTTTCGCTTTTCAGCAGCTTCGGCTCGACTGCCAGTTCCTGGGCAGCGCGGCCGAGGAAGTGCTTGGCCAGGGTCGGGATATCTTCGCGGCGATCCGACAGGCGCGGGATATGGATGCGGATCACGTTGAGGCGATGGAACAAGTCCTCACGGAATTTCCCGGCATGCACCAGGGTTTCCAGATTCTGGTGAGTCGCGGCGATGATGCGCACATCGACCTTCACCGGCACGTGACCGCCGACGCGGTAGAACTCGCCGTCGGCCAGTACCCGTAGCAAGCGGGTCTGGGTGTCAGCGGGCATGTCACCGATTTCGTCGAGGAACAGCGTACCGCCGTCGGCTTGCTCGAAACGCCCGCGACGCAGGTTGGCCGCGCCCGTGAACGCGCCTTTCTCGTGGCCGAACAGTTCGGATTCCATCAGGTCTTTGGGGATCGCCGCCATGTTCAGCGCAATGAACGGCGAAGCGGCGCGCGGGCTGTGGCGATGCAGCGCGTGGGCCACCAGTTCTTTACCGGTACCCGATTCACCATTGATCAGCACGGTGATGTTGGAGTGGCTCAAGCGTCCGATGGCGCGAAACACTTCCTGCATCGCCGGCGCTTCGCCGATGATTTCCGGGGTGCGGGTCAGGGTCGGGGCAACTTCCAGGCCTTGTTGTTCCTGAGCGTGCTGGTTGGCGCGCTTGACCAGGGAAACCGCCTCGTCGACATCGAACGGCTTGGGCAGGTACTCGAAGGCGCCGCCCTGATAGGACGCGACAGCGCTGTCCAGATCGGAGTGCGCGGTCATGATGATCACTGGCAGCCGTGGGTGCTGTTCGCGAATCCGCGCCAGAAGCTCCAGACCGCTGGCGCCGGGCATGCGGATGTCGGAAATGATCACGTCCGGCTGCTGGCGCGCCAGACGGCTCATCACGCCATCGGCGCTGTCGAAGCTTTGCGTGGTCATGCCTTCCTGTTGCAAGGCTTTTTCCAGGACCCAACGGATAGAACGGTCGTCATCGACGATCCACACGGTTTCACTACGGCTCATGTCGATGTGGCTCCTTGTTCCAGTGGCAGAAAGATCGAGAAGGTGGTGTGGCCGGGGTGGCTGTCACACTCGATCAGGCCCTGGTGCTGGCTGATGATGTTCTGGGTAATGGCCAGGCCCAGCCCGGTACCGTCCGGACGACCGCTGACCATGGGGAAGAAAATGGTTTCCTGAAGTTCTGCCGGGATGCCCGGACCGTTGTCTATGATTTCGATCTTGGTCACCAGGCGATGGCGCACGTGGCCGATGGTGAACTGGCGCATGGCGCGGGTGCGCAAGCTGATGCGACCCAGGCGCAGTTCGTTCTGGCTGCTGATGGCCTGCATCGCATTGCGCACGATGTTCAGCACGGCCTGAATCATTTGTTCGCGATCGATCAGGACGTCGGGGATGCTTGGATCGTAGTCGCGCACCAAGGTGATGCAGCCCTGGCTTTCAGCCTCCACCAGATGGCAGACACGCTCAAGCACTTCATGGACATTGCACATGGCCAGCGACGGCAGTTTGTTGGAGCCGAGCATGCGATCCACCAGATTACGCAGGCGGTCGGCTTCTTCGATGATGACGTTGGTGTAGTCGCGCAGGCTCTCTTCCGGCAGTTCCCGGGCCAGCAATTGTGCCGCGCCGCGAATCCCGCCCAAGGGGTTCTTGATTTCATGGGCAAGGCCGCGCACCAGCATCTTGCTGGTTTCCTGTTTCGACAGCTGTGCTTCTTCCTTGGTGATCCGCAGCAGGCGGTCACGGGGGTGGACTTCGAGCAGCAGCATCGTGTCGCCGTTGCTCAGAATCGGTGTTACCGCGTAGTCGACGGTCAGGGTCTGGCCGGTGAGGGCGGTGAGCATGGCTTCGCGCTTGGTGAACGGGTGCGCCTGTTCGACGGCCTGGCGCAACGAGTTCAGCGCTTCGGTCGATTCGGTAAACAACTCACTGATGAACTGCCCATGGCTGCGCTGACCGCTGATGGCCAGCAGCATCTCCGCCGCCGGGTTCATGTACTCGAGGCGCAGTTCGGCGTCGAGCAGGATGGTGGCAGTGGTGAGGTTGTCGAGTAGCAAACGGTGGAGTGCGTCGCTAATGGTCATCGGGACCTCTTTTAGGGCAGAGCGTGCGTAAAAAAATGCAGATACGGGCAAAATGCAAAAACCAAACCAAGGCTCCGAAAAGAAGCGTTCAGCGCCTGAAACAGGCGTTTGACGCTCGTTTACGTGGCGTTCTGCCAGCTATTGCGGGTACTTTCGAACCAAAATGGGTTGGAGCGTGAGTACGGCGCAAACAATTGCACCAATATAGTGCGTAAGCCTGGACGAGGTTAAAAAAGTCTCAAGAAAGGATTTTTTTCTTCGCCTGGTCTGTCGCTGAGCGGGCATTCCGGCCGCTGGCCGTAGTCTTCGAGAGTGCAGGGTTTGATCCTGCGCTTCTGGGCGAGAGACGTGCGCTGCATGTGGAAAGGTTGGTTGGCGGTGCGTTCGACGATGCGCCCCTGTTCGTCGAGGATTTCCACGGACAGGGTATGGCTGCCGCGATCGATGTTGCTCAGCGGGAACACCGGGCTCAGGCCGGGTTCGGCGGTGGGCTGGCCGTCGAGCAGCAACCGGTAGTGGTGACCGGGTTGCAGGGCCGGTTCGTTGGTGGCGCTGACAATGACTTCGCCAGTGTTGCTGCGGATGGTTGCGTCGGGTTCCGGGATCAGGATACGCAGCACCTCATAGTGGAACAGCGCCTGTACTTCAGGACTGCTCTCGGCGATCAACGGTGCTGTGCTGGTGGGGTTGGCCGCTATTCGATTGCTCCTTGTCAGCGGTACACGCCGGGCGTCGCCGGGTTTGGGCTGGTCGGTGAAAACCCGGTTGCCCTGAGCATCGACATACATGAAGACCTCTGCCGAGGCGGGCTGGGCGAACAGGCAGGCGATCAGTAGCCAGGCCTTCAAGGTTTGTGCACCCGCTGTACGGTGAATGTCACCGCAGGGCTCTGCTGCACAACGTTTTCGCCATCGATCACTTGCACGGCGAGGCGGTGTTCGCCGCGATCGATGTTCACCAGTTGCAGGGTCGGCACGTTGCCTGGCTGGCCGTAGGGCTGGCTGTCCAGCAGCAGGCGCAACAGGTGGGGGCCTTGCAGGCGGGGCTTGATCAGTACTGTTACGGTGAACGTGCCGTTGTTGGCGCGCAGGGCTTCGGTGCTGGGCAGGCCTGTCAGCTCCAGCACTTCATAGGTTTTGTGAGGCTGTTCATTGTGAGCGGCTTCAGCAGCAGGCGCGGCTTCGCCGGAAGGCTGGCGTTCGACGCTGTTGAGGGGCGGCAAGTCGACCGGTTGGGCGCTGATGCCATCAGGCGGTTGATTGCTGTACGCGGTGGCGCCGTTGGCGTCCGTGTACTTGTAGATCTGCGCCGTGGCGGGCAGAACAACCAGCAGCAGGATGAAGAGAAAACCACGACCCATGGAATCGACCGGAAACGAAAGCGTTGGGTTGCAGCATAGGCCAGGCTGGGTGGTTATCCCAAGCTACGACACATTCGGGCATGGTTTGCGAAGGAAGTCCGGCAACCCAGATCCCCTGTGGGAGCGGGCTTGCTCGCGAAGGCGCCAGTACATTCAAGATCTATGTGTCAGACAGATTGCTTTCGCGAGCAAGCCCGCTCCCACAGGGTACTTTGTCGGCCATTGAATCGCAGGCAATAAAAAAGGCCTCCCGAAGGAGGCCTCTTTTTGTCACGCCGCGTGCCGCGACGCTACCGGATCAGCAGCTGTAGTACAGCTCGTATTCCAGTGGGTGTACGAAGGTACGTACCTTGATTTCTTCTTCGCTTTTCAGGGCGATGTAAGCGTCGATGAAGTCGTCGCTGAAAACGCCGCCTTTGGTCAGGAACGCACGACCTTTGTCCAGCTCTTCCAGGGCTTCTTTCAGGCTGCCGCAAACTTGTGGGATCTCTTTGGCCTCTTCAGGCGGCAGGTCGTACAGGTTTTTGTCAGCGGCGTCGCCAGGGTGGATCTTGTTCTGGATGCCGTCCAGGCCAGCCATCAACAGTGCGGCGAAGCACAGGTACGGGTTGGCAGCCGGATCCGGGAAGCGTGCTTCGATACGACGGGCTTTCGGGCTCGACACGTAAGGAATACGGATCGAAGCGGAACGGTTGCGAGCCGAGTAGGCCAGCATCACTGGAGCTTCGAAGCCTGGAACCAGACGCTTGTAGGAGTTGGTCGCCGGGTTGGTGAAGCCGTTCAGGGCCTTACCGTGCTTGATGATGCCGCCGATGAAGTACAGGGCGGTGTCGGACAGGCCGGCATAGCCTTCGCCAGCGAAGGTGTTCTTGCCATCTTTCCAGATGGACATGTGTACGTGCATACCCGAGCCGTTGTCGCCGTACAGAGGCTTAGGCATGAAGGTCGCGGTGCGGCCGTAGGCATCGGCAACGTTGTGCACGACGTACTTCAGGGTTTGGGTTTCGTCGGCTTTCTTCACCAGGGTGTTGAACTTGACGCCGATTTCGTTCTGGCCGGCAGTCGCCACTTCGTGGTGGTGAACTTCGACGGTCAGGCCCATTTCTTCCAGTGCGTTGCACATGGAGGTACGGATTTCGTGGTCGTGGTCGAACGGCGGAACCGGGAAGTAGCCGCCTTTGACGCCTGGACGGTGGCCTTTGTTGCCGCCTTCGATGTCCTGGTCGGACATCCACGAACCTTGTTCGGAGTAGATCTTGAACATGGAGCCGGAAATGTCGGACTTGAACTTCACCTGGTCAAAGATGAAGAACTCTGGCTCCGGACCTGCGTATACGGTGTCACCGATAGCGGTGGCTTTCAGGTGCTCTTCGGCGCGCTTGGCGATCGCACGTGGGTCGCGGTCGTAGCCTTGCATGCTCGAAGGCTCGATGATGTCGCAGACCAGGATCAGGGTCGGCTCTTCGGTGAACGGATCCAGAACAGCGGTGGAGTCGTCCGGCATCAGGATCATGTCGGAGGCTTCGATGCCTTTCCAGCCGGCGATGGAGGAGCCGTCGAACATTTTGCCGACTTCGAAGAAGTCGTCATCCAGCGCATCGCGAGCCGGCATGGTCACGTGGTGCTGAGTGCCTTTGGTGTCCGTGAAGCGCAGATCAATCCACTTGACGTCATGATCTTTGATGAGTTGAACCGACTTCGACATAGTGTCCTCCGGGTGTATTAGGGCTGGTAGTGGATGCCCTTAAATGTTTGTGATGCCGGCGCGAATACTCTGCCAAGGCAACCTGCCTCACAAGGGAGCAAATTGCATGCCAGTGCCCCAGCATGGATTTTTTGCCCCAAAATCACGCTTGAGAGGGCGTTTTGCCCTTTAAAGCAGAAAAGCTCGCCCTGTTATGTGGCGTCATATCCAATAAATGACCTGTTTTGGTGCGCGAGAAACCTTCTGCACATTAACTGGTTAAACCTTGAGCAATTTCCGCTATAATCCGCGCCCCCCTTTTTCGGCAGGCCATGCGCGCGCTGTTTCCATGAAATTAATCGTAAAAGTCTTCCCCGAGATCACCATCAAGAGTCGACCTGTCCGGACGAAATTTATCCGCCAGTTGGCCAAAAACATCCGCGCCGTGCTCCGTGATCTGGACCCGGTCGTGGTGGTGAACGGCGTGTGGGACAATCTCGAGCTGGAAACCCGTGTTACCGACCCGAAAGCCTTGAAAGAGATGGGTGAGCGCCTGACCTGCATGCCGGGCATCGCGCACTTTCTGCAGATCGACGAGTACCCGCTGGGCGACTTCGACGACATCACCGAAAAGTGCAGGCAGCACTACGGCGATGCGCTGGCCGGGAAAATTTTCTCGGTGCGCTGCAAGCGTGCGGGCAAGCACACGTTCAGCTCGATGGACGTCGAAAAATACGTCGGCAGCAAGCTGCGTCGCGAGTGCGGCGCCGCCGGGATCGACCTGAAAGCGCCGGAAATCGAAGTCCGGATCGAAGTTCGCGACCAACGGTTGTTCGTGATCCACAGCCAGCACAACGGCATCGGCGGATATCCGCTGGGCGCGCTGGAGCAGACCCTGGTGCTGATGTCCGGTGGCTTCGACTCTACCGTAGCGGCCTACCAGATCATGCGCCGCGGCCTGATGGCGCATTTTTGCTTCTTCAATCTGGGCGGACGTGCCCACGAACTGGGCGTCATGGAAGTCGCGCATTTCATCTGGAAGAAGTACGGCAGCTCCCAGCGCGTGCTATTTGTCAGTGTGCCGTTCGAAGAAGTGCTGGGCGAAATTCTCGGCAAAGTCGATAACAGTCATATGGGCGTAGTATTGAAGCGTATGATGTTGCGCGCTTCCTCCCAAATTGCCGATCGACTGCACATCGACGCACTGGTCACCGGTGAGGCGATCTCCCAGGTGTCGAGCCAGACGCTGCCGAACCTGTCAGTGATCGACTGCGTGACCGAAAAGCTGGTACTGCGCCCGCTGATCGCCAGTCACAAGCAGGACATTATCGACACAGCAATCGAAATCGGCACCGCCGATTTCGCCCGGCACATGCCGGAATACTGCGGTGTCATCTCGGTCAATCCGAAGACCGCGGCCAAGCGCTATCGCGTCGAGCATGAAGAGAAAGAATTCGATATGGCGGTACTCGAGCGTGCGCTCGAAAACGCCAAGCTGGTGCCGATCGATCGCGTGATCGATGAACTGGGCCAGGACTTGCAGATTGAAGAAGTCAGCGAAGCGCTGGCCGGTCAGATCGTCATCGACATCCGTCACCCGGATGCCGCTGAAGACGACCCGCTGGACCTCGCTGGCATCGAGGTACAAACGATGCCGTTTTATGCAGTGAACGCTCGTTTCAAGGAACTGGACCCTACTCGCCAGTACCTGCTGTATTGCGACAAAGGCGTGATGAGTCGCCTGCATGCCCACCATTTGCTCAGTGAGGGGCATGCCAATGTGCGCGTTTATCGACCGAGCTAAGTGCCCGGGGCTGTTTGCCTGTGGCCTGCGTCACCGGCCCCCCGATGCCACCGTCAAGCTGTAACGGCTTTCACGGACGCTACTGTTAATCGCTGCCAAGACTTGTCAGCACACCGAATCCTCTGATCGAGATACACAAGTGATCGAAAATCTACGCAACATCGCCATCATTGCCCACGTTGACCATGGTAAGACCACCCTGGTAGACAAACTCCTGCGTCAATCCGGCACCCTGGAGCGCAACGAGCTCAACGACGAGCGCGTGATGGACTCCAACGACCAGGAGAAAGAGCGCGGTATTACCATTCTGGCGAAAAACACCGCCATCAACTGGAACGGCTACCACATCAACATCGTGGACACCCCGGGCCACGCCGACTTCGGCGGCGAAGTTGAACGCGTAATGTCGATGGTCGACTCCGTTCTGCTGCTGGTTGACGCTCAAGACGGCCCTATGCCGCAAACCCGTTTCGTGACCAAGAAGGCTTTCGAAGCCGGCCTGCGTCCGATCGTGTGCATCAACAAGGTTGACCGTCCAGGCGCGCGTCCGGACTGGGTTCTGGACCAGATCTTCGACCTGTTCGACAACCTGGGTGCCACCGAAGAACAGCTGGACTTCAAAGTCGTCTACGCCTCGGCCCTGAACGGTATTGCCGGTCTGGACCACACCGAAATGGCTGAAGACATGACCCCGCTGTACCAGTCGATCGTCGACAACGTACCGGCGCCGGCTGTTGACCGTGAAGGTCCGTTCCAGATGCAGATCTCCGCACTGGACTACAACAGCTTCCTGGGTGTTATCGGTGTTGGCCGTATCGCTCGTGGTCGCGTCAAGCCGAACACCCCGGTTGTGGCTATCGGTGCCGACGGCAAGAAGCGTAACGGTCGTATCCTGAAGCTGATGGGTCACCACGGTCTGCACCGCATCGACGTTGAAGAAGCTGCAGCAGGCGATATCGTGTGCATCAGCGGTATGGACTCGCTGTTCATCTCCGACACCCTGTGCCACCCGGACACGGTCGAAGCGATGAAGCCGCTGACCGTCGACGAGCCAACCGTTTCCATGACCTTCCAGGTAAACGACTCGCCATTCTGCGGTAAAGAAGGCAAGTTCGTGACTTCCCGTAACATCAAGGAACGTCTGGACAAAGAGCTGCTGTACAACGTTGCACTGCGCGTTGAAGAAGGCGACTCGGCTGACAAGTTCAAGGTTTCCGGCCGTGGCGAACTGCACCTCTCGGTACTGATCGAAACCATGCGTCGCGAAGGCTTCGAAATGGCTGTAGGCCGTCCGGAAGTGATCATCCGTCTGGTTGACGGCGTGAAGCACGAACCGTTCGAAAACGTCACCATCGACCTGCCGGAAGAATCCCAGGGCAAGGTGATGGAAGAGATGGGCCTGCGTAAAGGCGACCTGACCAACATGGTGCCGGATGGCAAGGGCCGTGTACGTCTGGAATACAACATCCCTGCTCGCGGTCTGATCGGTTTCCGTAACCAGTTCCTGACCCTGACCAACGGTGCTGGCATCCTGACCTCGATCTTCGACCGTTACGACGTGATGAAGTCCGGCGACATGTCCGGCCGTCAGAACGGCGTTCTGGTTTCGGTTGAAACCGGCAAGGCACTGACCTACTCCCTGGAAACCCTGCAGGCGCGTGGCAAGCTGTTCGTAGAACACGGTCAGGAAATCTACAACGGTCAGATCGTTGGTCTGAACAGCCGTGACAACGACCTGGGCGTTAACCCTACCAAGGGCAAGAAGCTCGACAACATGCGTGCTTCGGGTAAAGACGAAACCATCGCTCTGGTTCCACCTGTTCGCTTCACCCTGGAACAGGCTCTGGAATTCATCCAGGACGACGAGCTGTGTGAAGTAACTCCTAAGTCCATCCGTCTTCGCAAGAAGATCCTGGACGAAAGCGAGCGTACCCGCGCTGCCAAGAAAGCCAAGGCATAAGATTTAGCCCTGGCTGAACGAAAACGCCCCCGGTCGAGAGACCGGGGGCGTTTTTGTTTGTCTGGGGTTTATGCGGTGTTTGTGCTGGCCTCTTCGCGGGCAAGCCCGCTCCCACATTGGATCTTCAGTGAACACTTGATTTGTGTACATCAGAGATCCCCTGTGGGAGCGGGCTTGCTCGCGAAGGCGGCGGATCAACCGCCGCAGAAATCAGGAAATATCAGAACCGCTCAATCGACCGAGAATTCTGCACACGCTCCACTTCCTTGGGCTTGTACGCGCAATACCCCGGCCGCGGGCCGATTTTCGGGTGATTGCGGCAAGTATCCGGGCGCTTATCATAAATAGTGCACAGACGGCTCTTACGATCCAGGTACAGGCAATCGTTGTTGCTCATGCGCTGGAGGGTAAAGATTCCTGACTTCTGATTGAAGCGTTCGACCAAACCTTCCTTTTGCAGGCGCTTGGCGATGTTCTTCGGCGGATCACCCAGCTCGAACTCATCGACCACGCCGATGCGGATCAGATCCTTGATCTTGACCTCGACGGGCAGGGTGCAGCAGCTGGACATGCACGAGCCGCACATCGGGGCAGAGTACTTGGCCCAGGTATCGAGGCGGTCGATCTCTGCGGCAGCGATCAGGTTCGGCTTCATCATCGTTTGTTACCAGCGTGTGCATCAGGGCGCGCGATCATACCGGGACTGGTGGATTTTTGAACAACCTTTCGCCAGATTTTTTCACGGCCGGCCAATAAACCGCTAATCCGGCACGGCCCCTGCATTGAATCAGGTACACGACAATGTATTGCCGACCCGATTCGCCCTTACAGGAAAAACTGCCGAACCAGAGCCTCTACCGCCTGTCAGACCGTCTAGGCTCAGACAACTCCAAGCTCGCTCGAGGTCCTATCGATGACTCAAGAACCACTTGTTCGCGAAGCAGAGGTGGCCGCATTCCGCGACGCCGTCTTGACCAAACTCACTTATGCAGTGGGTAAAGACCCGGATCACGCCTTCGACCACGACTGGTTCGAAGCCATTGCCCTGGCCGCGCGGGATCACATGGTCGAGCACTGGATGGACCACACGCGGCAGATCTACCGCAAAGGTCAGAAGCGCGTCTATTACCTCTCCCTGGAATTTCTCATCGGTCGGCTGTTGTTCGACAGCCTGAGCAATCTCGGCCTGCTCGACGTGGCCCGCGAAGCCCTGACCGAACTCGGCGTCGACCTTGAGCGCATCCGCACGCTGGAGCCCGATGCGGCCCTGGGCAACGGCGGCCTCGGGCGTCTGGCGGCGTGTTTCCTGGAAAGCATGTCGACCCTCGGCATCGCCGGTCATGGCTACGGCATCCGCTATGAGCACGGGTTGTTCCGCCAGGCGATTGTCGATGGCTGGCAGCAGGAGCAGACCGAACACTGGCTGGATTTCGGCAACCCGTGGGAGTTCGAGCGGCCGGAAGTGGCTTACACCATCGGTTTCGGCGGCAGTGTCGAGACCCTGACCGACGACACCGGCAAATCCCGACAAGTCTGGTCCCCGGCGGAAACCGTGCGAGCGATTGCCTACGACACGCCGGTGGTCGGCTGGCGCGGGGCGAGCGTCAACACGCTGCGCCTGTGGCGTGCCCGGGCCATGGAAGATCTGCACCTGGAGCGTTTCAACGCCGGTGACCACCTGGGCGCCGTGGCCGAAGTGGCCAGGGCCGAAAGCATCTCCCGGGTGCTGTACCCGGCGGACAGCACCGAGGCCGGCCAGGAGTTGCGCCTGCGCCAGGAGTACTTCTTCGTCGCCGCCTCGTTGCAGGATCTGCTGCGCCGCCATCGCAACATGCACACCTCGGTGCTGACCCTGGGCGATCACGCCTCTATCCAGCTCAACGACACTCACCCCTCGATTGCCGTGGCTGAACTGATGCGGCAACTGGTCGACGTTTATGACGTGGCGTGGGACGCCGCGTGGCAGGTCACCGTCGATACGCTGTCCTACACCAACCACACATTGCTGCCCGAAGCGCTGGAAACCTGGCCGGTCGGCTTGATGGAACGCATGTTGCCGCGGCACATGCAGATCATTTACCTGATCAACGCCCACCACATCGACTCCCTGCGGGCCAAAGGCATTCACGACTTCGACGTACTGCGCGCGGTGTCGCTGATCGAGGAAGACAACGGTCGCCGGGTGCGCATGGGCAACCTGGCGTTTCTCGGGTCCCACAGCATCAACGGTGTGTCCGGGCTACATACGCAGCTGATGCGTCAAACGGTGTTCTCCGAACTGCACAAGCTCTACCCGGAGCGGATCAACAACAAAACCAACGGCATCACCTTCCGCCGCTGGTTGTATCAGGCCAACCCCGAGCTGACCTCGATGCTGGTCGATGCCCTTGGCCCCGAGGTGCTGGACAACCCGGAAGAGCGTTTGCTCGCCCTTGAACCGTTCGCCGAGAAAAGTGCATTCCGCAAGGCGTTTGCCGAGCAACGCCTGCACAGCAAGAAAGCCCTGGCGTACCTGATTCATGAGCGACTGGGCGTGGCGGTCAACCCGGCGGCGATGTTCGACGTGCAGGTCAAGCGAATCCACGAGTACAAACGCCAGTTGCTCAACCTGATGCACACCGTGGCGTTGTACCAGGCGATTCGCGCGGAGCCTGAAATCGACTGGGTGCCACGGGTGAAAATCTTCGCCGGCAAGGCGGCCGCGAGTTATCACCAGGCCAAGCTGATCATCAAGCTGACCAACGACATCGCCCGGGTGGTGAACAACGACCCGACCGTGCGCGGCTTGCTCAAAGTGGTGTTCCTGCCCAACTACAACGTCAGCCTGGCGGAGAGCATCATTCCGGCGGCGGATTTGTCCGAGCAGATCTCCACCGCCGGGTTCGAAGCGTCAGGCACCAGCAACATGAAATTCGGCCTGAACGGCGCGCTGACTATCGGCACCCTGGATGGGGCCAACGTGGAAATGAGCGAGCGCATCGGCACCGAGCACATGTTTATCTTTGGTCTCAGCGCGCAGCAGGTGGAGGCGCGCAAACAGAATCATGAGTTCAGCGCGGTGCCGGATATCGCCGCGTCCCATCGTCTGAACGATGTGCTGCAAGCGATTCGTGGTGGGGTGTTCTCGCCGGACGATCCGTCCCGTTACACCGGATTGATCGATTCGCTGGTGGACTACGATCGCTTCCTGGTCTGCGCCGACTTCGATTCCTACTGGCACGCCCAGATGCGCGTCGAAGCCCATTGGCACGATTCGAAGGAGTGGTGGCGCTCGGCGGTGTTGAACACGGCGCGGATGGGCTGGTTCTCGTCGGACCGGACCATTCGCGAGTACGCCACGGAAATCTGGAAGGCACTGGAGTAGTTTTCAGCCAGAACTGCGAGCAAGGCCCGGTTGTTGACGGGCTGGGTCGATATACTAGGCGCTGGATTACCGGGCGGCAGGGTTGATCAGATTCTGAACACACCACAATCCCTTGTGGGAGCGAGCTTGCTCGCGATAGCGCACTGACATTCAACATTAATGCTGAATGTTATGGCCTCATCGCGAGCAAGCTCGCTCCTACACTGGGTTGTGGTGTTTTCGCACTAGACTGATCAGACACTGTACCGCTTGGACTTGCCTCATGATGGGGCCGCTTAGGGATATCGACCATGCAATGGATGTTCATGCTGATAGGGCTGGTGCTCGGCTGGATACTCGACGAGTCATTCAGCGATGCGCTGCTGGGCGCGTTATTCGGATTGGGTATCGGCCAGGCCCTTCGCATGGCTCGCATGGACTCGCAGGCAGTCGAGCAGCAGCGTTTGCTGGAACAGGCGCAGGTAGCGCTGCAGGCGGTCGAGCAACGGCTGGCGCTGCTCGAAGCATCGGGCGTCAAGGCGCCGGAAACCCGCGAGCCACTTGTCTCACCTGAAACCATCCTCGATGAAGCGCCTGCCGCAGCCCCGGAGTTGGTCTGGGAGCTGCCGCCCGAACTCGAGCCGATCGCCGCAGCGGCCACCGAAACCAACCGTTCGCAGCCCGCCGATGCCTGGAAGCCCGAGCCGATCGCTCACCAGGCACAACCACCTGTCCCTCCGCGTGGCCCGAACCTTATCGATCGCGCCATCAGCCGTGCCCGAGCCTGGTTGTTCGGTGGCAATACCGTGTTGCGGGTCGGCGTGGTGCTGTTGTTCCTCGGCCTGGCCTTTTTGCTGCGCTATGCCACCGAAGGCGTGGTGGTGCCGGTTGAGTTGCGGTACGCAGGCGTTGCGGCGGCAGCCTTGGGGTTGCTCGGGCTAGGCTGGTGGTTACGGGCGCGCAACAGCAGTTATGCGTTGATCCTGCAAGGGGCCGGGATCGCCGTGTTGTACCTGACGGTGTTTGCCGCGATGCGCCTGCATCCGCTGCTCGATCCCACGGCGGGGTTTGGCCTGCTGGTGGCGGTGACAGTCTGTTCGGCGATTCTCGCCATTACCCAGGACTCCCTGGGGTTGGCCGCCGCGGCCGCACTGGGCGGATTCGCCGCGCCGCTGCTGGCCTCCACCGGCGCCGGCAGCCACGTCGCGCTGTTCAGCTATTTTGCCCTGCTCAACGCCGGCATCTTCGCCATCGCCTGGTTCAAGGCCTGGCGGCTGTTGAATGTCATCGGGTTCAGCGGCACCTTCGGCATCGGTTTCGCCTGGGGCCTGCGTTCCTACTCGCCGGAGCAGTTGTGGAGCACCGAGCCGTTTCTGATTTTGTTTTTCCTGATGTACCTGGCCATTGGTCTGCTGTTCGCCCGGCGCAGGCTGCTGGAAATGAGCGATGCACCGGCAGAGAGCAGTCGCGAATCGCTGCTGCAATGGTCGGCGCGCAAGGGCGACTACGTCGACGGCACGCTGCTGTTCGGTCCGCCGCTGGTGGGTTTCGGCTTGCAGTTCGCCCTGGTGCAGCATCTGGAGTTCGCTGCGGCGTTCAGTGCCTTGGCGCTGGGCATGATTTACATGGGACTTGCCCGTTGGCTGATGGCCGGGCGCACGCTGTTGCTGGGGGAAACCTGCCTGGCCTTGGGCGTGATCTTCACCAGCCTGGCGATTCCGCTGGGGCTCGATGCACGCTGGACGACCGCGGCGTGGGCGGTGGAGGGCGCGGGGATCTTCTGGCTCGGCCTTCGCCAGCAAAGGCCCCTGGCCCGGGCGTTTGCCTTGCTCCTGCAACTGGGCTCGGCGCTGGTGTTTCTCAGCGAGCTGCACAACAGCGAGAGCAGCCTGCTCGGTGGTGTACCGCTAGGCGCGCTGTTACTGGGCATTGCGTTGTTGTTCAGCTTCTACCAGTTGCGTAAAGCCTTGCCGGAGCAGATCAGGCCTTGGGAGCTAAAAGGCCTGCCAGTCCTGGCGTGCCTCGGGCTGGCGTTTCTCTATTTGCTGGCGCCGTTGTTTTTCTTCAGCCACGGCACGGTGATCGGTTGGGCCTTGGCCGGGGCGTTGACGTTGTTGGTTGGCTTGCGCCTGCCATCGCGCACATTCGTGTTCACCGCGCTCGCTGTGCAACTGTTGGGTGGTGCACTGTTCCTGGCGACGGGGCCGCTGTTCAGTGAAGGGCTGAGTCCCCTGGCTCATGCCGGATTCTGGGCGCCGCTGGTGTTGGGGCTGGCAGCGATGGTCGGGGCCTGGCGTCTGCAGATAGGTCCTTCGCCCGAAGCATTCGAAGGGCTGAGCCTGTTGCGATTGTCCCAGGCGTTGCTGGTGTGGGGCGCGGGCTGGTGGGCGTTGGCCTGGGTCATCGAAGTGCTGCATTTTGCGTCGCTGCCGATGCAGGCGACTTTGTTGTTGAGCGTCGCAGCTGTGAGTGTTGCGCTGTGGGCGGTGTTGGCGCTGCGCCTGAAATGGCCATCACTGGGGGTGCTCGGTACGGTGTTGATTCCCGCGGCGGCGCTGGTGCTGCTGGCGACCTGGCACTCGCGTTACCACCCGGCGGCCGACGTCGGCTGGCTGGCGTGGGCCGCCGTGTTCGTGGTGCATTTCATGTCCCTGCGACGCCTGGCGCCCATGCTGCCAGCACGCGTGACGAGTGTCGCCCATGTGCTCGGCTGTTGGCTGTTGATGGGGGTGCTGGCGCTGGAGCTGCGTTATGGCTTGCTGGTGTTGTCCGAGCAATACAACGCTTGGCGCTGGTTGGGTTGGGCGATTCTGCCAAGTCTGTATCTGGTTCTGATGGCGGCGCCTCGCGCGTGGCCGTGGCCGGTGGCGGCGTACTCGAGGGAATACCGTGTATACGCCGCCGCGCCGCTGGCGTTGCTGATGCTCGGCTGGTTCTGGCTGGCGAATGTCGCCAGTGACGGCAACGCCGAGCCACTGCCCTACGTGCCATTGATCAACCCGCTGGAGCTGGGCCTGTTGTTCGCGCTGTTCGGCATCTATGTCTGGTCCCGCAGCGCCATGACACAACTGTCGCTGCACAAGGATTACGCCGCCATCGCCACGCAAGGGGTCGCAGGTGCCTCGCTGTTCGTGTTCTTTACGGCATTGGTAATGCGTACGGCGCACCATTGGAGCGGGGTGCCGTTCGAGCTGGACCTGTTGTTGGCGTCGATGCGGGTGCAAGCCGGGTTGTCCATCGTCTGGACCTTGATGGCCCTGAGCCTGATGATCGGTGGCCATTTGCGTCGCCACCGCGAAGTCTGGTTGATCGGCGCCGCCTTGATAGGTGTGGTCGTGGCTAAGCTGTTCTTTGTCGAATTGAGTAATCGCGGCGGGCTGGCGCGGATCGTGTCGTTTATCGGTGTCGGCGTGTTGCTGCTGGTGGTGGGCTATTTCGCCCCGCTGCCGCCCAAGCGTGCCGAAGCTGTGCCGGATGTCGAGAAACCGGTCCCGGAATCCGAAGGAGTGTCGTCTTGAGTCAGAAGCTGAACCTGGGTTGGTTGGGCGCTGTTGCCATGGGCGTAGTGTTGTCGGCGGTTGCCCAGGAAAAACCGGCGGACTTCACCACCCAAGTGCCTTTGTCGGTGACGGGCGAAGGGCCCTGGTATCGCCTTGAGCTGCCCCTGAACGTACAACTGAATGCACGGCAGGCCGACCTGAGCGATGTGCGTGTGTTCAATGCGGCGGGCGAAGTTCAGGCGTATGCCCTGGCCCGGGAAACGGCGCGGAGCAATGAAGCGCGCACCTTGACCGAGGTGAAATGGTTTCCGTTGTACAACTCGGTGGACGCCACTGAAACCGCGCCGAGCGTGCGGGTGCAATCGAGCACCAACGGCACATTGGTCGAGGTGCAGCCCTCCAGTCAGCTGGAGGCGGGTGAGGAAGAGCTGCGCGGCTGGTTGCTCGACGCTTCGGCTATCAAGGCGCCGTTGCAGCAGTTGGTTCTGGACTGGAGCAGCGAGCGCGACGGCTTCCAGCGTTTCACCATCGAAGCTAGCGACGATTTGCAGCATTGGCAGTCCTGGGGCGAAGGGCAGGTGGCGCGCCTGACTTTTTCCGACGAGCGGGTCGAACAGCATGAAGTCAACCTTCCGGGCCAGTCGGCACGCTACCTGCGATTACTGTGGATCACGCCGCATTCGGCACCGACACTGACTTCGGCGCAACTACAGAGCGCCAGTACCCGCAGCCTGCCGCTGCCGTTGGTCTGGTCCCAAGGGTTGACCGGCAGCAGTGTGAAGGCGGGTGAATACACCTGGCAGTTGCCGATGGGGCTGAATGTCGAGCGGGTGCAGGTCGAGTTGAGCCAGCCCAACAGTCTGGCGCCAGTGCGCCTGGCCGGCCGTCGCGACAGCAGTCTGCCATGGCAGTCGTTGGGCAGCGGTTTGCTCTATCGCCTGGCCCAGAACGGTCAGGATGTGGTGCAAAACGAATTGCAGTTGTCCGGGCAAATCGTCCAGCAATTGAAGCTGACCGTGGACGAACGCGGTGGCGGCCTGGGTGATCGGGCGCCGACGCTGAAGTATGCCGTGCGTGCCACACAACTGGTGTTCCTGGCGCGCGGGCCTGGGCCTTACACGCTGGTCGTGGGGAATTCGACGGCGAAGGCGGCGAACTTGCCGCTGTCGACGCTGATTCCGGATTACAGCCCGGCGAAGCTCGCGACCTTGGGCAGGGCCATTGTGGATGTCGGGGCGGTGGTTTCGAATGCATCGACAGAGAAAACGCTGGCGACGACGGACATCTCCTGGAAGAAGTTCGGCTTGTGGGCGGTGTTGTTGCTCAGTGTCCTGTTCCTGGCGGCGATGGCGTTCAGCTTGCTGCGCAAGCCCTCTGTCAAATCCTGAAGAAGGCTGGCGCTTCGCGCCATTCGCGAGCAAGCCCGCTCCCACACTGGATCTGCTTTGTGGCACAAATGGTGTGTGCACAGCTGGTCCAATGTGGGAGCGGGCTTGCTCGCGAATACGGACTACCGATCACCAAAGATATCGAAATCTGCTATCCATTGGAGCTCCACGCGCGGCCCATTTCCTACTACGCTCATCCCCGCACATGAACTCTCTTTGGCCGATCACGTCTGATAGGAGGAAATGCGCCCCGACTCGCGTTAAACTGCGCGGGTTTTTAGCCCCCCCATTCCACCGGAGCCTTCCATGTCCCGCGTTACCTTGAGTCGCTATTTGATTGAGCAGACCCGCAGCAACAACACTCCTGCCGATCTGCGCTTCCTGATCGAAGTGGTGGCGCGTGCCTGCAAGGAGATCAACCACGCCGTGTCCAAAGGCGCCCTGGGTGGCGTTCTGGGCAGCATGGGCACTGAAAACGTCCAGGGCGAAGTGCAGAAAAAGCTCGACGTGATCTCCAACGAGATCCTGCTCGAAGCCAACGAATGGGGCGGTCACCTGGCCGGCATGGCGTCCGAAGAAATGGACAATGCCTACCAGATCCCGGGCAAATACCCGAAAGGCGCGTACCTGCTGGTATTCGACCCGCTGGACGGTTCGTCGAACATCGACATCAACGCCCCGGTCGGCACCATTTTCTCGGTACTGCGTTGCCCGAACGAATACCTGAGCCAGAACGAGCCCTTGAATGAGAAGGCTTTCCTGCAGCCAGGCACCCAGCAAGTGGCCGCCGGTTACGCGATCTACGGCCCGCAGACCATGCTGATCCTGACCCTGGGCGACGGCGTGAAAGGTTTCACCCTGGACCGTGAGATGGGCAGTTTCGTACTGACCCACGAAAACATCACCATTCCTGAAACCACCCAGGAATTCGCCATCAACGCTTCCAACCAGCGTCACTGGGAAGCACCGGTACAGCGCTACGTCAGCGAATTGCTGGCCGGCGATGAAGGCCCGCTGAAAAAGAACTACAACATGCGCTGGGTTGCCGCGATGGTGGCTGACGTGCACCGCATCCTGACCCGTGGCGGTCTGTTCATGTACCCACGCGACAGCCGCGAGCCGTCGAAGCCGGGCAAACTGCGCCTGATGTACGAAGCCAACCCGATGTCGTTCCTGGTGGAACAGGCAGGCGGCGCGTCCACCGACGGCCACCAGCGCATCCTCGACATCCAGCCGGAAGGCCTGCACCAGCGTGTTGCGGTGTTCCTCGGTTCGAAAGAAGAAGTTGCCCGCGTCACGGCTTACCATAAGGAATAAACCATGACCGCGCCCTGGCAGCCGTTGCTTGATTGGTGGTTCGGAAGTTTCGGGTCAGCGAAGGAAGTGGCGGCGCAGAAGGGCAAGTTGTGGTTTGGCAAGCGCGACAGCCAGGACCTCGAAGCGCGTGAGCGTTTCGGGGGCCAGGCCGAGCAGGCACTGGCCGGCGGATTGACCGAGTGGATGCAATGTCCAGAAGGTTGGCTGGCCCTGGTGCTGTTGCTCGATCAAATCCCGCGAATGATCTTTCGCGATACTCCCAAAGCATTCTCCGGCGATTCCCGCGCACAGAAATTGGTAGCCCAAGGTATTGCGGCGGATTTCGATCGCCAGTTGCAGCCGATTCAGCGGGTGTTCATCTATCTGGTGTTCGAGCACAGCGAAAACCTCGCGGTGCAAAACGAAGGTGTCTCGCGCTATATCGAACTGGTGGCGCAGCAGCCTGAAGGTGACCGAACGCTGTTTGCCGATTACCTGGATTACGCCGAGCGGCATCAGAGGGTAATTGCGCAGTTTGGGCGGTTTCCCCATCGCAATGCGGTGTTGGGGCGGGAGTCTACGGCTGAGGAGTTGGCGTTTCTGTCGAAGCCTGGATCAAGCTTCTAGCTCTTCTTTGCGGCTGATTCCGTCTTCGCGAGCAAGCCCGCTCCCACAAGGGATTCGTGAACGACACAGATCCACTGTGGGAGCGGGCTTGCTCGCGAAGAGGCCCGCTACATCACCTCAAATCCTGAAGCTACCAACCAACTGCTTCAACCGCGCCGCCTGCTGCTCTAGATCGGCACACGCACGCAAGGTCGACTGCAGGTTCTCCACACCTTCCTGATTCAGCGTGTTGATTTCGGTGATGTCGACGTTGATCGACTCCACCACGGCGGTCTGTTCCTCGGTCGCGGTGGCCACCGATTGGTTCATGCCATCGATCTCCCCGATGCGTTGGGTCACGCTGCCCAGACGTTCACCCGCCTGGTTGGCGATGCCGACGCTGCTTTCGCTCTGGCGCTGGCTGTCGGTCATGATGCCCACCGCTGCCCGGGCACCGACTTGCAGCTCTTCGATCATCGTCTGCACTTGCTGCGCCGAGTCCTGGGTGCGGTGAGCGAGGTTGCGCACCTCATCGGCCACCACGGCAAAACCACGGCCGGCCTCGCCAGCACGGGCCGCTTCGATGGCGGCGTTGAGTGCCAGCAAGTTGGTCTGCTGGGAGATGCTGGTGATCACTTCCAGGATCTGCCCGATGTTGACCGTGTTGCTGTTGAGGGTCTCGATGTTGCCGCACGAGTCGCTGATCTTGGCCGACAGTTGCTGCATCGCTGCGATGGTCTTATCTACCACCTGTTGGCCGTCTTCGGCCAGGCTGCGGGCATCGCTGGAATGTTGCGAGGCGAGGGCGGCGTTCTGGGCGATTTCCTGGGCGGCGGCACCGAGCTGGTTGATCGCCGCGGCCACGCTGCTGGTGCGCGAGGCTTGCTGGTCGGAGTTGAACATCGACGAGTTCGAGGCGGCGACTACCCGCAGCGCCACTTCGTTGACTTGGCCGGTGGCCGAGGATACTTCGATGATCGAGGTATGGATGCGTTCGACGAAACGGTTGAACGACAGCCCCAGCGCGCCGAATTCGTCGTGGCCGTGAATGGTCAGGCGTTTGGTCAAGTCACCTTCGCCTTCGGCGATGTCATGCATAGCGCGACCCATGGTCAGCAGCGGTTGCATCAACAGGCTGATCAGCATGCCCAGCAGGGCGATGATGATCACCACCGCAATGACCATGGCGATGATCGCCGAGGTGCGGAATTCGCTGAGCATCGAGAACGCGGTTTCCTGGTCGAGTACCAGCGCTACGTACCAGTCCGCCGATGGCACGCCGTTGACGTGGGTGAATGAGATGAACTGGCGCTTGCCGTCGATCTCGACTTCCTTCATGCCCGGGCTGACTTTCGGCGCGCCGTTGGGGTAGGCCTCGGTCAGGTTCTTGAGTACCAGCTTGCTGTCCGGGTGAATCAGGATCTTGCCGTCGGCACCGACGATGAACGCATGGCCGTGACCGCCGAAGTTCAGCGAGTTGATGATCGCGCTGACGCTGGACAGGTCGATGTCGGCGCCGGCGACACCGATCATCTGGCCCAGGTGCTGCACCGGGGTGGCGACTGTGATCACCAGCTTGCCAGAGGAGGCGGCGATGTAGGGTTCGGTGACGATGGTCTGTTGCGCACTATTGGCCGCCTTGTACCAGCCACGGGCGCGCGGATCGTAGTCCGCCGCGCGGTTGCCCGCCGGGACCGAGAACATCACGCCGTCGGCGCCACCGAAGTAACTCAGCTGGAAGTTGCCGGTGTAGGCGGGCAGGTCGATGATTCGTTTCAGGCCAGCGGGAGCATTGCCGTCGGCGTTGATCTGTTGGGCCATCGACTGCAGCAATTGCATGCGGCTTTCCAGCCAGGTCTGGATGTTGCTGGTGGTCAGGCTGCCGAGCTCCTGCATCGAGGCTTCGGTACTGTTGCGCAAGGTTTCGCGTTGGCGATAGTCGTTGAACAGGATGAAACAAGCGAATGCGACGGCCACCACGAGGGCGGCAGCCAGCAAAATCTTGTGGCTGAACTTCATGTTTCTGGTCATGGATGAGCTACCGCAGAGGGGCTGTTCTACAAAATGAGGGAGCAAATGCCACTGACGTGGCTTTGCGTTGCATTTATGTCGACTGAACGGCGCCAAAGATTAGGCGAATTCTCTGAAAAACGACGAAATGCCCGATAAACAGGCAAAGTGGCTGATTTTCGGCAAAAGGCAGACGAGTGGCCCGATAAATAGCCTGTCGGGCAGGGAACCTGACAGGGGTTTTCTCTTCTAAGCTTCAGCTTGGCAGCCATGCCAATCCCCTACGCCCCCGGAGTTTCACCATGTCGTTGCGTTCCATCGCCCTGCTTTCATTCTGCGTATTGCTCGCTGCCTGCAGCAAGGTCAATCAGGAAAACTACTCGAAGCTCTCCGCCGGCATGGCCAAGGCCGATGTGGAGACCCTGTTGGGCAAACCCGCCGATTGTTCAGGCGCGCTCGGCATGTCCAGCTGCACCTGGGGCGACAAGAACAGCTTTATCAGCGTGCAGTTCGCCGGTGACAAAGTGCTGATGTTTTCCGGCCAAGGCCTGAAGTAAACCGGGGCGATCGCCCACGGGAGAAAAATAATGAAGCGGTTATTGATCATCCTTTTTGCCGGCCTGGTGTTGGCCGGCTGTGCCACGTCTGGCCAGGACCCATTGGCCCCCAAGACGGTCAATAGCGTCAACCTCAAGCGCTACCAGGGCACCTGGTACGAGCTGGCTCGTATGCCGATGTACTTCCAGCGCGACTGCGCGCAGTCCGAAGCCCATTACACGCTCAAGCCCGACGGCAACCTCGCAGTGCTGAACCGCTGCCTGACGGCACAGTGGCAATGGGAAGAGGTCAAGGGCACGGCTTATCCACAGGTACCCGGCAAGAGCGACAAGCTGTGGGTCGAGTTCGATACCTGGTTTTCCAGGCTGATCCCGGGTTCGGCGAAGGGCGAATACTGGGTGCTGTACGTCAGCGATGACTACAAGACCGCCATCGTCGGTGACCCGAGCCGCAAGTATCTGTGGCTGTTGTCGCGCACGCCGACCGTGAACGGTGTGGTGCGTGAGGAGTTGCTGAGCAAGGCACGTCAGCAGGGGTACGACACCACGCGGCTGATCTGGCGGGCCTCGGAAAAGCAGATGGCCGAGACCTCGAACTAACTGTCGGCACATATCCAAATGTGGGAGCGGGCTTGCTCGCGAAGAGGGTGTCATATTCAACAGAGATGTTGATTGACAGTCCGCCTTCGCGAGCAAGCCCGCTCCCACATTTTTGTTTTGTGTCAGCCCAGGAGTTCGCGCAGTACCTGGGTGAAGGCGCGACTGCTTTCTTCCTCGTCGGCATGCTGCCCGTCACGCACTACCCACTGGCCATTGACCAACACATCCCGCACCTGGCGATCGCCGCCGGCAAACAACCAGCGGTTGAGAATTCCGTCGCCGCTGGCCGTTGCCAGATACGGGTCGTTGCCATCGAGCACTAGCCAGTCGGCGCGCTTACCGACTTCCAGAGCGCCAATCGGCTGCCCCAGCGCCTGGGCACCACCATCCAGCGCGGCATCAAACAGCGTGCGGCCGACCATTGGCTGATCCGCGCCGTACAAACGATTACGCCGCTGATCACGCAGACGCTGGCCGTATTCCAGCCAGCGCAATTCTTCCACCACGCTCAATGACACGTGACTGTCGGAACCGATGCCCATGCGGCCGCCCTGGGCGAGGAAATCCACCGCCGGGAAAATCCCGTCGCCAAGGTTGGCTTCGGTGGTCAGGCACAGGCCGGCGATGGCGCGACTCCTGGCCATCGACGTGACTTCTTCCGGGTTGGCGTGGGTCGCGTGGACCAGGCACCAGCGCTGGTCGACTTCGACGTTTTCGTACAGCCATTGCAGCGGACGACGACCGCTCCAGGTCAGGCAGTCGTCGACTTCTTTCTGCTGCTCGGCAATGTGGATGTGCACCGGGCATTGTTTGTCGCTGGCGGCCAGCACTTCGCTGATCTGTTGCGGCGTGACCGCGCGCAGCGAGTGAAAACACAGGCCCAGGGCCTGCGCCGGCTGCTGCGCCAGGAGCGGTTGCAGGCGCGATTGCAGCTTGAGGTAATTTTCGGTGCTGTTGATGAAGCGACGCTGACCTTCGTTCGGAGTCTGGCCGCCGAAACCGGAGTGGCTGTAGAGCACCGGCAGCAGGGTCAAACCGATACCCGCGGAACCTGCGGCCTGGCTGATACGCAGGGCCAGTTCGGCCGGGTCCGCGTAAGGCTGGCCACTGATGTCATGGTGTACGTAATGAAATTCCGCCACCGATGTGTAACCGGCCTTGAGCATTTCGATGTACAGCTGACGGGCGATGACGCCGAGTTGTTCCGGGCTGATTTTTCCGACGAGGCGATACATCAGGTCGCGCCAGGTCCAGAAACTGTCGTTCGGATTTCCCGCCACTTCCGCCAGCCCGGCCATGGCCCGCTGGAAGGCGTGGGAGTGCAGGTTCGGCATGCCAGGCAGCAGCGGACCGCTCAACCGCTCGGCGCCATCTGCATGGGAATCGGCCTGGATATGGGTCAAAACGCCGTCGGCGCTGACCTCAAGACGTACATTGTTGGCCCATCCACTAGGCAGCAGCGCGCGTTCGGCAAAGAAGGCGGACATGGTTCAGCACCCCATCGTGTGTTATTTGTATATACATATACAGACGTTTGCCTGCCCGGTAAACTCCGGCAAGCTAGCAATCTCTTTTCAACGAACAAGGATTAACCGTGCCGACTCCGCCTCCAGTCTCTCCGTTGGCCGCGAACATGGGCGACAGTCCGGCGCCCTTGTACGCCCGCGTCAAACAAATGATCACCCAGCAAATCGACAGTGGAAACTGGCCGCCGCACTACCGCGTTCCGTCGGAAAGCGAGCTGGTCAGCCAGCTTGGCTTCAGTCGCATGACCATCAACCGCGCCCTGCGCGAGATGACCGCCGATGGCCTGCTGGTGCGCATGCAAGGCGTCGGCACGTTCGTCGCCGAGCCGAAAAGCCAGTCTGCACTGTTCGAGGTGCACAACATCGCCGACGAAATCGCCTCTCGCGGTCATCGCCACACCTGCAAGGTCATCACCCTTGAAGAAGAGGCCGCCGGCTCCGAGCGCGCCCTGGCCCTGGACATGCGCGAAGGGCAGAAGGTGTTCCACTCGCTGATCGTGCATTTCGAAAACGATATTCCGGTGCAAATCGAAGACCGTTTCGTCAATGCGCTGGTGGCGCCGGACTACCTCAAGCAGGATTTCACCCTGCAAACGCCCTACGCCTACCTGAACCAGGTCGCGCCGCTGACCGAAGGCGAGCACGTGGTCGAGGCGATCCTGGCCGAGTCGTCCGAATGCAAATTGCTGCAGATTGAAAAAGGCGAGCCGTGCCTGCTGATCCGTCGCCGCACCTGGTCCGGCCGTCAGCCGGTGACCGCCGCTCGCTTGATCCACCCCGGTTCCCGTCATCGTCTGGAAGGTCGGTTCCATAAATGAATGAGCTGAAAGTTTTACGCGCCAAGGATTACCCGCGCATGCCGTGGAAGAACGGCGGCGGCAGTACCGAAGAAATCACCCGCGATGCCGGCACCGGCCTGGACGGGTTTGGGTGGCGCCTGTCGATTGCCGACATCGGTGAATCGGGCGGGTTTTCCACCTTCGCCGGTTACGAGCGAGTGATCACTGTTTTGCAGGGTGACGGCATGAGCCTGACGGTGGATGGCCAGGATACTCGGCCACTGTTGCCGCTGGACCCGTTTGCCTTCAGCGGTGAAAGCAAGGTTTCCTGCACATTGCTCGGCGGTGCGATTCGCGATTTCAACCTCATTTACGCACCGCAGCGTTACGCCGCGCGGTTGCAGTGGTTGTCGGGCGAGCAGCGGTTTTTCAGTGAGGCGGGGACTGTGCTGGTCTTCAGCATCAGCGATGCGCTTGAAGTAAAGGTCGGTACCAGCGCTTCGCAACTGGGTCGCCACGATTGCCTGCAACTGGTCGGTAACACCGGATTGCTGGAAGTCTCCAGCAATGGCGCTTGCTGCGTGATCGAACTCATCGCACGCTGATACACCATCCCTGTAGGAGCGAGCTCGCTCGCGAATAACCCGAATTCGCCGCTGGGCATCTGGTTCTACGCGTTATCCTTCACGACCATCGCGAGCAAGCTCGGCTCCTACAGGGGGCCATGTTTGCCCGCGATGTTGTGCTACCCCTCAGACCGTTTCCGTCCGCGCACCAACTTGTTACCGAACGCCCCAGTGTGGCGCAAGACCACGCTCAAGTAACAACCCGCCTATCCTCCAAAAAATCCTCTCGAAAAATTTCATCTACGCCAAAACCCTTGTTCCAAGGGCTCTCCAGCTGTTTCCGAATTTTTCTTGAATGCTCATCCAGCAAGTTGGCCGCTTGATTGCATATGCTTGTATGTACAAGTAAAGACGTATGTGTATGAGTCACGAAGACTCAACCATCGTCCACTGATTCGCCGGTGTGCACTGATGCCCATTGGCTTGCTCGCCCACTGCCTGGGTTGGTTTGGATTGATTGCTGAGGAGTTCTTTTCGTGACCGAGAATAAACGTACCAAGTTTCGCGACGTCGAAATCCGTGCCGCACGCGGTAACAAGCTGACCGCCAAGAGCTGGCTGACTGAAGCGCCGCTGCGCATGCTGATGAACAACCTCGACCCGGAAGTCGCCGAGAACCCTAAAGAACTGGTGGTTTACGGTGGTATCGGTCGCGCTGCACGTAACTGGGAATGCTACGACAAGATCGTCGAAAGCCTGACCAACTTGAACGACGACGAGACCCTGCTGGTGCAATCCGGCAAGCCGGTCGGCGTGTTCAAGACCCACAGCAACGCCCCGCGCGTACTGATCGCCAACTCCAACCTGGTTCCTCACTGGGCGAGCTGGGAACACTTCAACGAACTGGACGCCAAAGGCCTGGCCATGTACGGCCAGATGACCGCCGGCAGCTGGATCTACATCGGCAGCCAGGGCATCGTCCAGGGCACCTACGAAACTTTCGTCGAAGCCGGTCGCCAACACTACAACGATGACCTCAAAGGTCGTTGGGTCCTGACCGCAGGTCTGGGCGGCATGGGTGGCGCCCAGCCTCTGGCTGCAACCCTGGCCGGCGCTTGCTCGCTGAACATCGAATGCCAGCAAGTCAGCATCGATTTCCGCCTGAAAAGCCGCTACGTCGACGAGCAAGCCAAAGACCTCGACGACGCACTGGCCCGCATCGCCAAATACACCAAAGAAGGCAAGGCGATTTCCATCGCTCTGCTGGGCAACGCCGCTGAAATCCTGCCTGAACTGGTCAAGCGCGGTGTGCGTCCGGACATGGTCACCGACCAGACCAGCGCCCACGACCCGCTCAATGGCTACCTGCCAGCCGGCTGGACCTGGGACGAATACCGCGCTCGCGCCAAGACCGAACCTGCCGCCGTGATCAAAGCCGCCAAGCAATCGATGGCCGTGCACGTTAAAGCGATGCTCGACTTCCAGAAGCAAGGCATCCCGACCTTCGACTACGGCAACAACATCCGTCAGATGGCGCAAGAAGAAGGCGTGGAAAACGCATTCGACTTCCCGGGCTTCGTACCGGCCTACATCCGTCCGCTGTTCTGCCGTGGTATCGGCCCGTTCCGTTGGGCGGCACTGTCGGGCAACGCTGAAGACATCTACAAGACCGACGCCAAGGTCAAGGAACTGATCCCGGACGACGCCCACCTGCACAACTGGCTGGACATGGCCCGCGAGCGCATCAGCTTCCAGGGTCTGCCGGCACGTATCTGCTGGGTTGGCCTGGGCCTGCGTGCCAAGCTGGGTCTGGCGTTCAACGAAATGGTGCGCAGCGGCGAGTTGTCCGCACCAATCGTGATCGGTCGCGACCACCTGGACTCCGGTTCGGTATCGAGCCCGAACCGTGAAACCGAATCGATGCAGGACGGTTCCGACGCCGTGTCCGACTGGCCACTGCTCAACGCTCTGCTCAACACCGCGAGCGGCGCGACCTGGGTGTCCCTGCACCACGGCGGCGGCGTCGGTATGGGCTTCTCCCAGCACTCGGGCATGGTGATTGTCTGCGACGGTACCGATGAAGCAGCCGAGCGTATTGCTCGCGTTCTGCACAACGACCCGGCCACCGGTGTCATGCGTCACGCCGATGCCGGTTACCAGATCGCCATCGACTGCGCCAAGGAACAAGGGCTGAACCTGCCGATGATTACCGGCAAGTAACGCTGTACGGCTTTATGTGGGAGCGAGCTTGCTCGCGATGAGGCCGGCACATTCAACACTTGTGCTGGCTGACAGATTGCTATCGCGAGCAAGCTCGCTCCCACAGAAAAGCAGATCACAACGACGCTCAGTGAACTATTAGAACAATCCACAGAGGTTGAACCATGGCTGTTAACAGCGAACGTGCAGGCAACAAACCGTTGATCGAGAAGCGTTCGATCGACTACATCCCGGAAGCGGAAAGACACGGTCGTCTGTTTAGCCAGTTCACCCTGTGGATGGGTGCCAACCTGCAAATCACCGCGATTGTCACCGGCGCATTGGCCGTGGTCCTTGGCGGTGATGTGTTCTGGTCGTTGATCGGTCTGTTGATCGGTCAATTACTGGGTGGTGGCGTGATGGCGCTGCATGCGGCGCAAGGCCCCAAGCTTGGCCTGCCGCAGATGATTTCCAGCCGGGTACAGTTCGGCGTGTACGGCGCGGCCATCCCGATCGTGCTGGTCTGCTTGATGTACCTGGGCTTCACCGCAACGGGAACCGTGTTATCCGGCCAGGCGCTGGGCCAGTTGTTTGGCGTCAGCGACAGCGTCGGTATCCTCATTTTTGCCAGTGTCATCGTGCTGGTCACGGTGCTCGGTTATCGGGTGATCCATTGGATCGGCCGTGTTGCCAGCGTCATCGGTGTGATTGCCTTCGTTTATCTGTTCTGGCGCCTGATGAGCCAGACCGACGTCGGCGCTCTCCTGCAAATCCGTCACTTCAGCTGGAGCAGCTTCCTGCTGGCGGTGTCGCTCGCGGCGTCCTGGCAGATCGCGTTCGGCCCTTACGTGGCTGACTACTCACGCTACCTGCCGAGCAATATTTCCTCGGTGAAGACCTTTTTCGCCGCAGGTGCGGGTTCGGTCATTGGCGCACAGGTGGCGATGGTCCTCGGCGTGTTCGCTGCCGCTTCGGCCAACGGGCAATTCGCCGGTCACGAAGTGGCCTACATCGTTGGTCTGGGCGGTACCGGTGCCACTGCTGCGCTGCTGTACTTCAGCATCGCGTTCGGCAAGGTCACCATCTCCACGCTGAACTCCTACGGTAGCTTCATGTGCATTGCGACCATCATCAGCGGTTTCCGTGGCGACCTGAAGGTGACGCACTTGCAGCGTCTGGTCTTCGTGCTGGTCATCGTCGGTGCTGCGACCCTGATGGCGTTGCTCGGTCAGCACTCGTTCCTCGGCGCGTTCAAGTCTTTCATCCTGTTCTTGCTAGCGTTCTTTACCCCCTGGAGCGCGATCAATCTGGTGGACTACTACTGCATCACTCGCGAGCGCTATGACGTACCGGCTCTGGCCGATCCGAATGGTCGCTACGGTCGTTGGAACCTCCTCGGTATCAGCGTCTATGTGTTCGGTGTGCTGGTGCAGCTGCCGTTCATCTCCACTAAGTTCTATACCGGTCCGCTGGTGGCGGCCCTGGGTGATGTGGATATTTCCTGGGTCATCGGCCTGGTGCTTCCCGCCGCCCTGTATTACCTGTGTGCAAAAAAATGGCACGGCACAGTGCCTGATCGTTTGATCCTGCCGGTCGAGCAGGGCGCGATCACCGAACAAAAGCTGAATGTCGGTCGCGCTGCGGCGCAGGCCTGATTGGACGTGGACAGGGCTGGATGCCTCTTGACTGCCGTAAGCCAATTCATGATTAGGAGCGTCATAACAATGAAATCGAACAAGACCCTGCTGACCGCATTGCTTTCCATGGGCCTGCTGGCCAGCGCTGGCGCCACTCAGGCGGCGGGTTGGTGCGAGTCGGGCAAACCGGTGAAGTTCGCCGGTTTGAACTGGGAAAGCGCCATGCTGCTGACCGACGTGATGCAAGTCGTGCTGGAGAAAGGCTACGACTGCAAGACCGACAGCCTGCCGGGCAACTCCATCACCATGGAAAACGCCCTGAGCAGCAACGACATTCAAGTGTTTGCCGAAGAGTGGGTCGGCCGCAGCGAAGTCTGGAACAAGGCCGAGAAGGCCGGCAAAGTCGTCGGTGTCGGCGCCCCGGTTGTTGGCGCAATCGAAGGCTGGTACGTGCCGCGCTACGTGATCGAAGGCGACGCCAAGCGTAAGCTGGAAGCCAAGGCTCCGGACCTGAAAAACATTGCTGACCTGGGCAAATACTCGGCGGTGTTCAAGGACGCCGAAGAGCCTTCCAAGGGCCGTTTCTACAACTGCCCGGCCGGCTGGACCTGTGAGCTGGACAACAGCGAAATGCTGAAAAGCTACGGCCTGGAAAGCACCTACACCAACTTCCGCCCAGGTACCGGCCCGGCGCTGGATGCCGCTGTGCTGTCGAGCTACAAGCGTGGCGAGCCGATCCTGTTCTACTACTGGTCGCCAACGCCTTTGATGGGCCAGATCGACGCGGTGAAACTCGAAGAGAAACCAGGCGTGAACAAGACAGTGACCATCAAGGTCGGCTTGTCCAAGACGTTCCACGACGAAGCGCCTGAACTGGTGGCCGTGCTGGAAAAGGTCAACGTGCCAATCGACCTGCTGAACCAGAACCTTGGGCGCATGACCAAAGAGCGGATCGAATCACCAAAACTGGCCAAGATCTTCCTGAAGGAACATCCTGAAGTCTGGCACGCATGGGTGAGCGAAGACGCAGCCAAGAAAATCGACGCGGCCTTGTAGGTTGGGCTTCTCCGGCTGTCGGCAACGGCAGTCGGACGCTTGATCGCAACCCCTTGATTGAGAGTCTCTTATGTTTCCCGAAAGCTTTACCTTTTCCATCGCCGACTGGGTCAACGGTTGGGTCGATTCGCTGGTTACCAACTACGGCGACGTTTTCCGCAGCATCTCCGACACCTTGCTGTGGGCCATCGTCAATCTTGAAGGCCTGCTGCGTGCTGCACCCTGGTGGCTGATGCTGGCGATCGTGGCCGGTGTGGCCTGGCACGCGACCCGCAAGGTTGTGACCACCGCCGTCATCGTTGGTTTGCTGTTCCTGGTGGGCGCGGTCGGCCTCTGGGACAAGCTGATGCAGACCCTGGCGCTGATGATGGTGGCCACGGTCATTTCGGTGCTGATCGGCATCCCGTTGGGCATCCTCTCGGCGCGCAGCAATCGACTGCGTTCGGTGCTGATGCCGTTGCTGGACATCATGCAGACCATGCCGAGCTTCGTGTACCTGATCCCGGTTCTGATGCTGTTCGGCCTGGGCAAGGTCCCGGCGATTTTCGCCACGGTGATCTACGCCGCACCACCACTGATCCGTCTGACCGATCTGGGCATTCGCCAAGTCGACGGCGAAGTGATGGAAGCGATCAACGCCTTCGGTGCCAACCGCTGGCAGCAACTGTTCGGCGTGCAACTGCCACTGGCCCTGCCGAGCATCATGGCCGGGATCAACCAGACCACCATGATGGCCCTGTCGATGGTGGTGATCGCCTCGATGATCGGTGCCCGTGGCCTGGGTGAAGACGTGCTGGTGGGGATTCAGACCCTCAACGTCGGGCGTGGCCTTGAAGCCGGTCTGGCGATCGTGATTCTGGCTGTGGTGATCGACCGCATTACACAGGCGTATGGTCGCGCACGGCATGAGGTGAGCAAATGAACAACGCAACCGTGAGCAAGATCGAAGTCAAGAACGTCTTCAAGATTTTCGGCAACCGTTCCAAGGATGCGCTGGCCATGATCGGCCAGGGCAAGACCAAGGACCAGGTTCTGGCCGAAACCGGCTGCGTGGTCGGCGTGAACGACCTGTCGCTGAGCATCGGCAGCGGCGAGATCTTCGTGATCATGGGCCTGTCGGGCTCAGGCAAGTCGACCCTGGTGCGCCACTTCAACCGCCTGATCGACCCGACCAGCGGCGCGATCCTGGTGGACGGCGTGGACATCCTGCAATACGACATGGAAGCCCTGCGCGAATTTCGTCGGCGCAAGATCAGCATGGTGTTCCAGAGCTTTGGCCTGTTGCCGCACAAGAGCGTGCTGGACAACGTCGCCTACGGCTTGAAAATCCGTGGCGAAAGCAAAGCCATGTGCGCTGAGCGTGCGCTGCACTGGATCAACACCGTGGGCCTCAAGGGCTACGAAAACAAATACCCGCACCAGCTATCCGGCGGCATGCGTCAGCGTGTGGGCCTGGCCCGCGCCCTGGCGGCGGACACTGACATCATCCTGATGGACGAAGCGTTCAGCGCCCTCGACCCGCTGATCCGCGCGGAGATGCAGGACCAGTTGCTGGAACTGCAAAAGACCCTGCACAAGACCATCGTCTTCATCACCCACGACCTCGACGAGGCCGTGCGCATCGGCAACCGCATCGCGATTCTCAAGGACGGCCGCCTGATCCAGGTCGGCACGCCAAGGGAGATCCTGCATTCGCCGGCGGATGAGTATGTCGACCGCTTTGTGCAGCGTCGGGCGGCGGTGGTTTAACGAGATTTGCAGTGAATTGGCGGGCCTCTTCGCGAGCAAGCCCGCTCCCACAGTTGATCGCGTTCCAATGTGGGAGCGGGCTTGCTCGCGAAGGCGGCGGTAGAGCTGCATCAACATTCAGGTTGTACGCACGAGGTTAATGATGTCCCAGGCTGAAAAAATCGTTATCACCGAGTCGCAGGTCAGTTGGCAGGATGTGGTCGCCGTTGCTCGTCATGGCGCACAGCTTGAACTGTCGGCACCGATCTGGGCGCGCATCGAAAACGCACAGGCCATCGTCCAGCGCATCGTCACCAGCGGCGAACGTGCCTACGGCATCAACACCGGCCTGGGCGCGCTGTGCAACGTTTCGCTGCAGGACGAACAACTCAGCCAGTTGTCGCGCAACACCTTGCTCAGCCACGCTTGCGGCGTGGGTGCACCGCTGACCGACGAGCAGACCCGCTCGATCATGTGCGCGGCCATCGTCAACTACAGCCACGGCAAATCCGGCCTGCACCGTCAGGTCGTCGAAGCGCTGCTGGCGCTGCTCAACCGGGGCATCACCCCGCAGGTGCCGTCCCAGGGGTCCGTGGGTTACCTGACTCACATGGCGCACATCGGCATCGCGCTGCTGGGCGTGGGCAATGTCAGCTATCGCGGGCAGATCGTTTCCGCGCAGCAAGCGCTGGCCGAAGAAGGTCTGCAACCGGTCAAGCTCGGTGCCAAGGACGGTTTGTGCCTGGTCAACGGTACGCCGTGCATGAGCGGCCTGAGCTGCCTGGCGATTGCCGATGCCACGCGCCTGCTGGAATGGGCCGACGTAATCGGCGCCATGAGCTTCGAAGCCCAGCGCGGGCAGATCGATGCGTTCGACGCGGAGATCATCGCGCTCAAGCCGCACCCGGGCATGCAACAGGTCGGGATCAACCTTCGGGCCTTGCTCGACGGCAGCGAAGTGATCGCCCAGAGCAAAGGCATTCGCACCCAGGATGCCCTGAGCATTCGCTCGATCCCGCAGGTGCACGGTGCTGCGCGCGATCAACTGGTGCACGCGATCAAACAGATCGAAACCGAGCTCAACGGCGCCACCGACAACCCGCTGGTGCTGGGTACCGCGGACAATTACCGGGTGGTGTCCCAGGCCAACCCTCATGGCCAGTCCGTGGCAATGGCGGCGGACCTGCTGGCGATCGCCATGGCGGAAATCGGCTCCATCGCCGAGCGTCGTCTGGACCGTTTGATCAACCCGCACGTCAGCGGCCTGCCGGCTTTCCTGGTGGCCAACCCGGGTGTGAACTCCGGGATGATGATCGTGCAATACGTGGCCGCTTCGCTGTGCGCGGAGAACCGTCAATTGGCGCAACCGGCAGTCCTCGACAATTACGTCACTTCCGGACTTCAGGAAGATCACCTGAGCCTGGGCACCAACGCTGCGCTGAAGCTGCATCGCGCCTTGGAAAACTGCACGCAGATCCTCGCCATCGAGTATTTGCTGGCGGCCCAGGCGTTTGAATTCTTGAAGGAACAACGCTTTGGTGCGGGCACCGATACCGCTTGGCGTCTGCTGCGTGAGCGAGTGCCTGCCTACGACCAGGACCGCTGGCTGGCACCAGACATTGCCGCCGCTGCCGCGGTATTGAAAGACCCGATTTTGCTGCACAACGCTTTTCCAGACCTGAACTGATTTCAACAACACCAGCGTGCCAAGGCGCGGCTCCCTAAAAGGTAGACGCGACGGACAACGGACATCTCCGGAGCGTCTGGTGAGTTAATAACAACTCTCAAAAGGAGCAAAAAAATGACTGCGCTAAACCTGATTCCCGGCCAACTGACCCTCGCCCAACTGCGTGACGTCTATCAGCAGCCGGTGAAACTGACCCTCGACAACAGCGCCTCGGCCCAGATCGAAGCCAGCGTTGCCTGCGTGGAACAGATCCTCGCCGAGAACCGCACCGCCTACGGAATCAACACCGGTTTCGGTCTGCTGGCCTCGACCCGCATTGCCAGCGAAGACCTGGAAAACCTGCAGCGCTCGCTGGTGCTGTCCCACGCCGCCGGTGTCGGCCAGCCGATCAGCGATGAGCTGGTGCGTCTGATCATGGTGCTCAAGGTCAACAGCCTGAGCCGTGGTTTCTCTGGCATCCGCCGTGTGGTGATCGACGCGCTGATCGCCCTGATCAATGCCGAGGTTTACCCGCACATTCCATTGAAAGGCTCGGTCGGTGCTTCCGGTGACCTGGCGCCTCTGGCCCATATGTCGCTGGTGCTGCTGGGTGAAGGCAAGGCTCGCTACAAGGGCGAGTGGATGGAAGCCACTGAAGCGCTGAAAGTTGCTGGTCTGACCCCGCTGACTCTGGCTGCGAAAGAAGGTCTGGCGCTGCTCAACGGCACTCAGGTGTCCACCGCATTTGCCCTGCGTGGCCTGTTCGAAGGTGAAGACCTGTTTGCTGGTGCCCTGGCACTGGGCGGCCTGACCGTTGAAGCGGTCCTGGGCTCGCGTTCGCCGTTCGACGCCCGTATCCATGCTGCCCGTGGCCAGAAAGGCCAGATCGACGCCGCCGCCGCTTATCGCGACCTGCTGGGCGAGCGCAGCGAAGTTTCCGACTCCCATGAAAACTGCGAGAAGGTACAAGACCCGTACTCCCTGCGTTGCCAGCCACAAGTCATGGGTGCCTGCCTGACCCAGTTCCGTCAAGCGGCCGAAGTACTGGCGATCGAATCCAACGCCGTTTCCGACAACCCGTTGGTTTTCGCCGCTGAAGGTGACGTGATCTCCGGTGGCAACTTCCACGCCGAGCCGGTGGCCATGGCCGCTGACAACATGGCATTGGCCATCGCTGAAATCGGTTCCCTGAGCGAGCGCCGTATCTCGCTGATGATGGACAAGCACATGTCGCAACTGCCGCCGTTCCTGGTGGCCAACGGCGGTGTGAACTCCGGCTTCATGATCGCCCAGGTGACTGCAGCGGCATTGGCCAGCGAGAACAAGGCGTTGTCCCATCCGCATTCGGTGGACAGCCTGCCGACTTCTGCCAACCAGGAAGACCACGTATCGATGGCTCCGGCGGCTGGCAAGCGCCTGTGGGAAATGGCCGAGAACACCCGTGGGATTCTCGCGGTGGAATGGCTGGCGGCAGCCCAGGGCCTGGACCTGCGCAATGGTCTGAAGACTTCGCCAAAACTGGAAAAAGCCCGTGCCATTCTGCGTAACGAAGTGCCGTTCTATGAGAAGGACCGCTTCTTTGCACCGGATATCAACGCTGCGAGCGAGTTGCTGGCTTCCCGTTGCCTGAACGAGCTGGTTTCGGCGAAGTTGCTGCCTAGCCTGTAATTGCCCCTTCGCGAGCAAGCCCGCTCCCACATGGATTGCGTTGAACCTGTAGGAGCTGGCTTGCCAGCGATTCGATTTTGCGTCGGATAACAATAATTAGGGACGAGAAATGCAACAGCCAGAAAAAGGTTTGAAACGCGGGCTCTCTGCCCGACATATTCGCTTCATGGCGCTGGGGTCGGCAATCGGCACCGGGCTGTTTTATGGATCTGCCTCGGCCATTCAAATGGCCGGTCCTGCGGTACTGCTCGCTTACCTGATCGGTGGCGCGGCGGTGTTCATGGTCATGCGCGCCCTCGGTGAGATGGCGGTGCACAACCCGGTGGCCGGCTCTTTCGGCCAGTACGCCAGCACCTACCTGGGGCCGATGGCGGGCTTCATCCTCGGTTGGACCTACGCATTCGAAATGGTCATCGTCGGCATGGCCGATGTCACTGCATTCGGTATCTACATGGGCTTCTGGTTTCCGGAGGTTTCCCGCTGGATCTGGGTGCTGGGTGTCGTTTCCATCGTTGGCGGCCTGAACCTGTGCAACGTCAAAGTCTTCGGTGAAATGGAGTTCTGGTTGTCGCTGCTCAAGGTCGCCGCCATCGTCGCGATGATCCTGGGTGGTTTCGGCATCATGTGGTTCGGCATCAGCTCGGCCCCCGGCCAAGCGACCGACATCAGCAACCTCTGGAGCCACGGCGGCTTCATGCCCAATGGCATGGGCGGTCTGATCGCTTCGTTCGCGGTGGTGATGTTTGCGTTTGGCGGTATTGAGATCATCGGCGTAACGGCAGGTGAAGCCAAAGACCCGCAGCACGTGCTGCCCCGGGCGATCAATGCTGTACCGTTGCGGATCCTGCTGTTCTATGTGCTGACGATGCTGGTGCTGATGTCGATCTTTCCATGGCAGCAGATCGGCAGCCAGGGCAGCCCGTTCGTGCAGATTTTCGACAAGCTGGGGATCAGCTCGGCGGCCACCATCCTCAACATCGTGGTGATCACGGCGGCGATTTCGGCGATCAACAGTGACATCTTCGGCGCTGGCCGCATGATGTTCGGTCTGGCCCAGCAAGGGCATGCACCCAAAGGCTTCGCGCGCCTGTCGCGCAATGGCGTGCCATGGATGACGGTCGTGGTGATGAGTGCCGCGTTGTTGCTGGGCGTGCTGCTGAACTACCTGATCCCGGAAAACGTGTTCCTGCTGATCGCTTCCGTCGCGACCTTTGCCACCGTGTGGGTCTGGCTGATGATTCTGGTGACCCAAGTGGCCATGCGCCGGTCCATGAGCGCCGAGCAGGTTGCACAACTGAAGTTTCCGGTACCGCTCTGGCCTTATGCACCGGCGGCGGCGATTGCCTTCATGCTGTTCATTTTCGGCGTGCTGGGCTATTTCCCGGACACCCAGGCAGCGCTGATCGTCGGCGTGGTCTGGATCGTGTTGCTGGTGCTGGCTTACCTGACGTGGGTGAAACCGGCGGCGGGCCAGGCAGCCCTGGTGACGCAGGATCCTACTTTTTCTCATCGATAACCTAATGGAGGCCAAGGATGAAAACTCTCTGGCAACACTGTCACGTCGCAACCATGGCACAAGGCGTCTACTCGATCATCGAGGATGCGGCCATCGTGACGTCAGGAGCGCACATTGAGTGGATCGGCCCGCGCGGTGAGTTGCCGGCGGGCGAGTACCCGGCCGTCAATGATTTGAACGGGGCTTGGGTCACGCCGGGCCTGATCGACTGCCACACTCACACGGTGTTCGGCGGTAACCGCAGCGGTGAATTCGAACAGCGCCTGCAAGGCGTCAGCTACGCGGAAATCGCCGCCAGTGGCGGCGGTATCGCCAGCACCGTACGCGCCACCCGCGCAGCCAGCGAAGATGAACTGTTCGCCAGTGCCGCCAAGCGCCTGAAAAGCCTGATGCGTGATGGCGTTACCAGCATCGAAATCAAGTCCGGCTACGGCCTGGACCTGGCCAGCGAGCGCAAGATGCTGCGTGTGGCCCGTCGCCTCGGCGCCGAACTGCCGGTCAGCGTGCGCAGCACCTGCCTGGCGGCTCACGCCTTGCCGCCGGAGTACAAGGATCGCGCTGACGACTATATCGATCACATCTGCGCCGACATGCTCCCGGCCCTGGCTGCCGAAGGGCTGGTCGACGCCGTGGATGCGTTTTGCGAGTACCTGGCGTTCTCCCCGGCGCAGGTCGAGCGGGTGTTCATTACCGCCCAGGCACTGGGCCTGCCAGTGAAGCTGCACGCCGAGCAGTTGTCGTCGCTGCATGGCTCGAGCCTGGCGGCGCGCTATCACGCGTTGTCCGCCGATCACCTGGAGTTCATGACCGAGGACGACGCCATCGCCATGGCCAAGTCCGGTACGGTCGCGGTGCTGTTGCCCGGCGCCTTTTACTTCCTGCGTGAAACCCAATTGCCGCCGATGGAAGCCCTGCGCAAGCACGGCGTGAAAATCGCCATCGCCAGCGACCTCAACCCGGGCACCTCGCCGGCGCTGTCGTTACGCCTGATGCTGAACATGGCTTGCACCTGCTTCCGCATGACCCCGGAAGAAGCCCTGGCCGGCGCGACGATTCATGCCGCCACCGCGCTGGGCATGGCCGATACTCATGGTTCGCTGGAGGTCGGCAAGGTCGCGGATTTTGTCGCTTGGCAAATCGATCGCCCGGCCGACCTGTGTTACTGGCTGGGCGGCGACCTGGAAAAACGCGTCGTGCGCCACGGCGTCGAATCAAGTCTGTAGGAGATCTGTTGTGGATAAGGTTCTGAACTTCAAACAAGGCCGCGTACCGCTGCTGATCAGCATGCCCCACGCTGGCGTGCGCCTGACGCCTGCGGTCGAAGCCGGGTTGATCCCTGACGCGAAAAGCCTGCCGGACACCGACTGGCACATCCCGCAGCTTTACGACTTCGCCGCGGAACTGGGTGCAAGCACCCTGGCGGCCGAGTACTCGCGGTTCGTCATCGACCTTAACCGACCGTCCGACGACAAGCCTTTGTACGTGGGCGCGACCACCGGCCTGTACCCGGCAACGCTGTTCGACGGCATTCCGTTGTTCCGCGAAGGGCTGGAGCCTTCTGCCGATGAGCGCGCGACTTATCTGGAGCAGATCTGGACGCCATACCACAGCACCTTGCAGCAGGAACTGGCGCGACTGAAGGCCGAGTTCGGCTATGCGCTGCTGTTCGATGCGCACTCGATCCGTTCGATCATCCCGCACCTGTTCGACGGCAAGTTGCCGGACTTCAACCTCGGCACCTTCAACGGCGCCAGTTGCGATCCACAGCTTGCGACCCGACTGGAAGCGATCTGCGCGCTTCACGACAACTACACCCACGTACTCAACGGGCGCTTCAAGGGCGGGCACATCACCCGCCATTACGGCAATCCGGCCGAGAACATCCACGCGGTGCAACTGGAGTTGGGGCAGTGCACCTACATGGAAGAGTTCGAGCCGTTCCGCTATCGCCCGGATCTGGCGGAACCGACGCGGTTGGTGCTCAAGGAGTTGCTGCAAGGCTTGCTGGCCTGGGGTGAAAAACACTACAAGCGCTAAGCCTGACGCGTAACCCTGTGGGAGCGAGCTTGCTCGCGATAGCGGTCTGTCTGTTACATCTATGTCGACTTATCCACCGCCATCGCGAGCAAGCTCGCTCCCACAGGTAAGTGTTCATTTTGAAAGCGCGACGTAACAGTCGCCACCGTGCAAAACACGGTCGCCACAGGTCGCTTTTACCGCTCGTCTGCTGCGTAATGTTCTGGCCACGGTGCACAAAGACACCGGCCTCACAATAATCGCTGCCGCACGAGATGCTCTCTATGACAAGCACCAAAGGTTTGTTCGCCCGCTGTCTCTCAATCCTCTGCGGCACGGCTCTCCTGAGCACCAGCGCCCTGGCCGCTGACGACGCCTCCTGCAAAACAGTGCGCATGGGCGTGGTCAACTGGACCGATGTGATCGCCACCAGCGGCATGGCCGACGTGTTGCTCAATGGCCTCGGCTACGAAAGCAAACAGACCAGTGCCGTTCAGCAAATCATCTTCGCCGGGATCCGCGACAAGCGCCTGGACATTTTCCTTGGTTACTGGAAACCGGCGATGGACAAAAACATCGCGCCGTTCCTGGCCGCCAATCAGGTCAAAGTCATGGACAAACCGAGCCTGGCTGATGCCCAGGCCACCCTTGCAGTCCCTGACTATGTAGCAGCGGCGGGCCTGAAGACCTTCTCCGACATCGCCAGATTCAAGGATCAGCTTGGGGGCAAGATCTACGGCATCGAGCCGGGCAGCGGCGCCAACACCACGATCAAGACCATGATCGAAACCAATCACTTCGGCCTGAAGGATTTCAAACTGATCGAGTCCGGTGAAGCCGGCATGCTCGCCGCCGTACAGCGCGCCGTGAATCGCAAGGAGTTCGTGGTGTTCGTCGGTTGGACTCCACACCCGATGAACATCAACATGCAGATCGCCTACCTGACCGGCAGCGAAGACGTGTACGGCCCGAATGAAGGTGCAGCGACCGTTTCCACCGTAACCGCGCCGGATTACGCCCAGCGCTGCCCGAACGTCAATCGACTGCTGGAAAACCTGACCTTCACCGCCGCCCAGGAAAGCCAGTTGATGGTGCCGATCATGGAGCGCCAAACGGCTCAGGATGTCGCGAAAAAATGGCTGCGCGAGCATCCGGAAGATCTCCAGCGCTGGCTGGCGGGTGTCAGCAGTTTTGATGGCAAGGATGGCGTGACCATGGTTCAGGCCAGTCTGAAAAACTGACACCTTTCCAGATGTTTGCAAAACCTGCGGGAGCGAGCTTGCTCGCGATGGCGCCCTCACATTCAACATCTATGTTGCCTGTCAGTTCGCAATCGCGAGCAAGCTCGCTCCCACAGGTCATAAGTACGTCTTAAAAACCTGAACAGGCTTGCACCAGTCTTATGGCTCCTTATCCACTTTCCGAGCAGATGACGGCTTTCGTCGAGAAAACCGTCAGTTTCAACAGCACTGACGGCAGCCCCGACGGTCTGCGCCAGGCCTACAGCGAGATGTGCCGGGCATTTACCCCTGCACGCCCTGCCGGGTTGCACGTGGTCGATTTCGAGTTGGCCGGTGTTGCTGTTCGTTCCTATCAACCAGCGACCAGCGGTGCGTCGTGCGTCGTTTATCTACATGGTGGTGGCTGGGTGGTGGGGGACCTGGATTCCCACGACTTCATTTGCGCGGAACTGGCCTCGACCCTCGGCGTGTTGGTGATTGCCGTCGATTACCGTCTGGCGCCGGAACATCCGTTTCCGGCGGCCTTCGACGATTGCCTCAAAGTCTGGCGAGCACTGCGCACCGGGCCGTTTAAACTTGACCCTGCGCGTACGCTGGTGGTCGGCGACAGTGCCGGTGGCAACCTCGCGGCAGCGTTGTGCCTGGCGCTGCGCGATGCCGGCGAGCCGGTGCCGTGCGCGCAGGTCCTGATCTATCCGGGGTTGGGCGGCGATCAACGGCTGCCGTCGCGCAGTGAGTGCATCGACGCGCCGTTACTCAGCACCAGTGACGTCGATTGCTATCACGCGCTTTACCTGCAGGGCACCCGCCATCCGAACGCCTACGCCATGCCATTGCTTGCCACGGATTTCAGCAGACTGCCACCGGCATGGATCGCCGTGGCGCAATTCGATCCGTTGCGCGATGACGGCGTGCTGTATGCCGAGCGACTGAACGCTGCCGGTGTGACGGCGACGCTGTATTACGGCGAAGGGCTGGTACACGGTTGTTTGCGGGCGCGGGGGCAGGTAGCCGAGGTGGATGTGTTGTATGAAAGGTTGCTCGGATACCTGGCTGTAAAGCTCTGATCTACAGCAACCGTTTGTCGAGACTGTTATTTCTGACAGGTCATTAATTTTTTGCTTCACGTTAAAACACTTCTGGAACGCAGGCGATCGTGCCTGCCCACAGGAGCAAGAAAATCATGGCACGTACAAACATGGATACGAAGGATAGTGCGGCGGACTCTCGCGAACGTGCGGTGGCTACAAAACCGCCTGCCCCCGAAATGCTCTGGCCAAAAGAAGGTATCGAGCACGACGGAGGTTTTGTTCGTTGCGCAGGCACCTGCCTGGAAGGTGCCGTTGTCCAGATGTTGATCCTCCCTGATACCACATGGAAAGATGTGCCGGCGATCGGGACTAATTGGAGTCTTACGCTAGAAAAGATGGTGCCTGGAGTCCAGCGCCTCCACGTACGGCAAATCCTCGACGCTGCTATTTCAGATCCAACTCCAGTGCGCGAGATCATTGTGCGCGAGCCGTCCTCCAATGTACCCCCGCCGGTGGTAACCCTTCCGCTCGTCAACAGCCTTATGCCAATCAACCAGGAAGTGCGGTTCGAGGGAACCTGCGAACCAGGCGCGAGTGTGTACATCCGCGATGTCGACGAAACCTTGATCGGGGAAGCCAGCGTCACCGGCACCACATGGTCTTTTGAACACATCTGGACTAGTAGTGAAGTTGTCTATATCAAAATCGTACAGTCAGTAAGTAACGTGTTGTCTGACCCGACGGAGCGCTGGATTGGCGTAGGACTGGGGAACGACAGGATCGAAGTGACCGTGACGGAGCCTGAGGCCGAAAATGTCAATGTTCCCTTTGGAGGTTATCTTGATTTGGAGGGTACCTGCACGCCCTGTTCGAATGCGGGGAGTGTTATCCAGGTGGAGATTGTTCGAATTGGATTATATACAGGTTATGTAGTGGGCAATCGTTGGGTGGTCCGCCGCGTCGGACCATTTACTTCTCGTCCTCCTGAATTCGAACGCCTGATGGTTTATGTGCAAGATGGAGCCGAAAAGAGGATTCCGTCTCGTCGTGTCCCCCTCTTTGTCACCACTGAGCCGGTCGGCGTCAAGCCCCCTCCGCCATCGATCAGGGTGCCTGTATCAGGAGGCACATATCCCATCGGCGGCATGGCTATCGACGGTATTTGCGAAGTGGGAGCGACTGTCGAGCTTTTGGATGAAAGAGGTGTCAAGTTGAACGATGCATTAGTGGTGGATAACAAGTGGTACACATCGTTTACTTGGGGCCCAGGAGTTCATCGCATCAAAGCGTGGCAGAAGAAAGGCGACATTGTTTCCGAGCCAAGTGTACTCGTTGAGTTCACTGTGACGCCGTAGAATGGGTGATGTACTTGAGTTCATCATTCGATAGCGCCTGAACCAGGATTGCGGCTCAACGCTCCAAAAAACCGCTGTTTCAGTCGTGCGCTGAAATAGCGGTTTTCTTTATTGCATACGAATGCCTTCACAGGCTTCATTTTCGGGCGCGAGCCTGAGTGCGACAGGTATCCAGAGCCCTCAATCTCTCCAAGGACATGCTCATCGCTCCATTCGGGTTTATGATGCCCAACGGCAGAATAATAGAAGTCCCCCCAGGGATGACCTCGACCCCTTACGGAGTGCGCAATGCAGACTTTGTACCCGCAGATCAAACCCCACGCCCGGCACGATCTGGCCGTCGACGAGACCCACACGCTGTATGTCGACGAAAGCGGTTCACCGGAAGGTTTGCCGGTGGTGTTCATCCACGGCGGCCCCGGGGCCGGTTGTGATGCCCAGAGTCGGTGCTACTTCGATCCAAATCTTTATCGCATCGTCACCTTCGACCAGCGCGGTTGTGGTCGCTCGACCCCCCACGCCAGCCTGGAAAACAACACCACCTGGGACCTGGTCGCCGACCTCGAGCGGATTCGCCAGCATCTGGGCATCGACAAATGGGTGCTGTTTGGTGGCTCCTGGGGTTCGACCCTGGCGCTGGCCTACGCGCAAACCCATCCTGAGCGTGTGCACGGCCTGATCCTGCGCGGGATCTTTCTCTGCCGTCCGCAAGAAATCGAATGGTTCTACCAGGCCGGCGCCAGCCGCCTGTTCCCCGATTACTGGCAGGACTACATCGCGCCGATCCCGCTGGACGAGCGCGACGACTTGCTCACCGCGTTCCACAAGCGCCTGGTCGGCAATGACCAGATCGCCCAGATGCACGCAGCCAAGGCCTGGTCCACCTGGGAGGGCCGCACCGCGACCCTGCGTCCGAACCCGATGGTGGTCGATCGCTTCTCCGAGCCACAACGTGCCTTGTCGATTGCCCGCATCGAATGCCACTACTTCAGTAACAACGCCTTCCTGGAGCAGAATCAGCTGATCCGCGACATGGGCAAGATCGCCCATTTGCCCGGCGTGATCATTCATGGTCGCTACGACGTGATCTGCCCGCTGGATAACGCCTGGGAATTGCATCAAGCCTGGCCGAACAGCGAATTGCAGGTCATCCGCGATGCCGGTCATGCCGCTTCCGAGCCGGGCATCACCGACGCGCTGGTACGCGCCGCCAATCAGATGGCCCGGCGTCTGCTCGACCTGCCGCCTGAAGAAGCATGAAGGGCCTGTTGCAGCGGGTGCGCGGCGCGCGGGTCGAGGTCGCGGGCGAGATCGTGGGTGCCGTCGATCAGGGATTGCTGGTCCTGGTAGCCGTCGAGCCCGACGATACGCGGGCCAGCGCTGACAAACTCCTTAATAAGCTGCTTAACTATCGGGTATTCAGTGACGCTGAGGGCAAGATGAATCTGTCCTTGGCGGATGTGGGCGGCGGGCTGCTGCTGGTCTCCCAGTTCACTCTGGCTGCCGATACAAAAAACGGGCTGCGTCCGAGTTTCTCGACCGCGGCCCCTCCGGAGTTGGGCGAGGAACTGTTCGACTATCTATTAAGCAAAGCGAAACAGGTGCATGGCACTGTGGCATCAGGTAGATTCGGCGCGGATATGCAGGTGCACCTGATCAATGATGGCCCGGTAACCTTCCTGTTACAGACCTGAAAGCGCTTGAAACAAGTTTTTGCGTTCATTTCGGCTGAAAACAGGGCTTTTTCGCGATAAATACTTTGTTACCCCTGATGCGTTGTAACGCGGCCTACTAGATAATCCCGCGCTACGGGGATCAGCGTTCGTTGGTCCATTTTGACTTAGGTAGAGACTTGTCCGGATCCGATTGGGGAATCATTTCGCCACAGCGGAGTCGGAACAATGCTCGCCAACTTGGCAAGAGTGGTTTGCAAGGGCGGTTTTTTCATACCGTACACCGTGCAGGCCCTTTAACTGGCCGTTGGTTTTTTGATCTGTTTTCGGCGAGGGTTGCTCGTGATTGTTAGTCCCTGTAACGCACCAAAATTGTCTGCCAAACGGTTACGCAGCGCCCTGGTAGCGGGCTCTGCACTGCTCTGCCTGCTCAGCGCCGGTCAGCTTTGGGCATTCAGTCTGGATGATGTATCGGTCAAGGCAAAAGAACTGGCCGCGCAGAAATTCGAAGCGCCGCGCAGTAACCTGCCGAACGAGTTCCGCGACATGAAATTCGCGGACTATCAGAAAATTCGTTTTCTGACGGAAAAAGCCGAGTGGGCTGACCAGAAGACGCCGTTCAAGCTGTCCTTCTATCACCAGGGCATGCATTTCGATACGCCGGTGAAAATCAACGAAATCACCGCGAACACCGTCGAAGAGATCAAATACGATCCGAGTCGTTTCGACTTCGGCGATATGAAGTTCGATCCAAAGGCCACCGAACAACTGGGTTATGCCGGTTTCCGTGTGCTGTACCCGATCAACAAGGCCGACAAGCAAGACGAAATCATGACCATGCTTGGCGCGAGCTACTTCCGCGTCGTCGGCAAGGGTCATGTCTATGGTTTGTCCGCTCGCGGCATGGCGCTTGATACCGCATTGCCGTCCGGCGAAGAATTCCCGCGTTTCCGCGAGTTCTGGATTCAGCAGCCCAAGCCGGGCGACAAGCACCTGGTGATCTTCGCCCTGCTGGATTCTCCTCGTGCCACCGGTGCCTACCGCCTGACCCTGCGTCCGGGCAGCGACACCATCGTCGACGTCAAGGCGCAGATGTTCCTGCGTGACAAGGTCGGCAAACTGGGCATCGCCCCGTTGACCAGCATGTTCCTGTTCGGCGCCAACCAACCGTCGAAAGTACTGAACTACCGTCGCGAGCTGCACGATTCCAGCGGTCTGGCGATCCATGCCGGCAACGGCGAGTGGATCTGGCGTCCACTGAACAATCCGAAGCACCTGGCCGTGAGCAACTTCAGCGTTGAAAACCCGCGCGGCTTCGGTCTGCTGCAACGTGGCCGCGACTTCAGCCACTACGAAGACCTCGACGACCGCTACGACAAGCGCCCAAGCGCCTGGATCGAGCCGAAGGGTGACTGGGGCAAGGGCACGGTCGACCTGGTCGAGATTCCGACCGCCGACGAAACCAACGACAACATCGTTGCCTTCTGGAACCCGGAAAAATTGCCGGAACCTGGCCAGCCGCTCGATGTCGCTTATCGTATGCACTGGACCATGGATGAAGCCTCGATTCACGCGCCGGACAGCGCCTGGGTCAAACAGACCCTGCGCTCCACTGGTGACGTCAAACAGTCCAACCTGATTCGTCAGCCGGACGGCAGCGTTGCCTACCTGGTGGACTTTGAAGGCCCGTCCCTGGCGGCTTTGCCGGCCGAAGCGGACGTTCGCAGCCAGGTCAGCGTCGGCGACAACGCCGAGCTGGTGGAAAACAGCGTTCGCTATAATCCTGAAACCAAAGGCTGGCGCCTGACCTTGCGGTTGAAGATCAAGGATCCGAGCAAGTCCACCGAGATGCGTGCCGCGCTGGTGCAGAACATCGTGCCGGCGGACCTGGCCAAGACTTCGATTCCGTCGTCGAACTCGTCGGTTGCCAAGGCCGACAAGGTTGCCGCCAAGCAACAAGAGAAAGCGGACAAGGAAGCCAGGCAAGCGGAGGCCAAACAGGCCGAAGCCAAGCCTGTTGCAGATGCCAAGGACAAGGCCAATAAAGACGCCAAGCAGCCTGTCGCTGCCGACGCGGCCCCAGCCACACCGGAATCGGCCCCGACTGAAGAAGTCCTGACCGAGACCTGGAGCTATCAGTTGCCTGCCGATGAGTAACTCTCAAGTACGGCCAGAAACTCTTTCCGAGTATCTGGCGCATCTGCCGATGACCGACCAGCAGCGCGCGGAACTCGCGGGCTGCAGGTCTTTCAGTGAACTGCATGAGCGTCTGTCGTCCTCGACTTTCGACGCGCCAGCCGAGGCCGCCCAGGCTTCGGTCGGCAAGCGCTTGACCCTGAGCACTGCCGAAGAATTGCAGGACGCCGAAATGCTGGTGCTCGACGCCAGCGGTCGCGTCTGCCTTAAGGCGACCCCACCGATTCGTCGGACCAAGGTCGTGCCGGAGCCGTGGCGCACCAATATTCTGGTGCGCGGCTGGCGGCGTCTGACCGGTCGCACCAATCCGCCGAAGCCGCCGAAAGACGAGAACGTGCTGCCGGCCGCGCGCTGGCGCACCGTCGGTTCGATCCGCCGCTACATTCTGCTGGTACTGATGCTCGGTCAGACCATCGTCGCCGGCTGGTTCATGAAAGGCCTCATGCCTTACCAGGGCTGGTCATTCGTCGACCTCGACGAAGTCTTGCACCAACCGTTACTGCAAACCGCCACCCAAGTGCTGCCATATGCATTGCAGACCAGCATCCTGATCCTGTTCGGGATCCTGTTCTGCTGGGTTTCGGCGGGTTTCTGGACCGCGCTGATGGGCTTTCTCGAGTTGCTAACCGGGCACGATAAATACCGCATCTCCGGTAAAAGTGCTGGTAACGAGCCGATTCCAAAGGATGCGCGCACCGCGCTGGTGATGCCGATCTGCAACGAAGACGTGCCTCGGGTATTCGCCGGTCTGCGTGCAACGTTCGAATCGGTCGCGGCCACGGGTGACCTGGACCGCTTCGACTTCTTCGTCCTCAGCGACAGTAACGACGCCGATATCTGCGTCGCCGAGCAACAGGCCTGGCTGGATGTCTGCCGCGAAGCCGGGGGCTTCGGCAAGATTTTCTATCGCCGCCGTCGTCGTCGCGTAAAACGTAAAAGCGGCAACCTCGACGACTTCTGCCGTCGTTGGGGCGGTGACTACAAGTACATGGTCGTACTCGACGCCGACTCCGTGATGAGCGGTGAGTGCCTGACCAGTCTGGTACGCCTGATGGAAGCCACGCCGGACGCCGGCATCATCCAGACCGCGCCGCGTGCGTCGGGCATGGACACCCTTTATGCGCGCATGCAGCAGTTCGCCACCCGCGTGTACGGGCCGCTGTTCACCGCCGGCCTGCACTTCTGGCAGTTGGGCGAGTCGCACTACTGGGGCCACAACGCGATCATCCGCATGAAGCCGTTCATCGAGCACTGCGCCCTGGCGCCATTGCCCGGTAAAGGCGCATTCGCCGGTGCGATCCTGTCCCACGACTTCGTCGAAGCCGCGCTCATGCGTCGTGCCGGTTGGGGCGTGTGGATTGCCTATGATTTGCCCGGCAGCTATGAAGAACTGCCGCCGAACCTGCTGGACGAACTCAAGCGCGACCGTCGCTGGTGCCACGGCAACCTGATGAACTTCCGCCTGTTCCTGGTCAAGGGCATGCACCCGGTGCACCGCGCGGTGTTCCTGACCGGCGTGATGTCCTACCTGTCGGCGCCGTTGTGGTTCTTCTTCCTGGTGCTGTCGACCGCGCTGCTGGCGGTCAACACGCTGATGGAGCCGCAATACTTCCTCGAACCGCGTCAGCTCTATCCGCTGTGGCCACAATGGCACCCGGACAAGGCCATCGCGCTGTTTTCGACCACCATCGTGCTGCTGTTCCTGCCGAAGCTGTTGAGTATCATCCTGATCTGGGCCAAGGGTGCGAAAGAGTTCGGCGGCAAGTTCAAGGTGACCCTGTCGATGCTCCTGGAGATGCTGTTCTCCATGCTGCTGGCGCCGGTGCGGATGATTTTCCACACCCGTTTCGTACTGGCCGCGTTCCTCGGCTGGGCCGCGACCTGGAACTCGCCGCAGCGTGACGACGACTCCACGCCGTGGAGCGAGGCGGTCAAGCGCCACGGTCCGCAAACCCTGCTGGGCTTCTTCTGGGCCATGCTGGTGATCTGGCTGAACCCGAGCTTCCTGTGGTGGCTGGTGCCGATCGTCGGTTCGTTGATGCTGTCGATCCCGGTGTCGGTGATCTCCAGCCGTGTCGGCCTGGGCCTGAAGTCCCGTGACGAGAACCTGTTCCTGATCCCTGAGGAATACAATCCGCCGCAGGCACTGCTGGCGACCGACCAGTACACCCACGAAAACCGCTGGCACGCGCTGAGCGACGGCTTCGTCCGCTCGGTGGTCGATCCACAGCAGAACGCCCTGGCGTGCTCGTTGGCGACTTCCCGGCACAATCAGTCCGAGCCGATCGAATGGCTGCGGATCGAACGGGTACGGCATGCAATGAAAGTCGGGCCTGAAGGCCTGACCAACAACGAGCGCGTGCAACTGCTGAGCGATCCGGTGGCTCTGGCCCGCCTGCATGAGCAGGTTTGGAGCGAAGGCCATCCAGAGTGGCTGGGCGCCTGGCGCAAGTCGGTGAAGGCCGATCCTCACGCGCCGCTGCTGCCGCTCAAGCCAATGAGCGAACAGCCTCAGTTGGCATAACAAGAAAACCCGCGAAAGCGGGTTTAATGAGATGGTCAGCCTGACCGAGAAGCCCTGCAGGTTTACGCTTGCAGGGCTTTTCTCGTTTTCGGCGGAGGATCTCTCATGAACACGATGACGCTTCTCGGTATCGACATTGGCAAACACAGT
>NZ_JAHBDG010000037.1:0-54199 GCF_019956305.1 Pseudomonas sp. BF-B-30 | reverse complement strand
AAGGCGGAGTGTCAGGCAGCATTAATGTTGATTGACCCACCGCCTTCGCGAGCAAGCCCGCTCCCACATGGGATTTTCGTCGAGCACAACATCCTGGCAGCATTCCGACGATGACGAGGTATCAACCCAGCAAACGAATGGCTGAGCCCGCCGCCCAGGCTTGAATATCCTCGATCATTTGCGAGAAAAACAGCCGGTAGTTCTGTTGGCTCACGTACCCGACATGGGGCGTCGCCAGTACATTGTCCAGGGTCCGGAACGGATGGTGGGCGGGCAGCGGTTCCTGCTCGAAGACGTCCAGGGCGACACCGGCCAGCCGTTGTTTCTGCAGCGCCTTGATCAGCGCCGCTTCATCGACAATGGGGCCACGAGCGGTGTTCACCAGCAGCGCCGAGGGCTTCATCCAGCCAAGGGCTTGTGCGTCCACCAGACCGCGACTGCGCTCGCTGAGCACCAGGTGCACCGACAGCACGTCGGCCTGTTCGAACAGTTCCTGTTTGCTGACACGGGTCACACCGACCTGCGCCGCGCGTTCGGCGGTGAGGTTTTCGCTCCAGGCGATGACGCGCATGCCGAACACCTGACCGAACTGCGCGACTCGCTGGCCGATGCTGCCCAGACCGAGGATGGCCAGTGTCTTGCCATGCAAGTCGCCACCCAGGCCTTGCTGCCATTGCCCGGCACGCAGGGCATTGGCCTCGACCACCAGGTTGCGGGTCGCGGCCATGATCAGCGCCCAGGTCAGTTCCGGCGCGGCGTGTTTGTAGCTGTCGGTACCGCTGACCTGAATGCCCAGCGCGGCAGCGGTTTTCAGGTCCAGGGCCGCGTTGCGCATACCGCCTGTCACCAGCAGCTTGAGTTTGGGCAGGCGCCTCAGCAGGTCTTCATCGAAGCGGGTGCGCTCGCGCATCACGCAGATCACCTCGAACCCGGCCAGGCGCTCGGCCAGGGATGAGGTATCGGTGGGGTAGTCATGGAGAAAACTTACCTCACCGACGCTGTCCAGTGCCGACCAGTCCACTGCATTGCGCGCCACATCCTGCCAATCATCGATCACTGCAATCTGCACAGGCATCAGCCTTTCCTCTTCAATGCACGGGGTTGGTCTTGTTCAGCCAGGCGAGCAGGGCCTGGTGGAATCGGGCCGGTTCTTCCATCTGTGGCGCGTGGCCCATGCCAGGGAATTCGACCAGCGTGGACTGGGGAATCATCCCGGCTACCTGTTTGCCGAGGTCGTCGTAGTGCCCGATCTTCGCCTTGACCTCGGGTGGGGCGATGTCACTGCCGATGGCGGTGGTATCGGACGTTCCGATCAACAGCAGGGTCGGCATCTTCAGGTTCTGGAATTCGTAATACACCGGTTGAGTGAAGATCATGTCGTAGATCAGTGCCGAGTTCCACGCGACTTGCGTATGTCCCGGGCCTTTGTTCAGGCCGGCAAGCATATCGACCCAACGATCGAACTCCGGCTTCCAGCGACCGCCGTAATAGGTGGTGCGTTCGTAGTTGCGGATACCCTCGGCACTGAGTTTGAGTTCGCGCTCGTACCATTGATCAACCGTGCGATAGGGCACACCGAGGGCTTTCCAGTCTTCCAGGCCGATGGGGTTGACCAGCGCCAGTTGCTCGACCTGTTCGGGGTATTGCAAGGCATAGCGAGTGGCGAGCATGCCGCCGGTGGAATGCCCCAGCAGGGTGGCTTTCTGGATGCCCAGTGCCTTGAGCAATTGCTGGGTGTTCGTCGCCAGTTGCTGGAAGCTGTACTGATAGTGCGCCGGTTTGCTGGAGGTGCAGAAGCCGATCTGGTCCGGGGCGATGACCCGATAGCCGGCGTCGCTGAGGGCTTTGATCGAACTGTCCCAGGTGGCGCCGCAGAAATTCTTGCCGTGCATCAGCACCACGCTGCGGCCATTGGCCTTGCCGTTGGCGGCGACGTCCATGTAACCCATTTGCAGGGATTGGCCCTGGGAATCAAAGGCGAAGTGCTTGAGCGTGTAGGGGTAGTCGAAACCTTGCAACTCGGGGCCGTATTGCGGCCCTTCGGCGTGGGCGATGACGGGCAGGATGGCAGTCAGCAACAGACTGGGTAACCAGCGGGAGAAGGGGCGCGACATCGGAGAGCTCCATGGAAATCCGCCTATGTTGGATCGACACGATTAGGGCGGCATTAATCACAGGCAATCGCCGCCCTTGATGGTTCAACCCATCCAGCCCAAAGTCGCCAACGCCAGCACGCTGTAGCGGGCACCTTTGGCCAGGGTGACGATCAGCAGGAAGCGCCCCAGCGGCTCGCGCATGACCCCGGCGACCAGCGTCAGCGGATCGCCGATCACCGGCAGCCAACTGAGCAGCAATGACCAATGGCCGTAGCGTTGATAATGAAGCCGGGCCTTTTCCAGATGCCGGGGGCTCACCGGAAACCAGCGCCGGTCGCGGAACCGCTCGATCCCGCGCCCCAGCCACCAGTTGATTAGCGAGCCCAGAACGTTGCCGAACGTTGCCACCGCCAGCAGTGCCCAGAGCCAATAGCGATCGCTGAGCAGCAGTCCGACCAGCACGGCTTCGGATTGCAACGGCAGCAGCGTGGCGGCACCGAATGCCGCGAAAAACAACCCGAAGTACGCACCGGACATCAATGGGCTGGGTAGTCCGCAACCACCACGTCGGTGCCGTCCTTTTTCAGGCCGATGACCTGATAGGCATCGCTCATGCCGTCCATTTCCATGCCGGGCGAACCCATGGGCATGCCGGGGGCCGCGACGCCCAGCAGATCGTCGCGTTTGCTCAAGGCCAGGACCTGGTCGGCCGGGACATGGCCTTCAACGAATTTGCCATTGATCAATGCGGTGTGGCACGACGCCAGCCGTGGCGGCACGCCGTGCTGTTGCTTGAATTCGCTCATGCTGGCCTCTACGTGGTCTTCGACCTTGAAGCCATTGGCCTCCAGGTGGGTGATCCATTTTTTGCAGCAACCACAATTGGCGTCGCGATGAACCTCGATCGGAATGAGGTCGGCGGCCTGGACCAGGGAAGACATGAACAGGGCGCTCAGGGCGATCAGGCGCAGAGGGTTTCGCATGGAGTTCGTCTCGGCTAACGGGCAAAAAAACGCATTCTGACCATTTTTTACGGTCAGGCGTTCAAGGAGTGTTTCGAAGTACTACAAAGATCCGCCGTTCGATGATGGTAGATCAACGCTGTCAGGCAGATGAGGGGCACATTACAAAATCGTCAGGTTGAAACGCCGAAGGTGCGTGTCTATGTGATCCCCGGGTCCAAAAAAGGTTCTTCACGCAATCCCGCGGAACACCGAAACCTGTAGGAGCGAGCTTGCTCGCGATGGACTGGAGAGCGCCGCGGGGTGCCTGCCAACCAGCGTTATCGTTGACGACCATCGCGAGCAAGCTCGCTCCTACAGGGTTACTTTGAAAAGCGCAAAGTAACCAAACGCTCTTGCCCCTGACGCTCGGCCTCGTTGTTTGGTGGTGCACGCGTTCCCCTGCAGGAGCTGCCAAAGGCTACGATCTTTTGATCTTGCTTTTGCGATCTGGAGTTGCCCGGCCCGCTCAATTCATCGAACGGGCCGGCGACCCTTACCGGTCGAGCAGTTTCATGACTGCTTCCGGATAACGCAGGCCAGCGGTGGCATTCGTCGCAAAGACCGCTTGCAGCGCCCGGCCGGGCAATGACTTTTACCGAAAGGATTCAGGCCGTTGAACCGCTGTTAACGATGTGGGTAGTAACCTGGTCCGCCATGGTTATCGCCGCAATGAAGCCAAAACTCTTCATCGGCTGTAACATGAGACCCCGCTTGTAGCCGCTTATCCCGAAACAGGGTAAGCGCTTGGCATGCGCGTCGATACAAACCGGATACATTTTCAGATTCAGGAACCCGCAATGACTCAGTCGCAACGTTTGAAATACTCGATTCTGATCTCTCTGGTGGTGCTGGGGATCATGTTTGGCCTTTCCTGGTTGCAGAACACCGGCGTCATCAGCGAAAAACTGTTCCAGTACATCGCCATTGGCGTGGCGGTGGTCGTGGTGGTCATCAATGGCGTGATGCGCCGCAAGGTCAAAGTCTGATCATTCGATCATCGGTTACGCAAAATGGCAGCAGCCTGGGGATGCAGGCTGTAGCTCTTGTCGGGGTTGAGGACAATCACCCCTTCGCTGCACAAACGCTTCAGCACTTCACGCACGCTGAGAAAGGACAGGGGAATATCCAGGTCCAGCAATTGGCTGTGCACGCCACGCACGCCAAGGCTGCGGTCGTTTTCGGCGGCCGTCAGCAGGGCATCGATGACTTTCAGGCGGATCAGACTGGTTCGAAGGCCAAAGCTTTTGAGCAGGACCCTGATCCGCTCGTTGCCGTGGCGATCGGTACGCGGCTCGAATACGCCGACTCCCATGGAAGTACCCTTTGGCGCGTTGCTACCGTCCGTTGGCAGTTGCGAGTTGTACATTGCAAAACTCCTTTCAGAGCCTGATCAGGAAAAAATGGGCGCTCTTACAGCATTAGACGTATGAGCAGCCCGAATCATGAAGGCTCGAATGTAGAAATTTTGTCGCCATCGCGTGATCAACCTGTCAGACCATGGGGCGTTGCGCAGTAATCTCCTAAATTTTTGTGGTGAGCTTCGTCCCTACAGGGAGGCCCGGTGCGCGTGGGTATGCGTAGCCGTGACCATCGTTTTTTCGATCAGGAGCGAGCGTGATTATTTCCAGCCAGTTAACCAGGTTGAGCCTGGCGGGTGTGACTCTGGGATTGAGCCTGGGGCTGAGCCTTGCGGCGAGCGCGAGCGATACGCCTGCGCAAACGAGCGCGGACATCCGCCGCACCGGTTTCGGCGTGCCGCACATCCGCGCCGACAACGAGCGCGGGCTCGGCTACGGTATCGGCTATGCCTACGCCCAGGACAACCTGTGCCTGTTGGCCAACGAAATCACTACGGTCAACGGTGAACGTTCGCGGTACTTCGGGCCGGATCAGTTCACCGTCGAAGAGCGCGAGAACCTGGCCAGCGATGTATTTTTCACCTGGCTGAACACTCCGCAAGCCGTCGCCGGTTTCTGGCAGGCCCAGACCCCGCCAGTACGTGAGTTGGTCGAAGGCTATGTGGCGGGGTACAACCGCTCCTTGAGCGAGCGTCGCGTCCAGGGATTGCCGCCGCAGTGCCAGGGAGATTGGGTGCGCGACATTACCACGTCGGATCTGGTCAAGCTGACCCGGCGCCTGTTGGTCGAAGGTGGCGTCGGCCAGTTTGCCGAAGCCCTGGCCGGTGCCACGCCACCCCAGGCCGTGGCCCGGGCGTCGAGCGCACAGGCGGCGTTCCAGGTGGTTGCTACGCGGATGCAGCGTTTTGCCCTGGACCGTGGCAGCAACGCCGTCGCGGTCGGCAGCGAGCGTTCCTTCAACGGACGCGGCATGTTGCTGGCCAATCCGCACTTTCCGTGGGTGGGCGGCATGCGTTTCTATCAGATGCACCTGACCATTCCCGGCAAACTGGACGTGATGGGCGCGGCGTTGCCCGGCCTGCCGGTGATCAACATCGGTTTCAATCAACATCTGGCCTGGACCCACACCGTGGATTCGTCCAGGCATTTCACGCTGTATCGCCTGCAGCTCGATCCCATGGATTCGACCCGTTACCTGCTCGACGGCCAGTCCTTGCCGATGGACAAGCAGACCGTGACCGTCAACGTCAGGCAGGCGGACGGGCAGGTCCGGGCAATTTCCCACGAGGTCTACAGCTCGAAATTCGGTCCGGTGGTGCAATGGCCGGGAAAACTGGACTGGGATCATCAATACGCCTACAGCCTGCGCGACGCCAATCTGGATAACGACCGGGTTCTGCAGCAGTGGTACGCGATGAACCGCGCTGAAAACCTCGAGGATTTCCAGGCTTCGGTGCACGAGATCCAGGGCATTCCGTGGGTCAATACGCTGGCAGCGGACGATCAGGGGCAGACGCTGTACATGAACCTCTCGGTGGTGCCCAACGTCAGTGTCGACAAGCTGGCGCAATGCAGTGATCCGCGCGTTGGCTTGCAGATGATCATTCTCGACGGCTCCAACAGCGCCTGTGCCTGGGACATCGACCCGCAGGCTGCACAGCAGGGTATCTATGCAGCGGACAAGTTGCCGCAATTGCTACGCAAGGACTTTGTCCAGCACTCCAACGACTCGGCATGGATGGCCAACCCGGCACAACCGCTGACCGGCTATTCGCCGTTGATCAGCCAGGACAGTCAGCCACTGGGGCTGCGCTCGCGCTTTGCCCTGGACCGTTTGAGCGCGCTGGCCCAGGCCGGCAAGGTCGAGGCAGCGGACTTGCAACACATGGTCATGGACGATCGGGTTTATCAAGCCAGTCTAGTGATGCCGGACCTGCTGCAATTCTGCGCGGCGGATCTCGGTACCGATGCCAAAACGCTCGCGCCACTGTGCGCCAGCCTCAAGGCCTGGGACCGCAACGCCAACCTGGGCAGCGGTCTGGGCTTTGTGCACTTCCAGAATGTCATGGAGGCGTTGGAGCCGGTGCCGGACGTATGGCGTGTGGCATTCGATCCGCGGGATCCGCAACATACCCCACGGGGTCTGGCAGTCGATCACCCGCAGGTGGCGAAGGCGCTACGGGCAGCGATGCTGGCTTCGGCTGAACAGGTCAAGGCGGCAGGACTCAAACCGGACAGTCGCTGGGGCGATATCCAGGTGGTCAGCAGCGGCGGACAACAGACACCGATCCACGGCGGGCCGGGAACGTTGGGGGTCTATAACGCGATCCAGAGCGTACCGCGCAGCGATGGCAAGCGCGAAGTGGTCAGCGGCACGAGCTACCTGCAAGTGGTGACCTTTGACCAAAACGGACCGCAGGCCAAAGGGCTGCTGGCATTCTCGTTGTCCAGCGACCCGGCCTCGAAGTATTCACGGGACCAGACGCAGGCCTTTTCCAGGAAGCAATGGAGCGTGCTGCCGTTCACCGAGCAACAGATCCTGTCCGATCCGGACTATCAGGTGCAGACGATCCGCCAGCAGGATGCAAAAGTGGCCGCGCAGTAAGGTAGTGGGGTTTTGCATGAACGCTGAAGGCCGCATCCGCAAGGGTGGCGGCCTTTTCAGCTTTTCGGGGAGATTTGCGGAATCGCGTTGACCACCAGATTGCCGTTCTGGTTACGGGTCAGGTAGACCGGCAGGACCCGCGGCAAGGACTTTACCAGGCCGTTGATCTCTTTGATGTTGTAGATGCCGCCGATATGGATCGAGCCGGTGCTGAGGTCAGCCACCATCAACGGTTTGTCCAGGTAGCGATTGATCAAGGGCAGCGCATCGCTCAAGGCCAGATCGTCGAGCACCAGCTTGCCCTGGCGCCAGGCCAGCGAGCTGTCATTGTCATAGGTCTGGCTGATGCGGGGAATGAAGTCGCCGCGGCGATAACTGGCCTGCATCGCCGGGCCAAGGCGCAAACCGTCGCCTTGCAGGTCGGCGTTGCTGCTGACCAGTACCGATCCTTCGATCAGGTTGACTTTGACCTGGTCTTCATACATCCAGACGTTGAATTGGGTGCCGGTCACACGAATCCGGCCTTCGGCGGCCTTGACCACGAAGGGGTGGCGGGTGTCATGGCTGACCCTGAAGAAGGCTTCGCCTTTATCCAGCGTGACTTGCCGCTGATCCTTGTAGTTGCTGTACGTCAGCTCGCTGCCCAGGTTCAGCTCAACCTGGCTGCCGTCTTTCAAGGTGACGGTACGAACATTGTCGGTCGCTTCGAAATGCTGGTACGCGTTCGGTACCCAGCCCAGGTGCCAGCCGCCATAACCGGCCAAAGGCAGTGCCAGGGCACATACCGCCGCGGCAATGGCCAGGCGGCGCCACGGGGTTTCGGGGTGGCGGCGAACCAGCGGCAGGACGGGTTCGGGACGAGGCAAGTCGCCGGCGACATCCCAGATCTCCAGCATCGCTTCGTACTCGAAGGCATGGAGCGGATGTGCATCACGCCATTGCTCGAACGCCTGGCGCTCTTGCTCGGTGCAGTCACTGGCGTGCAGACGCATGCACCAATGCGCGGCAGCATCGGTGATGGCGTCGAATTCGGCTTCCGAAAGTGTGTGGTCGGTCATTGGCCCTTCCTGATTTCCCGCATTCTAACCTTGGGGGAAGTCTGCGAGAACATCAGTCATGGCATTTAACCATCAATGTGTTGTTTTTTTTCAACGCATCGCCTTTGGAACATCGGTTGTCGAATAAACAGTATCCATAGGGTGCGTGAAAAAAACATCAAGTCAAACACCGTTGTGCTGCGCAGACCCGGGGATCTGCGCGTTGTTACGCCGCGGTCAGGTTCCAGCGGTCGGAGTGACCGGCACCGGGTCCAGTTGCCGGCCCATTTCGCAGATCAAAAAGGCGATCGAGTCGGCATTGTGCAAGATGACATCGGTTCGGAACTTCGATTCCTGCCTGTTTAAAAAAGCTTCCCGTGCCTTATCCATGGTCTGGCTGCCCGTCAGCGTCAGGATGGCCATGCCGATGTGGCGAGAACCCGGAATCGAATCCAGGTCGATCCACGATTGCAGCCCACTGTTCCAGCGCGCGAACAATTCCTCCTCTGGGGTATCCATCGACAAGGCATTTCGCTGGAAGTCCAACTGAGATTGTTTTCTTGCCGCGCCAAAGCCGGTGACCGACGCTACCAGATCGCTGAACGGCAGCCTGGCCTCAAGGTATGCAATGTCAACGGCCCCGGAAAACAAATGAGCGAATTCGTGTATCAGGGTCGCGGCCTGGCTGTGGCCGTCGACATCGAAGGGCTGTGTCAGGCCGGATTTGTACCAGTCGAGTTGTTGATTGAAGAATTTTTCCGTGAAATGCACATTGCGCTGTAGATCCTTGTCCACGACAAACGCGATGAGGTTGTCCCTCGGGTCCCGGCTTGAACCCACGATAAAACGTTGCGAGTTCATCCAGTCTTCATCGGGATCGACCAGCGCGTTGCAGACGGGGACGATGGCCTGTTTGATTTTTTCCAGTAGTGCTTTGTCGACCTGACCAACATCAAAGAACTGTTTGAGGAAGGTATCGAGCCGTGTGCCCGGGAGGAGTTTCCTGAGTTGCACCAGATTGTGCAGGCTGTTGAACGCATAATAACGAGCCATGTCGATGGCCTGCACGATCATGCGGGCTTTAGCGGGATGCTTTGCCCGGATTTCGTCCATCCCCCGGGCCTCGATATTCAGGACCGCCCGGGCAACATAGGCGTTGGCAAGCTGGTTGTGCATTTTCGAGACGACTTTGCCGAAGTGAACGGTGTGCAGATCCGGGTCGATGACCAATTGTTTGTCAGGAGTAATCGTTAACACGGGGCCTTCTTCCCCGCCTTTGATCGTTCTCCAGACCGCTCCGGTCTTGTTCACGCCGTACACCTTTCCGGCAATGGCGGCGAAGGTTTTCTTGCTGCCCGCGTCCAGATAGGTGCCGTCAGTGCTGTTTTTCGCCAGGTCCTTGAGTTCAACCGTGGTTTCGAACGGTTGCAGCCGGGTGCGCATTGCTGCTGTCGACCGAATCTTCGACCAGGGTTGCGCGATCACGGGGGTGACAAGCGGTGGAGCAACGGCTTCGCCGGTTTCCTGGGCGCTTTCGCCCCATCCTTCAAGTGACAGCCGGCCCAATGACAGGATTTGCGCCGCCCCGGCAATAAACTCGCGCAATGCGGTCATCCAATGATGGTCCTGCAAGGCTTCGGCCGAATTGAGGGCATCCTTGTAGGCCTTCCAAAGAAACTGCACGTACGCGAGTTTGCCCGGCAGCAGGCTTGAAATGCGCTCGATGCCGGCACCGAACAGGTGTTTAACGGCCTCCCAGTCCGACTGACCGCTAGCGTGTGACTGGCTGGCGAGCATCTTCACCAACAGTTGGGTGTTGTCATGGAACAAATGGGTGAGCAGGTTGCCGCCGATGGGGTTGGACGCAAGGGTGATTTCGCTCGACTGGCCGACGGTGGACTCCAACAGGTTGCGAAACACCGTTTGCTCACTGTCCGGCAGGCGACGTATCAACATGTCCTGCAATGGCCCCGGTGTGTTGAGTGCCGAAACAACGCTGGCCTCATTGTCGAACTCAACGAAGGGTGAACCACTCGGGTGGTAAGGGGCATAGAGGATTTGTTGGCCTGCCTTGCCCGCGCCTGGGCCAATCAGGTACAGGCCCAGCGCCTTGACGGCGGCGGCACCGGTTGTCTTGATCAGTTCCAATGGTCGGGCAATGGCGTGGGCACCTTCTACGGTCGCCCGGGCGATGGCGTCCGGCATGTCGAATACTTGCCGAAGCAAATCGAAAGCGCTGTCGGAAAGCCGTTGCTGCAGTTTCAGTTCGTGTGCGTGTTGCAGCAGTTGCCAGGGCAGTTGCTTGATGAAGCGCAACATCCTGCTTTCCACGTCGGTCGCTTGATTCGACAAACTGTCCGTGACCTGTTTGGCGTAGTTCTGCGCAATGTCCAGTGATCGCAATAGTTGGCGGACAGCCGCCTGATCCAGATTCCGGGGCAGCGTTTGAGTGGTTGCCGACCCGACCTTGAACCCTGTGCCTTGCGCAATGTCGACGTGCTGCAAGGCGAACTCGGTGAGGCTCCGGGCGGGGCCGACCAGGGCCAGGTCCGGGGTGATTTCGATATTGTCAGGGTCCAGCGCTGTTGCGGGGAAGCGGCTGGCGAGCAACGATTTCAGTGTTTCATGCACATACGACTTGAGGGGTTTGATCCCGTGTAAATAGTCTTTGTCCTCAACAACGCTGTGGCGGTATTGCTCCAGCAGTTCAAGGTGCAGTCGCTGCTCTTGCAGAGGAGCCATTCCCAGCCAGGCGGGCAGGGACTGCTGCTGGCTGATCGCCCGGGCAATCGACGTGGCTCTTCCCAGGTTGGTGTTGAGGACCGTTGTGGTCAGGTCTTCAAGGGCTTTTTTCTGCTTCGTGTCGCTCAGGTCGAAAGTACGTACGTGTGCGCAGCGAGCCAAAAAGTGCTCGATGGACGATTGCGCGACCCGTTCCAATACAGACCCTTCAATCAGCCGCAACGGTCCCAGTGAGTAGCGTTGGTGAAAGACGCGCTGGGCCGGGGTCAGGTTTTCCAGCAGCGCCAGGCGTTGCTGCGGCTCGAGCAGGCGGCGGTTCAGTTCCAGCCGTGCACGACTGATGGTGTCAAAGACTTCCAGGCCCTCGGCGGGCGTCCACAGGATCGTCCGGCCGGAATGCGAGGGATCGAGTCCGCCACGCTCGGTCACGAGCAGACAATGGGCCAGGGGCAGGACATCCTGCTGGCCGGAGCGCTCCAGAGTCAACGAGTAGGCATCGGGGCGGAAACCCTTGAGTGACAGGCGGTTTTGTCGGTCGGGCTGGTCCGGGTTGAAGACTGTTTCGACAATGGCCCGATCCGCATCCCGCAGTGTTGCGCCAAGCACCCGCAGGCTGGCCTCGCCACGCAGGCCAACGGCAAGTGCATGGGCCAGGCGGGGTTTCATGTTTTCCAGATAGACCCGTTGCAAGGCCAGAGACGCAACCGGTTGTGCTGCAAAATCCGCGTTGATCAGTGTTTCGATGTCGCGGAAGGTTTTGACGAAAGCTGCCGCCGTATCGGCCAGCACTGTGGAGGGATGCTGATTGCCGGATAACACGGGACGTGTGCTCCAGCGTCCGCCGGCATCCAGCGTCAGCAGTCGCTCGCTGATCATCGAGCGGATATCCAGCGCCTTGTCTAACAGAGCGTGGATGTCCACGCTGCCGTCACTGTGACGGAACACCTGCAGGGCATATTCCATGTTCTGCCGTTGCTTGCTGATGATCCGGTCGAAGAGCTTGGGGAAGATCGCGCCGCCAATCACTTCCCCGGTCACATTCGGCCGGTCAAAACCAATGAAACGCTGGCGTTCATCCAGGCTCAGCAGACCATAGAGTTCATCCTCATGACCGGCCGCACTGAGTTTGCTCAGCACCGTATCGCACAAGTCCTGATAGTTCTCGAGCACCTGCAGGCCTGCGGTGGGCGTGTAGAGAAACGCATTGCCGGCGCTGACCATCAGTGAGCCGGCCAACTCTGCATAGTTGGCCTGGTACTCCCACAGACGCACGGTTTCGACCGTCATAGCCTTGTTCGTCCGGCTGGCCGTCGAGATCAACGCGTGCAAGTCCTGGCTTTGCTCAGGGGTGATGATCCCGGCTTCGCGCTTGAGCAGCAGTTGTACCCGCGCCTGGTCGGCGATGGCCTGGCCGAAGAACTGGCGACGCGATGCGCCTTCGGTGCTCGCCGCAGCCCAGAAACCTTCGAGCTGCCCGATCAGCAGGCTAGTCAGTTGGCGCGAGATTGTCGTGACGGCTGCTTCCCAGAGTGGCTGGTCGGCTTTTGCCGGGGACTTTCCCGGATGGGAAAATTCATGGGACTGCCCGGATGGCCAACGCTGATGGCGATAGTGCAGGAGTACCGCGTCACTCAGGGAAAGGGAGTTGACCCAGCGTCGCGCCGGATGGCTTTCGCCCGCTTTTTCTGGCGTTGTAGCCAGGTAGAAGTTCACTTGGGTCCGGCTCTGATCCAGGTCGGGGAAAGACGCCGCCAGCCGTTGACTCAGCAATGTGTCGAGCAGCGAGGTCAGGGACGGCAGCGCTTTCAATTCGTCGAGCAGGGCCTGGTCGTTAAGTTGCTGCTGGCTGGAGAGGGTGTTGCGCTGGTCTTCGAACACGTCGCCGTCGATGGTTTGAAAGTCCAGCTCGATGTCGGCGGCGCCCACCACGACCTTGCGTTGAGACAGGGCCATGAAGGCCAGCAGGTCGTTGTCTTCACCGGCCGCTTTGAGTTGCGTCACCAGCTGTTCGGTCAGGGCCCTGCGGTCGGCGAACTTTTTTATTCCCGCGTACGGGGTGTAGAGAATCACGCCATTGTCATCGGGCGTCGCGGTCAGCAAAAAACTGCCGGCCAGCGGCACGGGTTCCAGTCCAGGGATTTTCAACAGGATTTTCTTCGCCAGCATGGGCGGCGTCTGCTCATCGCGCAGTGCCTGGGTGGCCAGTTCGATATGGCTGAACCATTCGAAGTCCCTTCGTGTCAGCCCGTGGGTTTGGCCAAGTTCTCTCCAGAGACCGCGCGACATCAGCGCCTCGGGGAAAAACAGCGGAGTTACTGATGTAGACATCGTCGAGTCTCGTTCTAGGTGCCACTCAAAGGCGCCTGTGGATTGAGCATCGAGACTAAAAGCCGGTGCGTTGACGCGGGTGGTAAATAGATAACGCACGGGTCGCGGGCGTTTGTGACAGGGATAGACCTCATCGACCCTGATCGAATGGTTGACAGTTCGCACGCCGCGCGTTGTTAATCGGCGGGTCTTTGTACGCTGTTGTTCCCTCCAATAATCAGTCTGGAGCTTCAGATGTCTGCGCCACACGATCACGCCTCTACCGCGGTCCCGTCACACCTGTCACTCGAAGCGCTGAGCGCTTTGCTGGAGAAGATTTTTCTGCGTCACGGCACGTCGGCCGAAGTTGCCCGGGTGCTGGCGCAAAACTGCGCCGGTGCCGAGCGCGACGGCGCGCACAGTCACGGGGTATTCCGCATTCCTGGTTATGTTTCGACGCTGCAAAGCGGCTGGGTCAATGGTCAGGCCGTTCCGCTGGTCGAAGATGTGGCTTCAGGGTTTGTGCGGGTCGACGCCAATAACGGTTTTGCGCAGCCGGCCCTGGCGGCGGCACGCGAGTTACTGGTGCAGAAGGCCCGAAGTGCCGGCATCGCGGTGCTGGCGATCCGTAATTCGCACCATTTCGCGGCCTTGTGGCCGGATGTCGAACCCTTCGCTGAAGAGGGCCTTGTGGCATTGAGCGTGGTCAACAGCATGACCTGCGTGGTGCCCCACGGTGCCGACCGGCCGCTGTTCGGCACCAACCCGATTGCCTTCGCTGCACCGCGGGCCGAGGGCGGGCCGATTGTCTTCGATCTGGCCACCAGCGCCATTGCCCATGGCGATGTGCAAATTGCCGCCCGCGAGGGTGAACGCTTGCCGGAAGGGATGGGCGTAGACAGCCTCGGCCAGCCGACCACGGACCCGAAGGCGATTCTCGAGGGCGGCGCGTTGCTGCCTTTCGGCGGGCACAAGGGCTCGGCGTTGTCGATGATGGTCGAGTTGCTCGCGGCGGCACTGACCGGTGGCAATTTTTCCTTCGAGTTCGACTGGAAGAACCACCCTGGCGCCAAGACCCCCTGGACTGGCCAGTTGCTTATCGTGATCGATCCGGACAAGGCGGCGGGGCAAAGCTTTGCCGAGCGCAGCCAGGAACTGGTGCGGCAAATGCACGGTGTCGGCCTGAAGCGTTTGCCGGGTGACCGGCGTCATCATCAACGCGCTAAGTCGCAGGTCAATGGCATTGAGCTGGATGCCAAGACACTGGCGAACTTGCGGGAGCTGGCGGGGGAGTGATCCGTTAGATACGCCGCAACCCCCTGTGGGAGCGGGCTTGCTCGCGAAGGCGGTGTGTCAGCCAATATCCAGGTTGCTGACACACCGCTTTCGCGAGCAAGCCCGCTCCCACAGGGTTCAGTGTTAGCCAGTGCTTAGCGACGACCCAGCAACAACCCCACCACCAGGCCAAACCCGGCGGAAATCGCCACGGTTTGCCATGGATGCCCGCCGATATAGGTTTCAGTGGCCTCGACCGCGGGCCGGGTGCGGTCGCGTACGCTGCTCACCGAATCCCCTGCCTGCCGGAGTTTCAGGGCGATTTGTCCACGAAGGGTCTCTGCTTCTTCCCCGACCATCGAGGCGCTGCTTTTCAGCAGTTTTTCCGATTCTTCGATCAGCGTTTGAAGTTCGCTGAAGGCTTGATCCTTGATTTGATCTTCGGCGGCTTGCGCGGCGGTTTTGCGGGCCATTGAAGTACTCCTTGCAGGTAAGTGGACAGTGAACAATGGAGTCTGCCGTCGTCGGAAAAGTTGCAGCTATTTTGCCCGTGGAGGCCATCTTGCTGAAAAACCGGCGCAGGACCTTTCGTCCTACAGTGTAAGATGTCGCCTATTTTACGCAGCAGGAAATTCCCATGAGCTTCAATCTGGCCGACAAACCCCTCGCCGAGCGCGCAGCGCTTGAAGACGAGAAATCCCGTCTGTTCGAACTCTGGCAAAACAACCTGGGCAAGGCCAAGGGTGAGGCTGCGCGGTTGTTCGGCGAACGGGCCAAGCGCAAAGGCAAATGGGCCGAATGGGTGCGCGCCGAACTGGACGGCATGTCGCCGCCGGAATACGCCAACATGGTGCGCAGTGAAGTCAATCGCCTGATGGCGGCCAACAAGTAACAACGCTGTCAGGCGAAACTCGCGACGATTGCCTCGCGCACTTTCAAGAGCACCGGGTCGAACTGGGTGCTGGTCCGCCAGCCCAGTTCGATCGGGTAGCGCGGCAACGCCAGGGGGCAGGGCAGCAGCGCCAGCCCGCTGAGTGTTGCGATGCTTTGGGCGGCATGGGCCGGAATGGTCGCCACCGCCCGACTGCCTTTTAGCAAGTGCGGCAACGCGGCAAAATGCGTGGTCGAAGCGCACACCCTCCGGCTCAGCCCCAGCGCCGCCAATCCCTCATCGGTAATCCCGATAAAACCGCCGGACGACACCAGAATGTGTTCGCGGGCCACAAACTCCTCGAGACCGATGCTCTGCTGGCCCTCGACCAGGCTCGACGGGTCCACCAGGCACAGATAGCCACCTTCCCCCAGCACCTGACGGCTGAGCAGCCGCTCGGCAAACCCGCCCGCGGCAATCGCCAGGTCGATACTGCGCTCCATCAACGCCTGGGCGACGATCTGGCTGTGGGTCTGGCGGAAAATCAGCCGCAGTTTCGGCGCGCAACGGGCGATCTCTTCGATCAGCCGCCGGCCGTAGGCAATCTCGAAATCATCCGACATGCCGACCGTGACTGAGCGACCTTCGTACTGTTGCGCAGCCGGATCGACCATCGCCAGGCTCTGCCGGCATTTGTTCAGGGCATCGCTGACCACCGGTTTGAGCTGATTGGCCTTGAGCGAGGGGGCCAGGCCGCGTCCGGTGCGCACGAACAGCTGATCGCCATACAGCTCGCGCAAGCGACGCAAGGCCGCGCTGACGGCCGATTGCGTCACGCCCAGACGCAGCGCGGCACGGCTGGCGCTGGACTCTTCGTGCAGCGCTTCGAAGACTTTGAGCAGGTTGAGGTCGACGTCGGTGATATTCATTTGGTTCATATCATTCAGCAGTGAATCGGTCTTTATTGATGATTGCCTGACGCCGGAGAATGAGCAACACCTGATGCGAATGGAGTTTCCAAGATGCCCAAATCAATTGTCGCGGCCCTGCAGATCGGCGCCTTGCCCGGCGGCAAGGCTGAAACCCTGGAACAGATCCTGTCCTATGAAAACGCAATCATCGAATCCGGCGCCGGGTTGGTGGTGATGCCGGAAGCGCTGCTGGGCGGTTATCCCAAAGGCGAAGGCTTTGGTACGCAATTGGGCTATCGCCTGCCGCAAGGGCGCGAAGCCTTTGCCCGCTATTTTGCCAATGCCATCGACGTACCCGGCGCGGAAACCGAGGCGCTGGCGGCACTCTGCGCTCGCACCGCAGCCAATCTGGTGATCGGCGTGATCGAGCGCGCCGGCAGCACCTTGTACTGCACCGCGCTGTACTTCGATCCGCAGGCCGGGCTGGTGGCCAAACATCGCAAACTGATGCCCACCGGCACCGAGCGGCTGATCTGGGGCAAGGGCGATGGCTCGACCTTGCCGGTGATCGACAGCCAGGTCGGGCGTGTCGGTGCGCTGGTGTGCTGGGAAAACATGATGCCGCTGCTGCGCACGGCGATGTACGCCAAAGGCGTGGAGGTATGGTGCGCACCGACCGTGGACGAACGGGAGATGTGGCAAGTCAGCATGCGCCACATTGCCCATGAGGGGCGCTGTTTCGTGGTCAGCGCCTGCCAGGTCCAGGCATCGCCCCAGGCCCTGGGCCTGGACATCGCCAACTGGCCGGCGGATCGACCGTTGATTGCTGGTGGCAGTGTGATCGTAGACCCCATGGGCGACATCCTCGCCGGGCCGTTGCGCGACAGTGCCGGGTTGCTCACTGCGCAAATCGACACCGACGACCTGGTGCGCGCCCGCTACGACTATGACGTGGTCGGCCACTACGCGCGGCCGGATGTGTTCGAACTGACCGTGGACGAACGCGCCAAGCCCGGGGTGCGCTTCACCTCCTGATGCCCAGCGGGCTTTGGCCAAAGCAGTCAGACAACTTGATAGCTTTGACCATTGCCCGGTAACCCGCGCAGAGCGAGTATTTCCCTGTTGATTACGGTTCCCCCCAACCTAATAAAAACACAGTGGGATTCTGGCAATGCGCGATTACTTGTCTGCTACTTCTCAGTTCAATTATCAGCACACCGTCGATGCCGCGCTCGCGGGCGATTTGGCGGCCCTCAACGCCTGTGTCGAATGCTGTGACCGGCATGCCTTGCCGGGTCGCATCGCGCTGTTCTGGGAAGGACGCGATGGCACTGGTGCTTCGTACACCTTCACCGACTTGCAGGACAAGGCCGCGCGTTTCGCCAACTACCTGCTGGCCCAGGGCGTGAAGAAAGGCGACAAGGTCGCCGGCCTGTTGCCCCGCAATATCGAACTGTTGATCACCGTGTTCGCCACCTGGCGCATCGGCGCGGTGTATCAACCGCTGTTTACCGCATTCGGCCCCAAGGCCATCGAGCACCGCCTGGGCTGCTCTGGCGCCAAAGTGGTGGTGACCGATGCAGTGAACCGGCCGAAACTCGCCGAAGTCGCCGATTGCCCGTCCATCGTGACCGTCACCGGTGCCAAAGGGCAGGGCCTGGTGCATGGCGATTTCAGTTTCTGGGCCGAACTGGCCAACTATTCCGCCGACTGTGAACCGGTGCTGCTGACCGGCGAAGATCCGTTCCTGCTGATGTTCACCTCGGGCACCACCGGCCCGTCGAAAGCGCTGTCGGTGCCACTCAAGGCCATCGTAGCGTTCCAGAGCTACACCCGCGATGCGGTGGATCTGCGCCCGGAAGACGCCTTCTGGAACGTCGCCGACCCGGGCTGGGCCTACGGCATTTATTTCGGTGTCACGGGGCCAATGTCCATGGGCCATCCGATTACCTTTTACGATGGCCCGTTCACCCTCGAAAGCACCTGCCGGGTGATCAACAAGTACGGGATCACCAACCTCACCGGTTCGCCCACGGCCTACCGCTTGCTGATTGCCGGCGGCGATGAATTCGCCAAGTCGATCAAGGGCAAGCTGCGTATCGTCAGCAGCGCCGGCGAGCCGCTGAACCCGGAAGTGATCCGCTGGTTCGCCGATAACCTCGACGTGGTCATCCACGACCACTACGGCCAGACCGAACTGGGCATGGTGCTGTGCAACCACCACGGCCTGGAGCACCCGATTCACATGGGCGCCGCCGGTTTTGCCTCGCCGGGCCACCGCATTGTGGTACTGGACGACGACTACAAGGAACTCGGCGTTGGGCAGCCGGGCATCCTGGCTATCGACCGCAGCCAGTCGCCGATGTGCTGGTTCGCCGGCTACGAAGGCGGGCCGACCAAGGCCTTTGTCGGCAACTACTACCTGAGTGGCGACACCGTTGAGTGGAACCCGGACGGCAGCATCAGCTTCGTCGGTCGCAGTGATGACGTGATCACCACCTCCGGCTACCGGGTAGGTCCCTTCGACGTGGAAAGTGCGCTGATCGAACACCCGGCCGTGGTCGAGGCCGCTGTGGTCGGCAAGCCCGATCCGGAGCGCACCGAACTGGTCAAGGCGTTCGTCGTGCTCAGCCCGCAATACCGCGCCGCCTCCGAGTTGGCCGAAGAGCTGCGCCAGCACGTGCGCAAGCGTCTGGCGGCGCACTCGTATCCCCGTGAAATCGAATTTGTCAGCGAATTGCCGAAAACCCCCAGCGGCAAATTGCAGCGCTTTATCTTGCGCAACCAGGAAATCGCCAAGGCTCAAGAGGCCGCGGCGAAGAACCTTCCAGCTTGAATCCAGGGAATTAATGATGCAGATCCAGAACAAGATTTTTATCGTCACCGGTGGCGCTTCCGGCCTCGGTGCCGCCACCGCCGAGGTGCTGGTCGCCGCCGGCGCCAAAGTGATGCTGGTGGACATGAACGCCGAAGCCGTTGCAGCCCAGGCCCAGCGCCTTGGTGCACAAAGCGTGGTGGCGGACATCAGCAACGAAGCGGCGGCCGAAGCTGCCGTGCAGGCGACGGTCAAGGCCTTTGGTGGCCTCAACGGCCTGGTCAATTGCGCCGGCATCGTGCGTGGCGAGAAGATTCTCGGCAAGACAGGTCCGCATGCACTGGCCAGTTTCAGCCAGGTGATCAACGTCAACCTGATCGGCAGCTTCAACATGCTGCGCCTTGCGGCCGCGGCGATTGCCGAGACCGAAGCGGATGCCGATGGCGAGCGCGGCGTGATCATCAACACCGCGTCTGCCGCGGCTTACGACGGCCAGATCGGTCAGGCGGCTTACTCGGCGTCCAAGGGCGCGATTGTCAGCCTGACCTTGCCGGCGGCCCGTGAGCTGGCGCGCTTCGGCATCCGTGTCATGACGATCGCCCCCGGCATCTTCGAGACGCCGATGATGGCCGGCATGACCCAGGAAGTCCGCGATTCCCTGGCCGCTGGCGTGCCATTCCCGCCGCGTTTGGGCAAACCGGGCGAGTATGCCGGGCTGGTCAAGCATATTATTGAAAACAGCATGCTCAATGGCGAGGTGATCCGTCTCGACGGTGCCTTGCGTATGGCCGCCAAGTAAGGAGGATTTGTCATGACAATGTCCAACGATCCAATTGTTATCGTCAGCGCCGTCCGCACCCCGATGGGCGGTTTCCAGGGCGAACTGAAAAGCCTGACCGCACCGCAACTCGGTGCGGCCGCCATCAAGGCCGCCGTCGAACGTGCCGGTGTTGCCAGTGATAGCGTCGACGAAGTGCTGTTCGGCTGCGTGCTGCCGGCAGGCCTTGGCCAGGCCCCTGCGCGTCAGGCGGCGCTGGGCGCGGGGCTGGATAAATCGACCCGCTGCACCACCCTGAACAAGATGTGTGGCTCCGGCATGGAAGCGGCGATTCTGGCCCATGACATGCTGGTGGCGGGCAGTGCCGACGTGGTGGTTGCCGGTGGCATGGAAAGCATGTCCAACGCGCCTTACCTGCTGGATCGCGCCCGTGCCGGATACCGCATGGGCCATGGTCGGGTGCAGGACTCGATGTTCCTGGACGGCCTCGAAGATGCCTACGACAAGGGCCGCCTGATGGGCACCTTCGCCGAAGACTGCGCCGAAACCAACGGCTTCAGCCGTGAAGCCCAGGACGCGTTTGCCATTGCCTCGACCACTCGTGCGCAACAGGCGATCAAGGACGGCAGCTTCAAGGCCGAAATTGTGCCGCTGACCGTAACTGTTGGCAAAGAACAGGTGGTGATCAGCAACGACGAGCAGCCGCCAAAAGCCAGGCTGGACAAGATTGCTTCGCTGAAGCCGGCATTCCGCGAAGGCGGTACGGTGACGGCGGCCAACTCCAGTTCGATCTCCGACGGTGCCGCCGCGCTGGTGCTGATGCGCCAGTCCCAGGCACAGAAACAAGGCCTGAAACCCTTGGCGGTGATTCATGGCCACGCTGCGTTCGCCGACACCCCGGGCCTGTTCCCGGTGGCACCGATTGGTGCAATCAAGAAGTTGATGAAGAAAACCGGCTGGTCGCTCAATGATGTGGATCTGGTGGAAGTCAACGAAGCCTTCGCCGTGGTCGGCATGGCCGCGATGACTCATCTGGAAATCCCTCACGAGAAACTCAACGTGCACGGCGGCGCGTGCGCCCTCGGGCACCCGATCGGAGCGTCCGGTGCGCGGATTCTGGTGACCCTGCTTTCGGCCCTGCGCCAGAAAGGCCTGAAGCGTGGTGTCGCGGCGATTTGTATCGGCGGCGGTGAAGCGACGGCGATGGCCGTGGAATGCCTCTACTGAAACTGACGCTATCCCATGTGGGAGCGGGCTTGCTCGCGAAAGCGGTGTGTCATCCGACGATGATGTCGACTGACACGGCCACTTCGCGAGCAAGCCCGCTCCCACAGGGTTCTGCGTCGTAACCAGATTTAAGGATTCACCATGATCCCCAATGACGACCAACAACAAATCCGCGACATGGCCCGGGACTTTGCCCAGGAACGGCTGAAGCCCTTCGCTGCCGAGTGGGACCGCGAGCACCGTTTTCCCAAGGAGGCCATCGGCGAAATGGCCGGGCTGGGCTTCTTCGGCATGCTGGTGCCGGAGCAGTGGGGCGGATGCGACACCGGTTACCTGGCCTACGCCATGGCGCTGGAAGAAATCGCCGCCGGCGATGGCGCCTGCTCGACCATCATGAGCGTGCACAACTCCGTGGGTTGCGTACCGATCCTCAACTACGGCACCGATGAGCAGAAAGAGCGCTTCCTCAAACCATTGGCCAGCGGTGCGATGCTCGGTGCCTTTGCGCTGACCGAGCCCCAGGCCGGTTCCGACGCCAGCGGCCTGAAAACCCGTGCACGCCTGGAAGGCGATCATTATGTGCTCAACGGCTGCAAGCAGTTCATCACCTCCGGGCAGAATGCCGGGGTGGTGATCGTGTTTGCGGTGACCGATCCGAGTGCCGGCAAACGTGGCATCAGCGCCTTTATAGTGCCGACCGATTCGCCGGGCTACAAAGTCGCGCGGGTCGAAGACAAGCTCGGCCAGCATGCGTCCGACACCTGCCAGATCCTTTTCGAAGGCGTGAAGGTGCCGCTGGCCAATCGTTTGGGCGAGGAGGGCGAAGGCTACAGGATTGCCCTGGCCAACCTTGAAGGCGGCCGCGTCGGCATCGCTTCGCAATCGGTGGGCATGGCCCGTGCCGCGTTCGAAGCGGCGCGCGATTACGCCCGTGAGCGCGAGAGCTTCGGCAAGCCGATCATCGAGCACCAGGCCGTGGCCTTCCGCCTGGCGGACATGGCGACCCAGATCGCCGTGGCGCGGCAAATGGTGCACTACGCCGCCGCTCTGCGTGACAGTGGCAAACCGGCCCTGGTCGAAGCGTCGATGGCCAAGTTGTTCGCCTCGGAAATGGCCGAGAAGGTATGCTCCTCGGCGCTGCAAACCCTGGGCGGTTACGGTTACCTCAACGATTTCCCGCTGGAGCGGATCTACCGCGACGTGCGGGTCTGCCAGATCTACGAAGGCACCAGCGATATTCAGCGCATGGTCATTTCGCGCAATTTATAAGAAGGAGTCCCCTGTGAGCTACGAAACGATTTTGCTGGAAACCCACGGCCGCGTTGGCCTGATCACCCTCAACCGTCCACAAGCGCTGAATGCGTTGAACGCGCAGATCGTCAGCGAACTGAACCAGGCCCTCGACGGCTTCGAGGCTGACTCGAACATCGGCTGCATCGTCCTGACCGGTTCGAAAAAAGCCTTTGCCGCCGGTGCCGACATCAAGGAAATGGCGGAGCTGACCTACCCGCAGATCTACATCGACGACCTGTTCAGCGACAGCGATCGTGTGGCCAACCGCCGCAAGCCGATCATCGCGGCGGTCAACGGTTTCGCCCTGGGTGGCGGCTGTGAGCTGGCGTTGATGTGCGATTTCATTCTGGCCGGTGACAACGCCAGATTCGGCCAGCCGGAAATCAATCTCGGCGTGTTGCCGGGCATGGGCGGCACCCAACGACTGACCCGCGCCGTGGGCAAGGCCAAGGCCATGGAAATGTGCCTGAGCGGCCGCTTGATCGATGCCGTGGAAGCCGAGCGTTGCGGCATCGTGGCGCGTATCGTGCCGAGCGATGAGCTGTTGGATGAAGCGCTGAAAGTCGCCGCGTTGATCGCTAAAAAGTCGTTGCCGATTGCGATGATGGTCAAGGAAAGCGTCAATCGTGCCTTTGAAGTGAGCCTGGCCGAAGGCGTGCGCTTTGAGCGTCGGGTGTTCCATGCGGCGTTTGCGACGCAGGATCAGAAGGAAGGGATGGCGGCGTTCATTGCCAAGCGTGAGGCTGAGTTCCAAGGCAAGTGATGTAGTCACCTTTCGGACGCTTTCGCGAGCAAGCCCGCTCCCACATTGGATCTCAGCGTTTATGAGATCCCCTTGTAGGAGCGAGCCTGCTCGCGAAAAACCTGAGGGCACCGGGTTGATTCAGGTACCCCGCGTTATCGTTGGCCACCATCGCGAGCGAGCTCGCTCCTACAGGTACAGGGCATCAAATCAGGTAGTTCTTCAGCTCGCGGGCAATCACCATCCGCTGAATTTCGCTCGACCCTTCGTAGATCTGCGTGATCCGCGCATCCCGGTAGTACTTCTCCACCGGATAGTCTTCCAGATACCCGTATCCGCCATGAATCTGAATCGCGGAGGAGCAGACCTTTTCCGCCATTTCCGACGCAAACAGCTTGGCTTGTGACGCCTCCGACAGACAGGGTTTGCCGGCCGTGCGCAGGCGTGCGGCATGCAGGATCATCAATCGCGCGGCGTTCAACTGCATGTGCATGTCGGCCAGCAGGTTGGCGATGCTCTGGTGTTCATTGATCGTTTTGCCAAACTGCACACGATCACGGGAATAAGCCAGTGCCGCCTCAAACGCTGCGCGGGCGATGCCCAGTGCCTGGGCGGCGATGCCGATGCGGCCGCCTTCGAGGTTGGACAAGGCGATGGCCAGGCCCTTGCCGCGTTCGCCCAGCAAATTGGCTTCGGGGATGGTGCAGTTGTTCAGGGTCACCGCGCAGGTGTCGGAAGCACGGATGCCCATCTTGTGTTCGGTGCGGTCGACGATAAAACCGGCGGTGTCGGTCGGTACCAGGAACGCCGAGATGCCACGTTTGCCCAGGTCCGGATCGGTCACGGCAAACACAATCGCCAGTTTGGCGCGCTTGCCGTTGCTGACAAATTGTTTGGCGCCATTGATCACCCACTGGCCGTCGCGCAGTTCGGCGCGGGTGCGCAGGTTGTGCGCCTCGGAACCGGCCTGGGGTTCGGTCAGGCAGAAACAGCCGATGACCTGGCCGCTGGCAAGGTCCGCCAGCCAGGTCTGCTTCTGTTCTTCGCTGCCGTAGTTGAGCACCGGCCCGCAGCCCACGGAGTTGTGGATGCTCATGAAGGCGCCGGTAGCACCGTCGCCGGCGGAAATTTCTTCTACCGCCAGTGCATAGGCCACATAGTCGACATAGGTGCCGCCCCATTCCTCTGGGACCACCATGCCCAGCAAGCCCAGTTCGCCCATTTTCGCCACCAGACCGTCATCGATCCAGCCGGCCTTTTCCCAGGCCTGGGCATGGGGCGCGATTTCGCCGCGGGCAAAATCCCGGGCCATGTCGCGGATCATGACTTGCTCTTCGCTCAATTCGATATCGTGCATGGCTCAGCTCTCGCTCCGGTCAAACTCGCTGAAGAAGCTCGCCACGTGTTCGGCGTCCAGTGCCTGGAGGGTGGGCGGGTTCCAGCGTGGTGTCTTGTCTTTGTCGATCAGCAAGGCGCGCACGCCTTCGATCAGGTCGCCGCGCTCGAACCACTGACGGTCCAGGTGCAGCTCAAGGGCGAAACATTGTTCAAGGGGCAGCTCGCGTCCGCGACGGAGCATTTCCAGGGTCACGGCCATGGCCAGCGGCGAGCGGGTTTCCAGCAGGTCGGCGGTGGTGACGGCCCACTCATGGCTGTCGGCGACCGTTACCTGGCGTAGTTGCTCCACAATACTCGGCACATCGGGCTGGGCGAAGAAGTGGTCGATGGCCGGGCGCAAAGTCGCCAGTGGCGCATCGGGCAGTTGCTGCACGGCGAGTTTCGCCAGCAGGCCTTGCAGATCCTTGAGCGGCGTATCGTGCCATTCGAGCTGGTCGAGTTTTTCGTCCAGGACGCCAAGCTTGTCGCTTTCCAGGTACCAGTCGGCCAGGCCGCAATACAGCGCATCGGCGGCGCGAATCTGCACGCCGCTGACGCCGAGGTAAATCCCCAGTTCACCGGGGATGCGCGGCAGGAAGTAACTGCCGCCGACGTCCGGGAAATAGCCGATGCCGACTTCCGGCATCGCCAGGCGGCTTTTCTCTGTGACCACGCGCAGGTCTGCGCCTTGCACCAGGCCCATGCCGCCGCCGAGGACAAAACCGTCCATCAGGGCCAGCACCGGTTTGCGGTAGTGGTGGATCGCGAGGTCGAGGGCGTATTCCTCGACAAAGAAATCTTCGTGCAGGGTGTCGCCGCTTTTGAAACTGTCATGCAGCGAGCGAATGTCGCCGCCGGCGCAGAAGGCTTTTTCCCCGGCACCGCGCAAGACCACGGCATGGACTTGCGAATCCTGGGCCCAGGCGTCGAGCTGGCGGTGCAGGTTGCGCACCATGTCCAGGGTGAGGGCATTGAGGCCGGCGGGGCGGTTGAGGGTCAGGTGACCAATGTGGTTGCGAACCTCGGCCAGCACTTCGTTTTGCATGGCATCCATGGACTGAGTCCCGGGAGAAAAAACCTGAGCAGTCATCACTAACTCCCTGCTTTTATTGTTCTTTATCAAGATGCTCGCGCGCGAGCGATGGCGGATCGTATCAGTGCAAATTTGCCTTGTACAACCCGGATAAGTGCAGGTTATCTGTGCATTTTTGCATGACAGTGTCCGGCATTGTTACAGCGTAGACCACGACGTAGTCAGGCAAACGCCGCGAGCAGATCCTCTTCGAATGCCTTTTGTGCATCGCCGGCCACTTGCGCCCGGTGCCGGGCCAGATGAAACGCGACATCGAAACTCATGTCGCCTCGACGCACGGCCCTGAGCAAACCCTTGTTTTCCCAGGCATGGGCGAAGTGGCTGGGCAAATAACCGACATGCTTGCCGGAAAGGATAAAGGCGAGGGTGCCTTCGACTTGTTCCGAGCGCGCCGAACACAGCTTGCCCTGGAAGGGTTCGTCACTGCGCAGAAAACGGTAGGGGTGATCGACCCGGTCGCTGGCCTGCAGATCCTGATCGCAGGGGGCCGGGTTGGTGAACAGCGGATGGCCGGGGGCGCAATACAGATGCTGGGTTTCAATGAACAATTGGCGGTAGTCAAACGCGCTTTGCACTTGCGAGAAATAGCCGATGGCCAGGTCCAGCCGCTGTTGCAGTAGCAAACGCTCCATTTCGCCGGGCATGGCGCTGATCAGTTCGATGCGCACGGACTCGTCCCGCTCACGGAAGCGCCGGATCGCCTCGGCCACCCGTTGCAGCACCGATTGATCCAGGGCTTCGGACAGACCCAGGCGCACTTCACCGATCAAGCGCCCGGCCACGCCGTTGGATTGATGACGGAAGGCTTCGATGGATTCGAACAGGGTGCGTGTGGCGCTGAGGAGTTGTTCGCCCTTGGCGGTGACCTTGAATCCGCCCTTGCCGCGGCTGCACAGGCGATAGCCAAGGCGGGTTTCCAGCTTGGCCATTTGCTGGCTGATGCTCGACTGGCTCAAGCCCAGCTCACCCTGGGCGGCACTGAAACCGCCGCACTCCACCACGCTGACAAACAGACGCAACAATTGCAGGTCCAGATCATGGAGTTGGCCGAGCATCAAACATTACTCCGTCATAAAGTCAGGTTAATTAACTTGATATTTCACCAATGTATCCGACGACGCATCCTGCAACCACTTCCTCTGGTCAGGTGTTCGTCATGGCTCCCATGTTCAAGCTGTGTTTACCCGCGCTGTTGCTCGCCGTGGCTGTTTCGGCCCAGGCCGAAGACAAGGTGGTCAATCTGTACAGTTGGGCCGATTACGTGGCCCCCGAAACCCTGCAGCGGTTCGAGCAGGAAACCGGCATCCATGTGCGCTACGACACCTTCGATTCTTCGGAAGTACTGGAGACCAAGCTGCTCACCGGCGGCAGCGGTTATGACGTGGTGGTACCGTCCTCCAGTGTGCTGGCCCGGGGGCTTGCAGCCGGGGCGTTGAAACCGATTCCCCACGAAGGACTCAAGGGTTACGCCAACCTAGATCCGGACTTGCTGGAAAAACTCGCCGCTGTCGATCCCGGCAACCGCTATGGCGTGCCTTATACCTGGGGCACGCTGGGATTGGGCATGAACGTCGAGGCGATCAAGCAGCGCTTGCCGGACGTGCCGCTCAATAGCCTGGACCTGCTGTTCAAACCCGAGTACGCAAGCAAGTTGAAAGACTGCGGCATCGCCATTCTCGACTCGCCCCAGGAGGTGATCGGACTGGCGCTGCATTACCTGGGTAAAGATCCCTACAGCACGGACAAGAATGATCTGTCAGCCGCCGAGGCGTTGCTGCATCAGCTACAGCCGAACGTGCTGTACGTCGCCACCGGGCGGCAGATCAGCGACCTGGCCAATGGCAGCGTGTGCCTGGCGTTGACCTACAACGGTGACGCCAGCATGGCCGCCGACCAGGCACGCAAGGCCAACAAACCCTATGAAATTGCCTACCGGATTCCCAGGGAAGGCACCCTCGTGTGGCAGGACAACCTGGCGATTCCCAAGGACGCGCCGCACCCAGAAGCCGCCCGCGCCTTTATCGAATTCATGTTGCGCCCCGAGTCCGTTGCGGCACTGACCAACACCTTGTTCTTCGCCACGGCGAACCAGGCCGCCACGCCGCTGGTGGATGAAGCGGTGCGCACCGATCCGGACATCTACCCGCTGGCCGACGTGCGCGAACGGCTGTACGCCGACCGCAGCATGAACCTCAAGGACATGCGCCAGCGCACGCGCTTGTGGACCACTTTCCGTAGCCGCCAATAACTATAAAAGAAGGAGCCTTCAATGGACGTCCCGATGCAGAACGATCAAGCCCTTACCCGTGACAGCCTTTATGGCACGGCCGCTGAAAGTACCTACGCCGGTATCACCAGTTTCATGCGTCGCCGTTACAGTCGTGACCTGCGCGGCGTTGATGTGGCCGTCAGTGGCGTGCCGTTCGACACGGCCACCAGCAACCGCCCCGGCGCACGCTTCGGGCCACGGGGCATTCGCGCCGCCTCGGCCGGGATCGCCTGGGAACGGCATTGGCCGTGGACGTTTGATCCGTTCGATCACCTGGCGGTCATCGACTACGGCGATTGCGATTTCGACTACGGTTCGCCGCAATCGACGCCCGAAATGATCGAAGCCCACGCCGAGCACATCCTCAATGCCGGCACGGCGATGCTGACGTTTGGCGGCGACCATTTCATTACCTATCCACTGCTCAAGGCCCATGCCCGCAAGCACGGGGCATTGTCGCTGATCCACTTCGACGCCCACAGCGATACCTGGCCGGACGAAGAGGGCAAGCGGATCGACCATGGCACCATGTTCTGGCACGCGGCCAGGGAAGGGCTGGTGGACCCGTCGCGTTCGGTACAAATCGGCTTGCGCACCACCAACGATGATCATCAGGGCTTTCAGGTGCTCGACGCACGGCAGGTGCACCGCCGTGGCTGCGAGGCGATCGTCGAGGCGATTCGCGCGCGGGTCGGCGACAACCCTGTGTACCTGACCTTCGACATCGACTGCCTCGATCCGGCATTCGCGCCGGGCACCGGAACACCTGTATGCGGCGGCTTGAGCACGGTGCAGGCGCTGGAGATTCTCGGCGGTTTGCGCGGGATCAACCTGGTGGGCATGGACGTGGTGGAAGTGGCTCCGGCCTATGACAGCGCGGAGATCACCTCACTGGCGGCGGCGACGCTGGCGATGGAGATGTTGTGCCTGTATGCGGCAAAACATAAGCTCGATAAGTAAAACGCAATCCCTCTGTGGGAGCGGGCTTGCTCGCGAAAGCGGTGTGTCATTCAATACCAATGTCGACTGACACGACGCCTTCGCGAGCAAGCCCGCTCCCACAGTTTTGATTTGTGTCAGGCCACTGGAACGATTGGCAGGTCGAGGATCTGACCACCGCTGGACCGCGCGAACGAACCGGAAATGGATTCGTGCGGCACGCCTTTGTCCACGTCACTGACGCCGTCCAGTCGTGCCAGTTGTTCGCTGCTCAACTGCACATTCAGCGCGCCCAACGTGGCATCCAGCTGCTCACGGGTCCGGGAACCGAGGATCGGAATCAGCGCCGTGGTCGAGCGCCTGGCTTTTTCCCGCAGCCAGGCTATGGCCACGTGGGTCGGGCTGGCGTCCAGTTCTGCGGCGACATCGATCAAGGTGTCGAGCAGGGCGGTTTCGCGGGCGCTTTTTTCGGCGTGGATCAGCACGCCGAGTTTGTTCGCGCGATTGTCGCCCTCACTGTTGCGATATTTGCCAGTCAGGAAGCCGCCACCCAGCGGCGACCACAAGGTCGCGGCCAGGCCCAGGGCTTCGGCCATCGGCAGTTGTTCACGCTCGGCGGTGCGTTCGGCGAGGCTGTACTCGACCTGGATCGCGGCAATCGGGGCAAAACCGCGTACCTCGGCCAGCAGGTCGGCGCGGGCGATGCGCCAGGCGGGGAAGTTCGAAAGCCCGGCGTAATGAATCTTGCCGGCACTGACCAGATCGTCGAAGCCGCGCAGGATCTCTTCCATGGGCGTGACGCCGTCGCTCATGTGCGCCCAGAACAGGTCGATATGCTCGGTCTTCAGCCGTTTCAGGCTTTCTTCGACGGCGCGCACCATGTTCTTGCGGCTGTTGCCAGTGTGGGAAATGCCGGCTGCCGGTGTAGTCCCGAGGGTGTATTTGGTGGCGATGACCAGGCGATCCCGTTCTGCGGCGATGAATTCGCTGAGCATGACCTCGGACTGCCCGCCCTGATAGCCATTGGCGGTATCGATGAAATTGCCACCGGCTTCCAGATAACCATCAAAAATCCGTCTGGCTTCGTCACGCTCGGCGCCATGGCCCCAACCGGTACCGAAATTACCCGCGCCCAGCGCCAGTTCGGAAACACGCAAGCCGGTTTTACGACCGAAAGCTTTGTAATGCATGGGATGACTCCAGAGGGATGGCGACAAGGTTTAATAGATTATCCAAAGCATCTATTTAATATGATGCTGGTAATCTAAAGCGTCAAGGTGCTTTTCCTGTCTGCACAAAACTGCCGATCACCGGTCGCGTTATCCATGGGCAATGGCATACTGCCGCCCATGACTATCGATTCCCCCTTAAGCGCCTGGCAGCATGCCATCGAACAAAAGGGCTTTGTCCAGGACGAGGCCCAGGAACATGCGGTGTGGGCGCTGCAAAAATGCCACGAAGCGTTGCACGCAGGCAGCGCGCCCATTTCCGGCGTGTACCTGTGGGGGCCGGTGGGGCGGGGCAAGACCTGGTTGATGGACCAGTTCTACCAAAGCCTGCGAGTACCGGCTCGGCGCCAGCACTTTCACCACTTCATGGGCTGGGTGCACCAACGCTCGTTTAAACTGACCGGCACTGCCGATCCGCTCAAGGCGTTGGCCCGTGAATTGGCTGAAGAGGTTCGTGTGCTGTGTTTCGACGAACTGTTCGTCAATGACATCGGCGACGCGATCATTCTCGGGCGCCTGTTCCAGGTGATGTTCGAACAGGGCGTGGTAGTGGTCTGCACGTCCAATCTGCCGCCGGAACAGTTGTACGCCGACGGCTTCAATCGCGACCGTTTCATGCCCGCCATCGCGGCGATCAAGCTGCACATGCAGGTGATTGCGGTGGATGGCGGGGAAGACCATCGCCTGCATCCGGGGGCCGGTTTGCAACGTTATTGGGTGGCCGAGCCCGGTAACCCCGGCGCTTTGGGTGAAGTATTCCAGTTGTTGAGCGTCGGCCAGTCAATATCGAGCGAGCCAGTCAAGGTCGGTCACCGTTCCCTTGAGGTGATCAAGACCAGCCCGACGGTGCTCTGGACCCGTTACGCCGCGCTGTGCGAGCAACCCTTCGCGGCCATGGATTTCATCGCCCTGTGCGATACCTACGGCGCTATCCTGTTGAGTGACGTGCCCAACCTCAGCGCACAGAAACGCGCAGGGCGCATTGCCCGCGGCACCGAGGACGGTGTCGAGCGGGTGGAGGCGGGAGATCGCGAGTTGCCGCAGTTATCGGTGCATGACGATGGTGTGCGACGGTTCATTGCCCTGGTGGACGAGTGCTACGACCGCAAGGTGCCGCTGTACCTTGAAGCGCAAGTGCCAATGGCATCGCTTTACACCGAGGGTTATCTGGAATTTCCGTTCCGCCGCACCCTCAGTCGATTGCAGGAAATGCAACTGCAGCGGTTTGCCGAAGTTTGATCGGGTTTTGATCGGGAGCAGCGAACATGAATCAGCCCCTGTCACACCATTTGCTGACCATGGCCTACCAGAACGCCTGGGCCAATCACCGACTGGCCAAGGCCTGGCGTCAGTTGAGCCCGCAGGAACTGAGCGCATCCCGGGTCAGCTTCTTCCCCTCGATCCGCGCCACCCTCAACCACATCCTCACCTGTGACTGGTTTTATGTGGACGCCCTGGAGCGCGAACTGCGCGGCGACGACCCGCATCCCGATTGCCGGGTGTTTTTCAAGGAGGACGAACCCTGCCTCGTGGCAACGGACCTGGTCGGCGAACAGGCCCACGTCGACCGCCGGCTGATCGCCTACTGCGAGCAGATGCGCGACGCCGACCTGGGCAAAATCGTGACCATCGCCCGCGACACCCCGCAACACGACAGTCGCTTGCGCCTGCTGTCCCATTTGTTTGAACACCAGATCCATCACCGCGGCCAGATTCACGCCATGCTCAGCGGCACCTCGGTCCAGCCACCGCAACTCGACGAGTTTTTCTGCGTCGGTGAGTCGCACTTGCGGGCTGAGGATTTTGCCGAACTGGGGTGGACGGAAGCCTTGATCTGGGGCGCTTGAGGCCAAAGATTTTCTCGGTTGCGATTGTCGTTGGCACGTTGCTCGCGCTATGGTCTGCGGGCACTTCAGCGTGAGTACATGCTGGGGGCTACTTCATGTGTGATCGAGGATGGAAATGGACTCCGCAGAAATTCTTGTGCTTCAGGCCAGTTACACCAATCCGGTGCATGCCGAGGCTATTTGCCTGGTGCTGAACCACTACGCCGAGGACCCGATGGGGGGCGGCCAGCCGTTGCCGGCCAATGTACTGGAGCAGCTCCCGGGCGAACTTGCCCGGCGCCCCCACGCCTTCAGTGTGCTGGCTTTTGTCGGTGGCGAGCCGGCCGGGCTGGTCAATTGCTTCGAGGGGTTCTCGACGTTTGCCTGCCGGCCGCTGGTCAATGTGCATGATGTGTCGGTGGTGAAAAAGTTTCGCGGCCTGGGCTTGAGCCAGAAGATGCTGCAAAAGGTCGAAGACATCGCCCGTCAGCGTGGCTGCTGCAAGCTCACCCTGGAGGTGCTGGAAGGCAATGCCGTGGCCCAGGGTTCCTATGAAAAAGCCGGTTTCGCCGCCGGTATGTTCGACCCGGCCCATGGACGGATGCTGTTCTGGACCAAGAACCTCTGATTCAGCAGGCAAAAAAAGGGCGTCCATCAGGACGCCCGACAGTCTTCTACCTAGAACTGCAATCAGACGTCCGTGGATCATTTCGGTCTGTAGGTTTCAGTCATTTGTGCGGTTTGATCGTCCGGAACCCGCAGTTCAATGCTTTGGATGGGGTGGCCCAGGGCTTCTTGCTGGGCCAGTCGCAGGCTTTCGTAGTAATAGCGCATGCGTTCGGCCCCACCTTCGGCAAAAGCACTGGTTGAGCCCAAGGCCATCAGGCCGGCGAGAATCATTGCGGTGCGTTTCATGGTTTGCCTCCCACTACAGATGTCGGATGCCTTTCGTCCATGAATCAATGAAGCAGTGTCGAAATGGCATTATCCGCCGATTCGGTCAATTGGGAATCAACTTCACCAACGACCTGCATGGCTGCAACGGGAGCATGAAAAAGGGGCCGGAACCGGCCCCTGAAAGGATTACTGCTGAACGACAGTCGGTGGCGTTTTGGGCTTCATCAGGCTGAAGTCGATCAGCGCACGCTGCTGACGCTCATACGGGTTGCCGATCATCAATGGCCGGGCCTTGAAGCTGTCGCTGACCAGGCTTTTGCTGCGATCGAGTTCGTCGAAGCTCAGGCCCGCCAGGTCGGCCCAGGTGTGAATCAGGTGCGAGCTGCTGTAAGGGCGCGAGAGATCACCCGCGAGGTTCCAGTCATGGGTTGCGCGCCATTTTGGCGATGCCCAGGCCATGAACGGAATGGTGTACATCGGTGCTGTCGGCTTGTTCTCGTTGCGCCCCAAGGTGCTGTGGCCCACGGAATCGAACACGTCTTCGCCATGGTCGGACAGGTACAGCAGGAAGCCGTTCGGATCGGTCCTGGCGTAGTCCTTGATCAGGCTGGACACCACGAAGTCGTTGTACAGCACGGCATTGTCGTAGCTGTTGTACGTCGGCAACTGGTCATCGCGAATGCCGGCAGGCACGCCCTCACGGTCCTGGAACTTGTCGAAGGTCGACGGGTAACGGTACTGGTAGCTCATGTGCGTGCCGAGCAAATGCACGACGATGAGTTTGCGTGGTGCCCCGTCGGCCAGGGCCTTGTTGAAGGGCTCGATCACGTCGCCATCGTACTGGGCGGCGTTCTGGTTGCGGTTGTTGTTCAGGTACACCTGTTCATCGGCCTGTTCGGAAAAGGTCGTGAGCATGGTGTTGCGCTTGGTCATGGTCTGCTGGTTGGTGATCCAGAAGGTCTTGTAACCTGCCTGTTTCATCATGCTGACCAGCGATGGCGTCGACAGGTACAGGTCGGGGTTTTCTTCGTCGGCGAAGGTCAGGACCTGCTGCAGCGCCTCAATGGTGTAGGGGCGCGGCGTAATGACGTTGTCGAAAACGTCCAGTTGATCCTTGAGCTTGTCCAGTTCCGGCGTGGTTGCCCGGGGGTAGCCGTACAGGCTCATGCGCTGACGGTTGGTGGACTCACCGATCACCAGCACCAGGGTCGCAGGCGTGTTGGCCATTGCGTCCTTCAGGTTGTGCAGCGGTGGAATCTTGCTGGCGTTATTGAGCATGTCCTGCATGCCGGCCAGGGTTTCCAGGTAGCGGTGATAGGCCACGGCCATTTGCCATGGCACCGCCGGCTCGATGCGGGTTTCGAACTTGTCGAAGCCTTCGGCGAAACTGCCGGTGCGTGAGGTTTGCTTGATCAGCGGATAACCGACGACCGCCACGACAATGGCCACCGCGGCCACGATTGCCTTGCCACGGGGCAGGTACACCGGGCGCAGGCGTGTCCACAGGAACCAGGAAAAAGCGGTGTGTGCCAGGAACGCCGGCACCATCCACCAGGCAAAGTACTGGGTCATGTACTCGCCGGCTTCAGCCACGTTCGACTCAAACATGATGAAGATGACGCTCTGGGAAAACTCCTGCTGATAAATGAAGAAGTAACCCAGGCTCGCCATGGAGCACGCCCACAGTACGACGCCGATCACGGCAGCCATGACGCGGGTTTGCCGGGGGAACAGCAACATCGGCGCCAGCCAGAAGGCGCTCATGACGAAGGCCTGGCGGAATCCGCTAAAGCCGGAGGTGCCAGTCAACTGGATGAGTAGTTGGGTGATGCCGGAAAAGTACCAGAAGAATACAAACAGCCAGACAAATCCGGCCCAATCAAAACCTGCCGCAGTCGTGTTGCTGCGTTTAAACAAAGACATTCAGCGCTCCAGCCGAGAGTTCACTACCACCGCCGGGACTTGGATATCACGGACGACGAACGAGGGCCGCGCGGAATCGGGCGACCTAAACGAGTAATTGTCGTGTAACAATTGTGAAAATTTTGTGAGTTGCCAGGGGCGGCAGGGCGTGAGCCGGTGCGGAAGCAGTGCAGACCGCTCCCGCTTCAAAGAGGGGGGGTCAGGCGAGTGGGGCGTGTTGCACCACAGCCAGGGGCTGCACTTGATTGGTTTGCAGCAGCAGCCGCAATTGTGCCAGTTCCTGCTTCAACTGATCGCGTTCGTCTTTCAACTGGCGCAATTCATCGCGACGGATTGTGACGTAAAGGGTTTGTGCTGGCAGTGCGGTATGTACTGTGCCCATTGCTCACCTCGCAAATGGCGTGTCTCAACTGTAGGTACGCCTCGAAATCCGGGGCTGACCTACTATCGGCGCCAATTTTGATTTCTTTTGCCCCAGAAGGGAACTTTTTTATTTTTCATGGTCGTTGTGTCTTCGGTTTGATTCCCGACGTTATCCATCAGGATCGGGCACAATGCCCGGAAACTTCGTGCCAACGCTCTGGACTAACCTCATGAGTCGCGTTGGGCTATAACCTTTGACACACTTAATTTGTAGTAGGGAGCATCAGCACATGCAACTCGGGATTATTGGACTGGGCCGCATGGGCGGCAATATTGCGCGGCGCCTGATGCTCAACGGGCACACCACCGTTGTTTACGATCGCAATACCGCCTTTGTCGAAGCCTTGGCTACAGAGGGCTCCACGGGCGTCACCGATCTGCCGGCGCTGGTCGCCGGCCTGGCCAGGCCGCGTGCGGTCTGGGTCATGCTGCCAGCTGGCGCGCCGACCGAAGAAACCATCGACACCCTGAGCACCTTGCTCGAAGCCGGCGATACCATCATCGACGGCGGCAACACCTTCTATAAAGACGATATCCGCCGGGCGAAGACCCTGTCGGAAAAAGGCCTGCACTACATCGACGTCGGTACCTCCGGCGGTGTCTGGGGCCTGGAGCGCGGTTACTGCATGATGATCGGCGGCGATGCCGAGACTGTTAAGCGCCTCGACCCGCTGTTCGCAACCCTGGCCCCTGGCCTGGGCGACATCCCGCGCACCAAGGACCGCAAGTCCGACGACGATCGTGCCGAGCGTGGTTACATTCATGCAGGTCCGGCCGGTTCCGGGCACTTCGTGAAGATGATCCACAACGGCATCGAATACGGAATGATGCAGGCGTTCGCAGAAGGCTTCGACATCCTCAAGACCAAAAACAGCGAGAACCTGCCGCAAGACCAGCGTTTCGACCTGAACGTCGCCGATATCGCCGAAGTGTGGCGTCGTGGCAGCGTGGTGTCCTCGTGGTTGCTGGACCTGACTGCCGACGCCCTGGCCAGCGATCCGAAACTCGACGGTTTCTCCGGGTCCGTGGCCGACAGCGGTGAAGGTCAATGGACCATCGAAGCCGCCATGGAACAAGCGGTGCCGGTGCCGGTGCTGTCGAACTCGCTGTTCTCGCGCTACCGTTCCCGTGGGCAAGGCACCTTTGGCGACAAGATTCTCTCGGCCCAGCGCTTCGGCTTCGGCGGCCATGTGGAGACCTCGAAAAAATGACCCACGCGATCCGCAGGAAATCCAAGGCTGAACCCGCGCCGCCGACCACGCTGTTCCTGTTCGGCGCCCACGGCGATCTGGTCAAGCGCCTGCTGATGCCGGCGCTGTACAATCTCAGCCGTGACGGTTTACTCGGGAATGGACTGCGGATCATCGGCGTTGACCACAACGCCATCAGCGATGAAGGCTTCGCGAAAAAACTTGAAGACTTCATCCGCAACGAGGTGGCCACCAGGACCGGCAAGGGCGATCAAGCCCTTGACCCGGCGCTGTGGGCCAAACTCGCCAAAGGCATCAGCTACGTCCAGGGCGATTTCCTGGACGACAGCACTTATCAAGCGCTGGCGGCAAAAATCGCCGACAGCGGTACTGGCAATGCGGTGTTCTATCTGGCCACCGCGCCGCGTTTCTTCAGTGAAGTGGTGCGCCGTCTTGGCTCGGCCGGCTTGCTGGAAGAAACCCCCGAGGCTTTCAGAAGGGTGGTGATCGAAAAACCCTTCGGTTCCGACCTGCATACGGCCGAAGCCTTGAACGCTTGCCTGCTCAAGGTGATGACGGAAAAGCAGATCTACCGCATCGACCATTACCTGGGCAAGGAGACCGTACAGAACATCCTGGTCAGCCGGTTCTCCAACAGCCTGTTCGAAGCGTTCTGGAACAATCACTACATCGACCACGTGCAGATCACCGCCGCCGAAACCGTGGGCGTGGAAACCCGTGGCAGTTTCTATGAGCACACCGGCGCGCTGCGGGACATGGTGCCCAATCACCTGTTCCAGTTGCTGGCGATGGTGGCGATGGAGCCGCCCGCCGCGTTCGGCGCCGATGCGGTGCGCGGCGAGAAAGCCAAGGTCGTTGGCGCGATCAGGCCCTGGACGGTGGAGGAAGCCCGCGCCAATTCGGTACGGGGCCAATACGCCGCGGGTGAGATCGACGGCAAGGCACTGCCGGGCTACCGCCAGGAAAACAACGTCGCACCCGACAGCAATACCGAAACCTATGTGGCCCTCAAGGTCATGATCGATAACTGGCGATGGGTCGGCGTGCCGTTCTATCTGCGAACCGGCAAGCGCATGAGTGTGCGTGACACCGAGATCGTGATCTGTTTCAAGCCGGCGCCCTATGCGCAGTTCCGCGATACCGAGGTCGATGAGCTGCAGCCGACCTATTTGCGCATTCAGATCCAGCCGAACGAAGGCATGTGGTTCGACCTGCTGGCCAAGCGTCCCGGCCAGGCCTTGAAAATGGACAACATCGAGCTGGGGTTCGCCTACAAGGACTTCTTCGAGATGCAGCCGTCCACCGGCTACGAAACCCTGATCTACGATTGCCTGACGGGTGACCAGACGCTGTTCCAGCGTGCCGATAACATCGAAAACGGCTGGCGCGCCGTGCAGCCGTTCCTGGATGCCTGGCAGCAGGATTCCAGCGTGCAGAGCTACGTTGCCGGGGAAAACGGCCCCAAGGCCGGCGAAGAACTGCTCACCCGTGACGGTCGCGTCTGGCACCGCCTCGGATAACACCTATCTTCTGTGGGAGCGAGCTTTTGTGGCGAGGGGGCTTGCCCCCGTTCGGCTGCGAAGCAGTCGCCATTTCATCACTCGGTGTACCTGCTACAGCGTAGTAGTAGGTTTGGGGCCGCTGCGCAGCCAACGGGGGCAAGCCCCCTCGCCACAAAGGCTCGGCGGTGTCAGAGCCAGTAACTCACCGCATACCAGCCCAATGTCCCCATCACCACGGTGTACGGCAGCGCCATCCAGACCATTCGCCCGTACGACAGACGCACCAGCGGTGCAATCGCCGAGGTCAGCAGGAACAGAAACGCCGCCTGACCGTTGGGCGTCGCCACGCTCGGCAGGTTGGTACCGGTATTGATCGCAATCGCCAGGGTTTCGAAGTGCTCACGGGTCATCTCACCCGCCATGAACGCGCGCTTCACTTCGGTGATGTAAATGGTTGCAACGAACACGTTGTCGCTGATGGCGGACAGCAGGCCGTTGGCAATGAACAGCATGCCCGGTTGTTGGTCTGCCGGGAGCGTCAGCACCCAGTGAATCAGTGGGGCGAACAGTTGCTGGTCGTGAATCACCGCGACCACGGCGAAAAACACCACCAACAATGAGGTGAACGGCATGGCGTCCTTGAACGCTGTGCCCAGGCGGTGTTCGTCGGTGATGCCGGTAAAGGCGGTAATCAACACGATCACCATCAAACCGATCAAACCCACTTCGGCGATGTGGAACGCCAGCCCGGCAATCAGAATCAATGCGGCAAAGCCTTGCACCAGTAGCGCTGCACCTTGGCGCGTGGTGCGCTCGGCATTGTCTTCGGCGGCGTAGTTGGCCAGCACCGCACGAACGTTATCCGGCAGCAGCGTGCCGTATCCGAACCAGCGCAGCTTTTCCAGCAGGACGCAGGTTACCAGCCCGGCAACCAGTACCGGCAGGGATACCGGCGCAACCTGGGTGAAGAACTCAGCGAAGTGCCAGCCCATTTCATGGCCGATCAGCAGGTTCTGCGGTTCACCGACCAGCGTACAGACACCGCCCAGCGCGGTGCCCACGGCGCCGTGCATCAGCAGGCTGCGCAGGAAGGCGCGGAACTGTTCCAGATCACGGTGATGCAGGGTGGGCAGATGTTGGTCGTCGCTGAACTCGCTGTCCTGGCGCGGATCGTTGCCCGAGGCGACGCGGTGATACACCGAGTAAAAACCTACGGCGGCACTGATGATCACGGCAGTCACAGTCAAGGCATCGAGGAACGCCGACAGAAAGGCCGACAGAAAGCAGAACATCAGGGACAGCAAGGCTTTGGAGCGGACCCCGAGCAGCAGGCGCGAGAACAGGTAAAGCAACAGGTCCTTCATGAAATAGATACCGGCCACCATGAACATCAGCAGCAGGATCACCGGGAAGTTGTGCAACAACTCGTCGTACAGCGCCTGGGGCGTGGTCATCTTCAGCAGCAGGGCTTCAATCAACAGCAGCCCGCCGGGCATCAGCGGATAGCATTTGAGTGCCATGGCCAGGGTGAAGATGAACTCCAGCACCAGTAGCCAGCCGGCAGCCACCGGGCCTGCGGTCCAAAGCACCAGGGCATTGAGGATGAGAAAGCCGACGATGCAGGCCTTGTACCAACGGGGCGAGTGCCCGAGAAAGTTGTGCGCGAACGCCTGGGCCATTGAACCGGACATCGGCTGCTCCTTGTCTTGAGAAGCGCGCAAGTTGCCGCAAGCGCGCGAGAAGATCAAGCGCAGGAAAAATGCCGGTGTTTATCCCTGGAAACGAGCGATGACCGCCTTGTAGTTTCCGTGTAGCGAATAGCCTCCCACTACAATGTTTCCATCGGCGTACGCGGCGACACAGGTGGCGGTATCCAGACTGGGGCCCAGGCGCGTACGTGTATAGCCGCTGCCTTTGCCAAAACGGCGATCGGGAAGGCCGTTGGGCAGGTATCGCCCGAGAATGAAGTCTGCTTCGACGCCGCCGATGGTGGCGCCCGCCGTGAGCACACTGCCATCAGGCTGTAACTGCGCGGCGGTCCACTGGCATCCGCTGTAACCGATTTCCCGCCGCTGCGGATGTCCTCCGTTGCAATGACTGTCGGGGCGGCCGTTGCTGTGCATTTTAAATGTCAGGCAGTGCATCGGCTCGCGACTGCTGCCAAAACACAGGATTTCGCCTTCGTTTTGCTGGACCACCCGACAGACCCGGGCGCCATGCCCTTGGGCCTTGAAGGTCATGAATCCATCCACGGCAAATCGGTCGTCGAGGCGCCCGTCCGGGTGATAGCGTGCCAGCAAGCCTTCCTCGGGAAAATTGATCGATCCACCGACCAGGATTCGGCCATCACGTTGTACCGTCAGGCTGCTGAGCCAGGTATTCATCAGCAGGTGCCTGACCATCACGAAGCCGCGGTCGTTGAACGAGCAGTCCAGCGAGCCTTCGACATCCAGGCGTATCAGCATGCCGACGTGATCGGCCAGTTCGTAGTGATGGTTGGCCAGGATCAGGATCCGGCCGTCTTGCTGTATGGCCACATCGCAGGCTTCTGCGCCCGGCACACCGAGAGGCAGCCGGATATCGCGCATGCCCAGGGACAGATCGCCAGGTAATCGCACGACACGGTGGCCATTATCGCCAAAACCTTGCACCAGGCGGCCATCCTGATCCAGCAATGCCAGGGCCGGGAGCGTGCGGTGCGCGTTTACGTATTGCAGGCCAGCCAACAGGATGTTGCCGTCGGGCAGGATCAGGACCTTGGTGCCCATGGCTTCGAACCCCGGTTCGAATTGCCCGATGACACTGCCTTGTTTGCCGAACGTCAGGTCTGCGCAACCATCCGCCAGCAAGCGGGCCAGGCCAAAGCGGATGCCATCGGCCATGCCGACTTTTGCGGCTACCAGCAAGCGACCTTGCGCATCGATCGCAACGTCATTGGCCAGACTGAAAAGGCTGTCGGCGAAATAGACCTGGGTTTTGCCGTTGGCGGCAAACGTCGTATCGAGGGCCCCGGCGTTGGTCCGGGTAGCGGAGTAGGCAAAAGCGGACTGGCTTGACATGCACCGCATCTCCTTGCGAGTCGTCCTGATCCAGAAGTTTGGGTGGCGACTTGATAGGGAGATTATTCAATCCCTGAATGAAGGGATGCACAACTGTAAGAACTAACAGACGGAGGGTCGCTGTGTGCCACAACAGTGTCTTTTCGAACCAATGGCGAGCCTGCAAAGTATCAGGCGTATGTGAAGTTCGAATTAAACAGTGTCACGTAGTGTGCGCGGCCAGAAAAAACCTGCGAACTAAAGACAGGAAAAGGGCGCGGATTACCCCGGAGTAATCCGCAAAACGATTAGTGCGGCATCGACCACGACTGCAGTGTGTAACCTTCCTCGCTCAGTTCGGCGCGAGCCTGTTCCAGCAGCCGTTCGAGTTGCGCTGGATCGGAATAGGCGCTGCTTGGGATCTGCTTGCGGCCAATGCTGGTGCTGGTGCGGTCGATAACGGTCAGGCTGAGTTCGCCATTGCCGTCTTGTGGGGCCCAGGCCACGCATTTGAATGGTTTAAATGCGCGGTCGGCAATCAGAAGTGCTTCGTTGATACGGAGCGGGGCGTTCATAGGGTCTTCTCTCTGTATGCCCAATCAAGTGATAGGCCGACGGTTGGGCTTACCGTTCAGCTGGTTACTTGTACTGATGCCCGCAACCGGGGTTCGGGTCACACACAATCAAAAGAAATTTCCACTTTATTTCACAGATTCAAGGAAGAGCCTGACATTGAAAGCTGAATGAAAGGAAAGAGTCGTTAGGTAACTAACATAATTGCAACTTATAACTGGTTTTGTGACATCCCTATAGTCAAACAGTACAAGGCCCTGTCAAATTCTTGCTAATGTTACAGCCAGGTCTGCCAAATGACTGTTTTTATTAAATTTTCATAAATTTGGCGCCAAGGATCAGTCATGAGTGATGCGCCTGCCTTACGACGTTTGTTAGTGGTGGACCCCTGTGACGATTGCTATCGCCTGCTCCCTGGATTGCGCGCCATCGGTTGGGACGTTGACAGCTGCACGCTGGAGAAAGCCGTTGACCGAACCTGTGACGTGGGCTTGCTGCGCTTGCAGCCTTTTCACCTTGAGCACCCGGAGGCCGTCAAAGAGCTGATCAGCCGCAGCGGCACCGAGTGGATAGCCGTACTCAACCAGGATGTACTGCGGCTGCAAAATGTCGGCGACTTCGTCTGTGAATGGTTTTTTGACTTTCATACCTTGCCGTTCGATGTGTCCCGGGTCCAGGTAACACTGGGGCGCGCGTTTGGCATGGCGCGCTTGCGCGGGCAGGGCACGGTCTATGTCGACCAGCCCGAGCACGAATTGCTGGGCGACAGCAAACCTATTCGTGAGCTGCGAAAGCTGTTGAGCAAACTGGCTCCGACCGAATCTCCGGTGTTGATTCGCGGTGAAAGCGGCACTGGCAAGGAACTGGTCGCACGAACCCTGCATCGTCAGTCCCAGCGTCACAGCAAACCCTTCATTGCGATCAATTGTGGTGCGATTCCCGAGCATTTGATCCAGTCCGAGTTGTTCGGCCATGAGAAAGGCGCATTTACCGGCGCGCACCAACGCAAGGTCGGACGGATAGAAGCCGCCAACGGTGGCACCCTGTTTCTCGACGAGATCGGTGACCTGCCACTGGAGTTGCAGGCCAACCTGTTGCGGTTCCTCCAGGAAAAACACATCGAGCGGGTCGGCGGCAGTCAGCTGATTCCGGTGGATGTGCGGGTTCTGGCGGCAACGCATACCGACCTTGAAGCCGCCATCGAGAAGAAGCGCTTTCGCGAAGACCTGTATTACCGCTTGAACGTACTGCAAGTGGCGACCGTTCCGCTGCGCGAGCGCCATGGCGACCTGGCGGTGTTGGCCAACCACTTCTCTCATTTCTATAGCCATGAAACCGGGCGCCGCCCACGCAGTTTCAGCGAAGACGCGTTGATTGCCATGGGCAAACACGACTGGCCAGGCAATGTTCGCGAACTGGCCAACCGCGTTCGTCGCGGGCTGGTGTTGGCCGAAGGCCGGCAGATCGAGGCCCGTGACCTGGGGTTGATCAGTCAGCATACGCTCGCATCGCCGATGGGCACCCTCGAAGAATACAAGTCCCGGGCCGAACGCCAGGCGTTGTGCGATGTATTGAGTCGCCACAGCGATAACCTGAGTGTCGCCGCCAAAGTATTGGGTGTGTCGCGACCGACCTTCTACCGGTTGTTGCACAAGCACCAGATTCGCTGAACCCCGGCCGCAAACCAAAACCCCGCTGCGATTGCAATTGCAGCGGGGTTTTTGTTCGGGTCAGAAGTAGTAGGGGAGTTTCAGGCTGAACTGGAAGTCCGGGGCATCGTCCGTCATGCCGATGGACAGGTTGGGCACGATGGTCAGGTTGTCGGTGGCCGCAATGGTCATGCCGATGTTGAAGTAACCGGCGTTGGCATCGCTGGAGACCACCGCTTGCCAATCCCCGCCATCTTCCTTGAGCTTGCTTTTGCGTTGCACCAGGTCAGAGACCGAGAACGACATACTCATCTTTTCGTTCAAGGCGAACGCAATGCCGGCGCCGATCTGGAAGCTGTCGCCAATGCGTACTTTGCCCGGTGTCTCGACCGCCGGGTTGGAGCTGATGTCGTCGAAAGACTCTTCCATGTTGTACGTGTAGGACAGGCTGCCGAACAGCACCGCCGGATCGAACGTCTTGACCAGGGAGATCCCCGGCGTAATCGACCAGACGCCGTTACCGGTAGGCAAGGATTCAGGCACGGCCAGGTTAGAGTTATCGGCCACCCGAACCAGCTTGATGCCGAACGGGTCTTTGCCGGTAGGCGCCTTGACGCGCAAGGTCACTACGGCATCCGGCGTGTTGGCCGATTCGTCGAGGAACTTGTAGGCGATACCGAAGTTGACGTCGCCTATGGTCGGGTCTTCCTTGACGGTGTCTTCGGTCGTGACGTTTGCGGCGCCGCTATTGCCGCCACCGGACTGGTACGTGGACTCACGGTAGACCACCGGCACGTTCAGGTCGAACTGCCAGCGATTGTTGAAGTTGTAGCGACCGGTGAGGTCAAGCGTCCAGGTGTCGGCCTTGATCCGGTCCAGGTTGATAGCGCCCAGGAAGATCGAGTCCAGGGCGAGAAAACCGTTGAGGACCAGTTGGCGGGAATCGTAGCGGGAGTAGGTTATCCCGGTTTCGACGCTGAACTTGCCACCGCCGAAAAAACCGCTGGCCTCGTCATACAGGTTCGAAACGCTTTGCGCCGGTTGCGAGTCATTGGCCAGCGATTGTCCATAAGAGCTGCCGCTACCCCCCGAGGCGGCTGCGGCGCCGGTGCCGACGCCTGGATTGCCCTTGAGATCCGCGGGCGACTTGGCCAGGCGTTTGGGAGGGGGCGAAGCGGGCTGCTCTTCGACCTGGCGGACCCGTTGTTCGAGAACCGCCAGGGCTTTTTGCTGTACTTCGTATCGTTGTTTCAACTCCAGAAGCTCTTGTTTGAGCGCCTCCAGTTCCGGGTCAGGTGCTGCCTGCAACATCGCCGCCGGGAGTAGAGCACTCAAGCATGCAACTGCACGCAGTGATACTGATCGGTACATGAAATAAGCCGTCCATTTGTGCCCAATGGTCCAGACTCAGCGTAGTTCAATAGCCCATGGTCCGTAATGCAGCGAGTTGGTTGAGGTTGCAGTCCAATGCACCCGCACTCGGGCCATTATTGTTGAGCACAACGTTGAGTTGAGTCATGTTGTCGACCACATTGCTGCTGCCCAGCAACCGGGTGTTTTGCAGCAACCCGCCTTGGGCGACTTGTTGCAGGCTGGTGCCCTGGTTGTTGTTGGCGGTAATGGCCATCTGAACGCCGCCGCTGGTCGCGGATACCGCGACACTGCCTGCGGCATTGCTGCCGGTGATGGTTTGACCGGCTATCAGCGCCTGGCCCTGGCCCGGCACCAGTGCAGGGGCCGTGCTGGCCTCTTTGACGTTGATAGCGATGTTGTTGTTTGCGCTGTTGCCATCACCTGCGGCCCGTGTGACCTGGGTTATGCCCCGGGGAGTGCTCAGGGCTGCGCCCCCCGACACGTGACCGCTGCCCGACCTGGACGTGCCGCCATGACCCGATTGCTTGATGGTCGAAACATAGAACTCGGGCTTGACCGTTGCGGCTTGAAGTTGCATCGAGGTGGACGCTCCGATCAGGTCACCACTGGCATTGCGCCAGGTACTGCTCATGACGACACCGAAGCTGATGACCCGCCCCGGCATCACATATCGGCCACGCAACTCGGCCAGTTCCTGGTCCTTGATTTCGATGGGTCTGAACTCATCAGCAAAACCTGAAGTGTTCGCTGCCAGACAGACAGCGACCACCCAATACGAGGTTTTCATTTGCTGCTCCCGGAGCATCCTGCCCCCTATCATCTTGTTGGCGATTAAAAGAAGTCGCTCTGTATGAAACCAAAATCCATCAATTCGGCATCTTTGACCGGGTTGAAGTTATCCATCTTGTTCTTGGCTGTCAGCGGTTCCGGTGGACTGCGTAACGCATTGGACTTGTCGTAACCGGGACCGACGATAGCGAAAATAATGCCATTCCAGCCTTTGACAAAGTCATCGTGGGAGTAGCGTTTGTGACCGAGTACCGGATCGCCGATATAGACCCAGTTCTTGTCCGCCCGCTGCAACACCACGAAGTGCTTGTAGCCGCGAATTTCCATCAATACCACCACCGGAATCGTCACGGCTTCGAGCCTTTCCGGCGGGATCCTGTAGCCCCGGGCGCGCATGCCGATGCGCTCTATGTAGCGCTTCATGTCCAGCATGGAAAAACCCTGGGTACGCACAAGGTCCTGGTCTGCGGTGACCAGCATGCCCTTGATGATGTGCTCCTCATCGACGTCGAGCCAATAAGCCTGGCGCAGTATCGTTGCCAGCGCGGCGGCGCCACAGCTGAAATCGGTTTTTTGTTCGACGATGTCGCTGAACTTGCGCTCGCGCAAACTCTGTACGTGCTTGTACACCAGCACGCCGCCCGGCAGGGCGGCAACCGGCATCTGTGCAGCCTGGGTCAGGCCAGACAGGCAGAGCAGGGCGAAAAGGACAGTCTTACGCATGATCGATACGCCTTGGGACTGTGGAAAAGCCCCGTCGCCGGGGCTTTCATTGCAATCGCGATTACAAACAGGACTTGCAGCCCGCGGCGATGGACAGCGAGTTGCTTTGCTGGTTGCCCACACCAGACGATACGTTGGCTCCGCCGTTGCCGGAGAAGTTGTTCATCGAGCCCGTTATCGACGCATTGTTGGTTACAGGGGCTTTCCAGCCCTCTGGCGTGATCACTTGTTGAGTGGTTACGCCCGCCAGACCGAGTACACCCACGGTAGCGAAATCAGTCTGGGTGCTGTCGTCATGGTTGGCGTTGTTGGTGACGTTCAGCCCGGTCGTGCTTTGGTTGGCCGCCGCCGCCGCTTGCGCTACGCGACCGCCCGAAACGGCGATCGCCAGGTTGTTTTTCTGTTGGTTGAAGTCGCCGGTGGTCACGTTGATGCCGATGTTGCCGGAACCGCTGTTGCCTGCGTTGTTGAGCGTTGTGTTGTTGGTGCTGGAGTGGTTCCTGGCGGTGTTGCCGTTGCTCTTCTGAGTCGCGCTGGAGACAGCGACCGCGGTGCCGAAGATGAAGCTTTCGTCAGCCGTGGCAAGGGCGGCGGCGTTGTCTTGCTGGTTGCCGTTACCGGCTGCAACGTTGGCGCCCATGTTGCCGTTGGAGTTGTTCAGGGAGTTATCGACTCTAGCGTCGTTCCTGGTGTCCCGGTTCAATGCGCTGCTGTCACTGCTTTCCTGCGAGTCCAGCACGGCGGCCCCGGCGCCTGCCGTAATCTGCAGAATTTGTTCCAGCGTCGGGCCTTTAGGCTGATGGTTGTTACTCTGGCCATCGCTCTGGCCGCTGCCTTGATCATCATCAAGGCTGCCTGCTTGTGCTGCAAATGCCATCACTGCTGCCAGAGCGAAAGCCAGAGGTTTGAGAGCAGTTGTCGGGTTCATGGTGTTTCTCCGTGCTCATTAGTTGGTCAGGTGTTGGTACTTCCCTAATCGCACTGTTTCGGGTCAGTCAGCGACCCGGATGCTCAAGGTGTTAGCCATTCGGTTCCCCACCCCGGCACTCTGGTTTACCTGGATCACTCCCCGGCTGCCGGTGAAGGCCTGGTCGCTTGTCACGACCTGGCGACTGCCATTTGGGGCGCCAGTTGCTCCCGAGTTCGGTAACAACGCCACGTTCTGTTGAGAAAGGGCACTATCGTCGATGGCTTGCGGTGCGGCGCTGATGCTGATGCGCATGGCGTTGGCCATCTGGTTGTTCGCCCCGGCGCTCTGGTTGACGCCCAGTACGCCGTTGCCATTACTGAAGGAGGAGCCGCCGATAGTGGCCGTCGCGTCCATCGACGGATTGGCAGGCGTAGTGATTTTCTGCCGGATGCTGGTGATCGCACCGGCCTGGGTGCCAATGGCGATCGCGCGGACGTTGGCCTGCTGTTGTTGATCGCCAGCCGCCTGGTTGACGTTGAAGTTGCCGCGGTATTGAGTACCGGAATCCTGGAGGGTGGCGTTGTTCACCGAACCGACGCCCGAATCGGCCATCACACTGGTGCAGCCGAGCAGGGCAAGTAACAGCAGGGATCGACTCATCTCATTGGCCTCCCGCCATTCTGCCCAGTGAACCGAGGCCGCTGCTCATGGCGCGGTTGATGGTTCCGGAAATGGCGCTGCCACTGCCACCACCGTGACCCACAGACATGCCGGGCATACCGTTGGGGTTGGTGACGACGTTGAGGCCTTGCAGGCCACCCAGGCTTTGCCCGTTGTTGTGGCGAAGGGCGGTTCCGGTGGTGACCCCGGCGATGTCGGCGTCACTGAGTTCGCCGGTGACGCGGGCCGATGGGTTGGCATTGAGGGTGTTGGGGTTTGGATCCCTGCCGCCGCTGCGACCGATGGGCGTCGGGTGAATGGTGCGATCAAGCACGATGACGCCGTTGCCTTCGGCTTGAACGTCAAAACTGAAAACCGTGCCTGCAGCGCTCGCGATCAGCAGCAGGCACGTCAAGGCATGTTTATCGAGTATCCCCACGACGGTCTTTCCTTCTCATGTGGGCTGGTTCTGGTCGGCTTTTTGAAGGAGAGAGCGAAAGCTGTGCCGGTTTTTGAATATCTCGTTGATTCAATGGCTTATGGATATTGCCCGGATAGCCTTTGCCGAGAATGTTTCAAAGGTGAGACGAAACCCTGCGCAGGCAGCCCTTATTTGCGGATAAATCGCTCTGGAACAAGGGTTTCGGCGGTGTTGTATCAATGACTTAACAAATCCGATGATCCAGCGGCGAAGGGCGCTGAAACAGGCGGTTTGAGGCGGGAAGGGTGTTTCAGGATCGGACACTTTTCCCCCGGGACAGGGGGGGGTAGTGGGGAAATTGCCCCAAAAGGCCGGTCAGACGCCGAGCAATCGGCTCACGGCGTTCAGTGCCTGGAATCGGCGTTCTGCCCAATCTCCGCGCAGTACTTGAACCGGTTGGGCGTGGCGCTCAAGCCAGGCCAGGGTCTGCTCGAAAAATGCCTGGCGCTCACTCAATCGGGGTTGGCAACGCTGGCCATCATCCGTCCATTCGACGTGTTCCGGCGACAGCAGCAAGTGCAAGTCGTAATGCCGGGCCAGTAGCGCTTGTTCGAGCCAGGCGGGGCAGTCGCCGAACAGGGTTTGGCTCCAGAGGATATTGCTCAGCAGGTGCGTGTCGAGGATGAGCAAAGACGGTTGTTGCGCACGGGCTTCGTCTTCCCATGCCAATTGTCCGCGGGCGATGTCCGGAATGTCGGCCAAGGTGGTGTCCCGGGAATTCTGCTCGATGAACCAGCGCACATACTCCTCGACCAGAACCCCGCCGAAACGCTGCTGCAACTCGGCCGCCAGCCAGCTTTTACCGCTGGATTCAGGGCCTGTGAGTACCAGGACTTTCATGCGCGCAACGCCGGATCGGCGCGCCATTGGCGCCAGCCCTGCACGGCGATAACGGCGAACAGCCCGTACAGGGTGGCGGTCAGGTACAGGTCCTTATAGATGAACAGCCCCACGAAAATCACATCCAGGGCGATCCATAGCGGCCAGCACTGGACACGTTTTTGCGCCATCCAGACCTGCGCCACCAGGCTGAATCCGGTCAGGGCCGCATCGAGCCAGGGTTGCGCGGCATCGGTCCAATGGGCCATGGCCGCCCCCAGCAACAGGCTGCCGAGTGCACCGATGGCCAGGCTCAACGCCACGGAACGGGAATCGAGCCAACTGACTTCGCGGCCATGGGGCGTTTCGCCAGCCCGTGTCCACTGCCACCAGCCGTATAGCTGCAAGGCGGCATAGACGACTTGCAGCAACATGTCCGAATACAGCTTCACCTCAAAAAAGATCCAGCTATAGAGCAGCACCATGACCAGACCGATGGGCCAGCACCAGGCGTTCTGTTTGACCGTCAGCCAGACGGCAATGACACCGAGGGCGGCGGCAAACAGTTCAAGCCCGGACATGGAGGTTCCTTGGTGAAATCGAAGAGGGGGCCGATTGTAACCGGATTGGCGTCGGGAATCCCGTGGAGCAGGGTGTGCTTCGTTGGTGCGCGAATAACGCGGCAGCGCCAATCGGACTTGTCTGATAGGATTTCGGCCCCGCGCGGGTAAACCCCGATCAGGATTGTTTTTTCACAGGATTTTGACGGTTCCGTGGAGATCCTTGATGTGCGGGGCTTCAGCTAGGCTGATCGCAATTCAAGCTTTGGAAAAATACTAACGGGGCATGCCGGCGCGCATAGCCTTTTGGGGGATTGATGGATCTTTGGACCGCCTTTCAGGCATTGATACTTGGGGTTGTAGAAGGGCTGACCGAGTTCCTGCCCATTTCCAGCACCGGCCACCAGATCATCGTGGCCGACATGCTCGGCTTCGGGGGCGAGCGGGCGATGGCGTTCAACATCATTATCCAGCTGGGTGCCATCCTGGCGGTGGTATGGGAATTTCGACGCAAGATCTTCGATGTGGTCATCGGCCTGCCGACTCAGCCGAGCGCTCGGCGGTTTACCGCGAACCTGTTGATTGCATTCTTGCCGGCCGTGGTGCTGGGCGTGATCTTCGCCGACATGATCCACGAGTACCTGTTCAATCCGATCACCGTGGCAGCGGCGCTGGTCGTGGGCGGGTTCGTCATGTTGTGGGCCGAGCGTCGGCAGCATGAAGTCCACGCCGAAACGGTGGATGACATGACCTGGAAAGATGCCCTGAAAGTCGGCTTCGCCCAATGCCTGGCCATGATTCCGGGCACTTCGCGTTCGGGCTCGACGATCATCGGCGGGTTACTGTTCGGCCTGTCGCGCAAGACCGCTACCGAGTTTTCGTTCTTCCTGGCGATGCCAACCATGGTCGGCGCAGCGGTGTACTCGGGCTATAAATACCGTGACCTGTTTGTCCCGTCCGATTTTCCGGTGTTCGCGATCGGCTTCGTCACGGCGTTCGTCTTCGCGATGATCGCGGTCCGCGGGCTGCTCAAGTTCATCGCCAACCACAGCTATGCGGCGTTTGCCTGGTATCGCATTGTGTTCGGCCTGATCATCCTGGCGACCTGGCAGTTCGGTTGGGTCGACTGGAGCGCGGTCAAGTCGTGAGTGACTCAAGCTCGCGCAATAACCCCGGGCACCAGCCCGGGGGACAGATCCGTAATCCACGGCTGAAGTGGCTGGTGTTTGCAATCCTGTGTGCGTTGCCGCTGTCGGGGGCGGTGTCTTCATGGCTGCACGGGGTGTCGCTGATTCCCCTGGCGGCCTACGGCATCGTCAGCGTCGTGACGTTTTTCCTGTACTGGAGCGACAAGCGCAAGGCCCGCGCCGAGCAATGGCGTACGCCGGAGAATGTCCTGCATGCGCTGGAGCTCGCCGGCGGCTGGCCCGGTGCCTTGCTGGCGCAGCAAGCGTTCCGGCACAAAACCCGCAAAATCTCCTACCAGTTGGTGTTCTGGATCATCGTGCTGATGCACCAGGTGTTCTGGATCGACCACCTGTTCCTCGGCGCACATATGTTCGCCTTGTTCTGATCAACAAGGTCCTAAAGCAACAAGCCGACTTGAGTGCGCTTGGGCAGTTTGCTCACCACCAACTGGTGGGAACGCTGCAACAAGCCTTGTAGTTCTTCGTTGCCGAGCGGGTAGGGCGTTTCCATGATGATCCACTGGGCGCGCGCCAGATAAGGCGCCGGATGAATCCCCGGGCGGTCGCAATGACCGAGAAACAGATCCTTGTCGACCTTGAAGGCCAGGGAATCACCCCGCAGGCCCTGCAAGGCGAACATCTTGTTCCCGGCAATCGAAAACACCCGCACGCCGCCCCATTTATAGTCTTCCCGCGCTCCGGGCAGGGTAAGGCAGAATTTCGCGACATCCTCTTCGCTCATCCGTCCGGCTTTCATAACAATCGTTCCCCACAGGCATTGAATGACTCGACCAGATGGTCAATCCAGGCGCGTACCGCCGGCATGACCCCGCGTCGATGAGGATAGACCGCTTGCAGCCAGCCACCGGGCAACGACCAGTCGGGCAACAACTGCACCAGTGCACCGTTTTCCAGTTCCTGCTCGCAATACATCATGGGCAGCATCGTAAAGCCCAGGCCAGAGAGGGTGCTGGCCTTGCGCACGATAAAGTCATCGATGCCCAGCCGGGCCTCGAGCGCCAGTTCGCAACTTTTGCCTTTTTGATCCAGCATGCGGATGTGCACCATGCGGTCGGCTTCGAGGGCGCCGAGCACCGGCAGGTTTTTCAGATCGTCGGGATGGTTGATCTCACGGCCAACGAGGAAGCCGGGACTGGCGACCATCAGCATCTGCGCCTGACGCAGGCGGCGGGTCACCAGCAGCGGGTCTTCGTCGCCCAGCTCGCGCACTCGCAGGGCCACGTCAATGCCTTCGTTCACCAGGTCGACCCGGCGGTTGAGCAGCATGACCTCCAGCTGGACTTGTGGAAACCTTTCCAGAAAGTCGCTGATCACCCCCGGCAATATTTCATGGGCCAGCCCAACCGGGCAGGACACCCGCAAACGCCCGCGGGGCTCGCTGGACATGCTGGCCACGGCCTCGTCGGCCATTTCCGCCTCCAGCAGCATCGCCTGACAGTGCCTGAGGTAACGCTCACCGACGGCAGTCAGTTTCAGTTGTCGGGTGGTGCGTTGCAGCAGTCTTGCGCCGAGGCGCTCTTCCAGTTCGGCGATGCGCCGTGACAATCGGGACTTGGGGATGCCCAGCAAACGCCCGGCCGCGGCGAACCCCCCGGCTTCCACGACTTTGGCGAAGTAATACAGGTCGTTGAGGTCTTGCATGATGTGAATCCAATTGTCCTATCTGTGGGACGAACTATCGCATTGTTACCGTCTAATCAACTATTGGTTTCGTGTGTAGGATTAGTCCCATCAGATCGCCCTTGTGGGCGATCCTCACTTGGAGATCCCACATGAAACTGCTGCATATCGATTCGAGCATCCTGGGCGACAACTCGGCTTCCCGTCAGTTGAGCGGTGAAGTCGTCAAAGCCTGGCAAGCCGCCGAGCCAACCGCCGTGGTGACTTACCGCGACCTGGCCGCCGACGCCATCAGCCATTTCTCCGCCACCACCCTGGTCGCCGCCGGCACCACCGCTGAACTGCGCAACGCCGCACAACAGCACGAAGCCCAACTGAGCGCCTCGACCCTGGCCGAATTCCTGGCTGCCGATGCCGTGGTGATTGCCGCACCGATGTACAACTTCACCATCCCGACTCAACTCAAAGCCTGGATCGACCGCATCGCGGTGGCCGGCCAGACCTTCCGTTACACCGAAGCCGGCCCTGAAGGCCTTTGCGGCGGCAAGAAAGTCGTGATCGTTTCGACCTCCGGCGGCATGCACGCCGGTCAGGCAACCGGTGTTGCCCACGAAGAGTATTTGAAGTTGCTGTTCGGTTTCATCGGTATCACCGACATCGAAATCGTCCGTGCCGAAGGCCTGGCTTACGGTGACGACGTGCGCAACAAGGCCATGAGCGCTGCCCACGCACAAATCAGCGAGCAGTTGTTCGCCGCTGCGTAAGGCTTGGGTAAAAGTAAGCAACCGTTCAGGTAAAGCCCAAAAAACTCTGTATTCTGGCTACGCAAGTACCAGTTACGGAGTTTTTTGTTTCTGGTCGTTTCAGATTGTGGCCCGACTCATGCAGTCCAGGGCGTACGTCTCAAGTCCGGTAACAAGGCGGGGCATCCATGATGCGTCTTTGTGCAACTTTACTGATTTGCCTGCTCAGCAGCTTGAATACAGTGCACGCCGCGCCTGCACCGCATCCTCACTGGAGCGTCGGCTTCCACGAGATGACTTTTCTCGACCCGCTGGACTTGCAGCCGATGCGCGCCATTGCCTTCTATCCTTCCAGTGATCGGGAGCACACCAGCAAGCTCGAGGGTTACACCGTCGAAGCCGGGGAGGACACCAAGGTCGCCATCGGCCGGTTCCCGATGCTGATGCTGTCCCACGGAAATACCGGTACCCCGCTGGCCCTGCACGACCTTGCCACGTCACTGGCGCGCAAAGGCTTTGTCGTGGTGGCGGTGATTCACCCCGGTGACAACTCCAGGGACCACAGCCGACTCGGTACTTTGAGTAACCTGTACGGCCGGCCGATCCAGATTTCCGAAGCCATTACCGAGACCTTGGGCGATCGTATGCTGTCGCCGTTCGTCAATGCCGATCAGGTGGGGGTCATTGGCTATTCGGCCGGTGGCGAGACCGCATTGATCCTGTCCGGCGCGACCCCGGACCTGGATCGCCTGCGCCGTTACTGCCAGGAGCGCCCGGATGACCGCGATGCCTGTAACACCCAGGGCGAATTGATTGTCGACCGCGACGACCTGCAACCGGTGGCAGATCCTCGCGTCCACGCCTTGATGCTGATGGCACCGTTGAGCCTGAAGTTCGGCCGCCACACCCTCGCCGATGTGCATGTGCCGGTGCTGCTTTACAGCGGCGATGGCGACAAGCTGGTGGCTGTCGACAAGAACGCCGCGGCGCTGGCGCGCAAACTGCCGACGGCGCCTGACTTCAAGTTGTTGGCGGGGGCAGGGCACTTCGTCTTCATGGCGCCGTGCAATGACGAGCAGATCGTAATCATGCCTGCGCTGTGCACCGATGCCGATGGTGTCGATCGGCAGGACATTCATCGCAATCTGATCTCCGAAGCCGGACGCTTCTTCACGCGTACCCTGGGCAGGCCGACCCGGGCGGGGATGCAGACCGCCGACCAGTAATGCGCCACATATTCTGTGGGAGCGGGCTTGCTCGCGAAGGCGGTGTGTCAGGCAGTACTTATGTCTACTGACACAC